>JAICMG010000164.1 GCA_025929365.1 Frankiaceae bacterium
GAACCTCGGCATCAAGCAGCCGATCACCTCGATCGTCGAGGCGGCGCAGGAGCATCGCGCCGACGTCATCGGCATGAGCGGGCTGCTCGTCAAGAGCACCGTGATCATGAAGGAGAACCTCGAGGAGCTGAACAGCCGAGGCCTGGCGGATCGCTGGCCGGTGCTGCTCGGCGGCGCCGCATTGACTCGCGCCTATGTAGAGGTGGATCTCGCCGACCTCTACGAAGGCGAGGTCCGGTACGCCAAGGACGCCTTCGAGGGCCTGCGGCTCATGGACGCCGTCATGGCGGTCAAGCGCGGGGAGCCGGGCGCGCAGCTTCCTGCGTTGCGAGAGCGTCGCGTGAAGGCGCGCGGGCGCCCGGACGAGATCGCGCCCGAGCTGGTGCCGGCACGTTCCGACGTCGCCACCGACAACCCGATCCCGTCGCCGCCGTTCTTCGGCAGTCGCGTGGTCAAGGGCATCGCACTCGCCGACTATGCGTCGATGCTCGACGAGCGTGCGACGTTCCTCGGCCAATGGGGCCTCAAGCCGACCCGGGGCGAAGGCGGCGCGTCGTACGAGGAGCTGGTGGAGACCGAGGGCCGGCCGCGGCTGCGTGTCTGGCTGGAGCGGATGCAGGCGGAGAAGTGGCTCGACGCCGGCGTCGTCTACGGCTACTTCCCGTGCGTGTCCAAGGGCGATGACCTGATCGTGCTCAACGAGGACGGGTCTGAGCGGCTCCGCTTCACCTTCCCGAGACAGCGTCGTGACCGGTTCCTCTGCCTGTCCGACTTCTTCCGGCCGGAGGAGTCCGGAGAGGTCGACGTCGTGGCGTTCCAGCTCGTCACGGTCGGCGCGCGGATCAGTGAGGCGACCGCGGAGCTGTTCGAGAAGAACGCCTACCGGGACTACCTCGAGCTGCACGGCCTGTCGGTGCAGCTCACCGAGGCGCTCGCCGAGTTCTGGCACGCCCGGGTTCGCGACGAGCTCGGCTTCGGTGCCGAGACATCGGGCGACGTGTCCGAGGTCCTCGCGCATCAGGCCTATCGCGGGTCGCGCTACTCGTTCGGGTACCCGGCATGCCCCGATCTCGAGGACCGCGCGAAGGTCGTCGAGCTGCTCGACCCGGCGCGGATCGGCGTGAGCTTGTCGGAGGAGTTCCAGCTCGCGCCGGAGCAGGCGACGGATGCCATCGTCGTCCACCACCCCGAGGCCAAGTACTTCAACGCACGGTGAGCCACCCCGTCAAAGCGGTCCTGTTCGACATGGACGGGTTGCTCGTCGACTCCGAGCCGTTGTGGACCATCGGCGAGATCGAGCTCGCCGAGCGCCTCGGCGGCAGCTGGAGCGACGAGATCAAGACCGCGATCATCGGCACCCGCCTCGACACGGCGATCCGCACAGTGCTCGAGTGGTACGGCGCCCCGCAGAGTCCCGCGGACGTGGAAGCCGCCATGGACTTCTTGCTCAACCGGATGGTGGCGCTATATCACGACCAGCTGCCACTGATGCCGGGCGCGCTCGAACTCGTCGATGCCGTGCGCGCTGCCGGAGTTGCGACCGCGCTGGTGTCATCGTCGTACCGCGTCCTCGTCGACGCAGTGCTTGACGGCGTCGGTCGGGACCGCTTCGACGTGACGCTCGCAGGTGACGAGGTCACCCACGGCAAGCCGGATCCAGAGCCTTACCTGGTGGCCTGTGAGCGGCTCGGCGTCCTCCCCGCGGAGACGGTCGTGCTGGAAGACGCAATGAGCGGAGTGACCTCAGCCGAAGCCGCCGGCTGCAAGGTCATCGCGGTGCCCTGGATCGCCCCGATAGCGCCCGCACCCGGCCGATTGGTTGTGACGTCGTTGAGGGAGCTCGATGCGAGCTCGCTCTTGACGCTGCCGGGAGCGTGACGGGATGACCGAGTCCGGAGGAGGCGTGGAGGAATGCGCGCAGCGAAGCGAGCACACTTCCTCCCTAGCCGACGGAGGGCTCGGTCCTCCCGTCAGGTAGCTCCGGCGGCGTTCCTCCGAACTCAGGACAGAGCGACTGAAACGAGCACCAGTTGCACAGCTTGCTCGGCTTGTGGCGCCAGTCGCCGGTCTCCCTCGCCTTGGTAATGGCCGTGGCGATCGCGTCGAGCTGACGCTCGAGGGACTCGAGGTCAGCGGCGTCGGGGGAGTAGTCGAGGACCTCCCGGTCGGCCAGGTAGTAGAGGCGCAGGAGGCGCGGCATGACACCGGTGGTGCGCCACAGCACGAGTGCGTAGAAGCGCAGCTGGAACAGTGCCTTGCCTTCGAACAGCTCGCTCGGCGACTTGCCGGTCTTGTAGTCGACGACGCGGACGTCGCCGGCAGTCGAGCGGTCGAGGCGGTCGACGAAGCCCTTGAGGTGGACGCCGGAGGGCAGGGTCGTCTCGACGAGCACCTCTCGCTCGGCGGGCTCGAGGCGTTGCGGGTCCTCGAGGGAGAAGTAGCTGTCGAGGAGCTCGCGGGTTGACGCGACCAGCTGGGCGAGCCCGCCGGGCGCGGTCTGGATGAGGTCCGCGAGCTCGGGCGTCTCGTCAAGCAGCGATTGCCAGCCCGGCTCGACGTCATCACAGGCCGCGGCGATGGTCCGGTCGGCCGCAGGAAGGTCGAACAGGCGCTCCAGCACGCCGTGCACGACGGTGCCGCGCGCGGCATCGAGGCTTGGTGGCTCGGGAAGCCGGTCGATGACGCGGAACCGGTAGAGCAGGGCGCAGTTCTTGAAGTCGAGCGCGCGCGACGGAGACAACGACCACTCCGGGCGGGTCGCGTCCAGTGCCTCAGTCGGGAGCTCGATCACCTCTGTGATGCTCTCGCGATCGGCCAGCTCCGTCATGACGCGGACGTTAGAGCACCCCGATGACGAAATCCGACGACGCGCGGGCGCCTACTCTTGGATCCGTGAGCGAGCAGCGGCCGGCGCCGCAGCCGCCGGCACGGCCGTCGGCCGGGATCCCGGCCGGGCGAATCTTCGGCGTACCGCTCGTGGTCTCGCCGCTGTGGATCGTCCTGGTCGTCATCGGCACCCTCGCCGCGCCGGACGTCATCCGCAAGTACGTGTCGGTCGGCACCGGTGCGAGCTATCTCGTCACGCTCGTGCTGATCCTGCTCCTCTACGCCGCCGTTCTTGCGCACGAGGCGAGTCACGTCGTGGTCGCCCGGGCGTTTGGGCTTCGGGTGCGCCGGGTCGTGCTGCAGCTGCTCGGCGCGAGCACCGAGCTGCTCGACGAGGCGCAGACTCCGGGCCGGGAGTTCCTCGTCGCGGCTGTCGGTCCACTGACGTCAGTGTTCCTGGCCGGTGTCGCAGCGGCCATCGGCGCCCATCTGGCCGACCACTCCGTTGGCTGGTTGATCGCCAGCTGGATGGCCACCACCAACGGCCTGGTCGCGGCGTTCAACCTGCTGCCTGGAATGCCGCTCGACGGCGGGCGGCTGCTGCGCGCCCTGCTCTGGCACGTCACTGGTGACCGCATGCGCGGCTTGTTGGTCGCCGGGTGGGTGGGCCGCGTCATCGCCGGACTGACCGCCCTCGCCGCGATCGTCGATCCGCGGTTCGGAACCGGCGACGGCAGCTGGGCAGCGTTCTACCTGCTCGTCGTTGCCGGCTTCATCTGGCTTAATGCGTCGCTGTCGATCGCGCAGGCACGCGTCGGTGCGGTGATCCCCGGACTTTCGCTGTCGCAGCTCGTGCGACCGGCGTTGACCGTCGAGGCTCAGCTGCCGCTCGCTGAGGCGGTACGCCGGGCGCGCGCGATCGGCGCGCGGGCACTGGTCGTCGTCGACGGCAGGGACCGGTGGGCCGGCATCGTGTCGGAGGCGGCGGTGCAGGCGATGCCCGTCGACCGGCAGCCGTGGGTCTCGGTAAGCGACCTGGCGCGACCGGTGGAGGCCGGTCTCGTGCTGTCGCCGGGGTTGACCGGGGCGGATCTGATGACCGCGGTGCAGGAGACGCCCGCCACGGAGTACCTCGTGGCCGGATCGGACGGCGCGTTGCAGGGCGTGCTGGCACGGACCGACCTGATTGCCGCCCTCCGGGCGGCCGGGGTCAGGTAGACCTTTCGGCGTGGCCAAAACGGAGGGGGAGCAGCGGCGCGGGCCGTTGCGTCCCGGCGATCTCGTGCAGCTCACCGACCCCAAGGGCCGGATGCACACGATCGAGCTCGTGGCCGGCAAGGAGTTCCACACCCATCGCGGTGTGATTCCGCACGACGACCTCATCGGCAGGCCCGAGGGCGTGGTCGTCTCGTCGGCCGGGGGGACGGACTACCTGGCGCTGCGGCCGCTGCTGGCCGACTACGTGCTGTCGATGCCGCGCGGCGCGACCGTCGTGTACCCGAAGGACGCTGCCCAGATCGTCGCCATGGCCGACATCTACCCCGGGGCGCGGGTGGTCGAGGCAGGGGCCGGGTCGGGCGCGTTGACCTGCAGCCTGCTGCGGGCGGTTGGCCCGTCCGGCGCCGTCACGTCGTACGAGCGCCGTGCTGACTTCGCCGACGTCGCCCGGACCAACGTCGAGCGCTTCCTCGACGGCCTGACGTCGGCGTGGACCCTCCATGTCGGTGACCTGGCGGATGCCGAAGGGGAGGGGGTCGCCGACCGGGTGGTCCTGGACATGCTCGCGCCGTGGGAAGTGGTCGAGGTCTCGGCGCGACTGCTCGTGCCTGGCGGGGTGCTGTGTGGGTATGTGGCGACGACGACCCAGCTTTCCAGCGTCGTCGAAGCGCTGCGGGAGCACGGCGGTTTTGCCGAGCCGGCGCCCTGGGAGTCGATCGTGCGAGGGTGGCACGTCGACGGGCTGGCGGTCCGGCCGGAGCACCGGATGATCGGACACACCGGATTCCTGGTCACGGCGCGCCGGCTCGCACCCGGAGTCACCGCGCCACCAAGACGGCGCCGGCCCTCAAAGGGTGCGCGGCCCGCCGATAGTTAGTGGTTTGCCACAAGAGGTGAGAACGCAACCGACGCGGGTCAGAAACGTCGAAATAGACAGAGCGTCTGTTCGGCTCGGTTATAGGCTCGCCTCGGCCGATATGGGCGCGAACCGAGGAGGTGAACGTGCCAGGACGTGACGAGTCTGAGACACGTGCGGCGCGCCTCGAGAAGCACTCGGCCGAGCTCGCCGACCAGGTCGCCTACCTCGAGTCCGAGATCGCGAGCCTGCGGCGCCGGCTGACGGTGGCCCCGCGCGGCGGCAGTGGTGTCGAGGAGAGGCTGGCCCAGGTTCAAGCCGAGCTCACCGCTGCCGTGACCCGCAACGAGCGGCTGGTCGCCACGCTCAAGGAGGCGCGCGAGCAGATCGTGGCGCTGAAGGAAGAGGTCGACCGGCTGGCGCAACCGCCGTCGGGCTACGGCTACTTCCTTGCCCGCCACGATGACGACACCGTCGACATCTTCACCGGTGGACGAAAGCTTCGGGTCGCGGTTTCACCCGCGCTCGACATCGACGATCTGCGCCGTGGCCAGGAAGTGATGCTCAACGAGGCGCTCAACGTGGTGGAGGCGCTGTCGTTCGAGCGGCAGGGCGACGTCGTGATGCTGAAGGAGATCCTCGAGGGCGGCGACCGGGCACTCGTCATCGGCCACACCGATGAGGAGCGCGTCGTGATGCTGGCCGACTCGTTGCACGCGACGCCGCTGCGGCCGGGGGACTCGTTGCTACTCGAGGCGCGGTCCGGCTACGCCTACGAGCGGATCCCGAAGTCCGAGGTCGAGGAGCTCGTGCTCGAAGAGGTTCCCGACATCGACTACGAGGACATCGGCGGTCTGCGCGACCAGATCGAAGCGATCCGCGACGCGGTCGAGCTGCCGTTCCTGCACAAGGACCTGTTCGTCGAACACCAGCTGCGCGCGCCCAAGGGCATCCTGCTCTACGGCCCGCCCGGTTGCGGCAAGACGCTGATCGCGAAGGCGGTCGCGAACTCGCTTGCGAAGAAGGTTGCCGAAGCGGGCAAGGGCGAGGGCCGCTCGTACTTCCTGAACATCAAGGGCCCCGAGCTGCTCAACAAATACGTCGGTGAGACCGAGCGGCACATCCGGCTCGTGTTCCAGCGCGCGCGGGAGAAGGCGAGCGAAGGCACGCCTGTCATCGTCTTCTTCGACGAGATGGACTCCATCTTCCGCACCCGTGGCTCCGGGGTGTCCTCGGACGTCGAGAACACGATCGTCCCGCAGCTGCTGAGCGAGATCGACGGCGTCGAGGGCCTCGAGAACGTCATCGTGATCGGCGCATCCAACCGCGAGGACATGATCGACCCCGCGATCCTGCGGCCGGGCCGCCTCGACGTGAAGATCAAGATCGAGCGACCCGACGCCGAGGCCGCGCGCGACATCTTCTCGAAGTACCTCGTCGCCGAGCTTCCGCTTCACCCGGACGACCTGTCCGAGCACGGCGGCTCGCCTGACGCGACGATCGAGGCGATGGTTCAGGTCGCGGTCGAGCGGATGTACACCGAGAGCGAGGAGAACCGCTTCCTCGAGGTCACCTACGCCAACGGAGACAAGGAGGTCCTGTACTTCAAGGACTTCAACTCCGGCGCGATGATCGAGAACATCGTGGCGCGCGCGAAGAAGATGGCGATCAAGGACTTCCTCGA
>JAICMG010000116.1 GCA_025929365.1 Frankiaceae bacterium
CGGCTCGATCCTGTTGGTCGCGAACGTGATCCACGGGCTCACGCCGGGTGCTGACGAGGATCCGGGCGCGGCGTACGACGACGCAGTTGCCCGGCTGGACTCGATGACCGCCGATCTCGCGAAGCCCACCGAGTCGTCGGTGGCAACGCTGGCGCGCGGCACTGTCCCGCCCTACGAGGAGCGGTCCACGCGCGAGGAGTTCATGGCGCAGGTCGAGACCGCCAAGGAGCACATTCGCGCGGGCGACTGCTTCCAGATCGTCGTGTCACAGCGGTTCGAGACGACGACCACCGCGGATCCGCTCGACGTGTACCGCGCGTTGCGGACGTCGAACCCGTCGCCGTACATGTACCTGTTGCGCTTCGAGGATCTCGATGTCGTCGGGTCCTCCCCCGAGGCGCTCGTGAAGGTGGAGGGCAGCCGGGCGCTCATGCACCCCATCGCCGGGACGAGGCCGCGCGGTGCCACGCCGGAGCAGGACGCAGCACTCGCCGCCGAGCTGGTCTCGGATCCGAAGGAGCGCGCCGAGCACGTGATGCTCGTCGATCTCGGTCGAAACGACCTGGGACGGATCGCGACAGCCGGTTCGGTGGAAGTCGTCGACCTCATGACGGTCGAGCGGTTCTCCCACGTCATGCATCTGGTCTCGACGGTGGTGTGCGACGTCGCGCCAGGGGTGAGCTCGCTGGATGTGTTGTGCGCCTGCTTCCCCGCGGGCACGTTGTCCGGTGCGCCGAAGGTCCGCGCGATGGAAGTCATCGAGGCACTCGAGCCGACCCGGCGCGGGTTGTACGGCGGGGTCGTCGGCTACGTCGACGTCGCCGGCGATCTCGACACGGCCGTGGCGATTCGGACGGTGGTGATGCGCAACGGCCGTGCCTACGTGCAAGCCGGTGCGGGGATTGTCGCCGACTCCGATCCCGCCGCCGAGGACCTCGAGTCCAGGAACAAGGCGGCCGCCGTGCTCGCCGCGCTCGCGTCGGCAGACGCGCTGCGGCCGGCAGCGGGATGAGGGAGGGGACCCGGGGACTCGTCCGAGCCTTGGTCGGTGTCGCTGTCGCCGGCGTGCTCGTCCTGGTCGCGAGCGGGCGAGTGTGGTCGACGGCTCGGGTGCGAATCCCTGGTGCGGCTGACACGTCGGTGTCGGTGACCGGTCACGCCGTCGAGCCGTCGCTTCCGGCGCTCGGCATCGCGCTGCTCGCCCTTGCCGCGGCCGTCATTGCTGCCCGCGGACGGCTGCGCCGGGTCGTCGGGATCGTGGTCGCCGCGGTCGGCGGCATCGCGCTCGGGGTGTCGATCGCCGGCCGGACGGCTGTGTCGTCGGCGCTGACCTCGCACGAGGTCGGCGGCCTCGGCGTGCCGGCACACGGCACGGCCAATGTCTGGTGGCTGCCGGCGGCGTTGGGTGGTCTGCTCGCGGTCCTGGTCGGACTGGCCGTCGCGGTTCGCGGCCAGCGGTGGGCCGCGCTGGGACACAAATACGAGGCGCCGCACGCCGCGGCGCCCGCCGCCGGGAGCGCGGATTCCAAGATCGCCGCGTGGGAGGCGCTTGATCGGGGACAGGACCCGACAGCATGACCACCGGTGTCGCCATTTACGCTGACCGAATGTCGGTCCTTGACGACCTCGTGCGTGGGGTGCGTGAGGACCTCGCCGAGCGTGAGCGTGAGTTGCCGCTCGACGCGGTGAAGCAGCTGGCGGCCAAGGCGCCGGCTCCGAAGGACGCGCATGCAGCATTGTCCGGTGAAGGCGTCGCGGTCATCGCCGAGGTCAAGCGATCAAGTCCGAGCGCCGGGAACCTGGCGACCATCACCGACCCTGCTGCCCTGGCGAAGGAGTACGCCGCCGGCGGTGCCGCCGTCATCTCGGTGCTCACCGAGCAGCGTCGCTTCAACGGCTCGCTCGCCGATCTCGACGCCGTCCGGGCTGCGGTGGACGTCCCTGTCTTGCGCAAGGACTTCGTCGTCACGCCCTACCAGGTGTGGGAGGCGCGTGCTCACGGCGCAGACGTGGTGTTGCTCATCGTCGCCGCGCTCGAGCAGCAGGTGCTGGTCAGCCTGCGGGAACGGATCGACAGCCTCGGCATGACGGCCCTGGTCGAGGTGCATGACGAGACCGAGGCGCTGCGTGCGCTCGATGCCGGAGCCCGGGTCATCGGTGTCAACAACCGCAACCTGCGCACGCTGGAGGTGGATCGTGAGACGTTCGCTCGCGTTGCGCCGACCATCCCGTCCTCGGTGATTCGGGTCGCCGAGAGTGGCGTGCGGGGGCCGCACGACCTCCTGGCCGCCGCTGCGGCGGGCGCCGACGCCGTCCTCGTGGGTGAGGGCCTCGTCAAGGCTGATGTGCCTCGCCAGGCGGTCGCGGATCTGGTGGCCGCGGGCGTGCATCCGTCCTGCCGCCACCCCGGGTAGCCGTGGCGACGACTGTCGGGCAGGACGAGGATCGGTTCGGTCCGTACGGCGGACGGTACGTGCCCGAGGCGCTGATCGCCGCGCTCGACGAGCTCGCGACGACGTACCGCGCGGCCCGCACAGATCCCGAGTTCCAGACCGAGTTCGGCCGCTTGTTGCGCGACTACGCGGGGCGTCCGTCGCTGCTGTACGACGCGACGCGTTTCTCGGAGGCGGTCGGTGCGCGCGTCCTGCTCAAGCGTGAGGACCTCAACCACACCGGCGCACACAAGATCAACAACGTGTTGGGCCAGACGCTCCTCACGCAGCGCATGGGCAAGCCGCGCGTCATCGCGGAGACGGGGGCCGGCCAGCACGGGGTCGCCACCGCTACCGCCGCGGCGCTGTTCGGTCTCGAGTGCACCGTCTACATGGGCGAGGTCGACACCGAGCGCCAGGCGCTCAACGTTGCGCGCATGCGCCTGCTCGGGGCGGAGGTCGTCGCGGTCAAGAGCGGCTCTCGCACCCTCAAGGACGCGATGAACGAGGCGTTTCGCGACTGGGTGACGAACGTCGAAACCACGCACTACGTCATCGGGTCGGTCGGTGGTCCGGCACCGTTCCCTGCGATGGTGCGTGACTTCGCCTCGATCATCGGCACCGAGGCACGCGCGCAGTGCCAGGACAGGCTCGGCCGGTTGCCCGACGCGGTCCTCGCGTGTGTCGGCGGCGGCTCGAACGCGATGGGCATCTTCACGGCGTTCATTCCTGACGGGCAGGTCGGGCTGTACGGATTCGAGGCGGGCGGCGAGGGGATCGAGACCGGAAAGCACGCAGCGACACTGACCGGCGGCTCACCCGGAGTGCTGCACGGATCGCGGTCGTAGGTGATGCAGGACGAGGACGGCCAGACCCGAGAGTCGCACTCGATCTCGGCGGGTCTGGACTATCCGGGGGTTGGGCCCGAGCACGCGTGGCTCAAGGACACCGGCCGCGCGACGTACGAACCGGTGGATGACGACGACGCGATGGAGGCGTTCCGTCTGCTGTGCCGGACCGAGGGGATCATTCCGGCCATCGAGAGCGCGCATGCGCTCGCGGGCGTGCACTCCGTCGTGCGAAAGCTCGGTGCCGACGCCGTGCTGCTCGTCAACCTCTCGGGGCGGGGCGACAAGGACATGACGACGGCCGCCGAGTGGTTCGGTCTCGTGTGAGATCTTCGGGGGAGGCGTTCGCGAAAGCGCGCGCCGAGAAGCGGGCTGCGTTCGTCGGCTATCTGCCGGCCGGGTTTCCGTCGTACGACGGCTGCATCGAGGCACTGCGTGCGCTCGTCGACGGCGGCGTGGACCTGATCGAGCTCGGCCTGCCCTACAGCGACCCCGTCATCGACGGCGTCACCATCCAGGCCGCTACCGAGCAGGCACTGCGGCAAGGCACCCGCATCGCCGATGTGATGCGCGCGGCAGAGGCGGCCGCCGCGATGGGAGTGCCGGTTGTCGTCATGACCTACTGGAACCCGGTGCTGGCGTACGGCGTCGAGCGCTTCGCGACCGACCTAGCGGCCGCCGGTTGCAGTGGCCTGATCACCCCGGACCTCATCCCGGACGAGGCGGGGGACTGGCTGGAGATCTCGGCCGGCCATGATCTCGATCGCGTCTTCCTCGTCGCGCCGTCGTCGACCCCTGCCCGGATCGCGAGCACGACAGCCGCCTGCCGCGGCTGGGTCTACGCGGCCTCGACGATGGGTGTCACCGGAGCCCGTGAGGCCACCTCCTCCGTCGCTCCGGATCTGGTCAAGCGGGTGCGGGAGACGACGCAGCTTCCGGTGGGAGTGGGGCTCGGCGTGTCGAACCGCGCGCAGGCCACAGAGGTTGCCTCCTACGCCGACGGGGTCATCGTGGGTTCGGCGCTCGTGCGTTGCCTGCTCGACGCCGCTGACGTGCCGTCCGGCGTGAAGGCGGTCGGGGCTCTTGCGGCAGAGCTTGCCGCCGGCGTTCGCGGCTGAGTTGTCGGGGCCTGCACGCGCTCGGAGGCCGGCAACGCCTGACAAGTAGCCTGCACCGAGTGCTGCCGGCCCACATTCCGAGCCCGTCACGCGGCGTCGTGCACCTGGGGCCGTTGCCGATCCGCGCCTATGCGCTGTGCATCATCGCCGGGGTCATTGCCGCCGTCGTCATCGGTGATCGACGGCTCGTCGCTCGCGGCGGCCGCAAGGGCGCAGTCGCCGACATCGCGACCTGGGCAGTGCCGTTCGGCCTGGTCGGGGCGCGGATCTACCACCTCGCGACCAACCCGGAGCTGTACTGGGGTGGCCCGGGTCGTTCCGGCACGCTCGGGGCGCTGAAGATCTGGGACGGCGGGCTTGGCATCTGGGGTGCAGTGCTCTTCGGCGCCTTAGGCGCCTACATCGGATGCCGCCGCCACAACGTCAGCTTCGCGACGTACGCCGACTCCGTCGCTCCCGGCATCGCCGTCGCGCAGGCCATCGGGCGGTGGGGCAACTGGTTCAACCAGGAGCTGTACGGCAGGCCGACCTCCCTGCCCTGGGGGCTGCACATCGACGTCCAGCACCGGATCGCCGGCTACCTCGGCGACGCCTACTACCAACCGACGTTTCTGTACGAGTCGATCTGGGATGTCGGCGTCGCATTGGCGGTGGTGTGGCTGGATCGCCGCTACCACTACACGAAGGGCCGCGCGCTCGCGCTGTACGTGATGCTCTACACCGCGGGCCGGGGCTGGATCGAGTCGCTGCGGATCGACGACGCGCACAAGTTTCTCGGCCTGCGGCTCAACGACTGGACGAGCATCCTCGTGTTCGCCGCCGCAGCGGCGTACTTCGTGGTCGCCGGACGACAGATCGAAGCCGACGAGCCCACTTCTCCGGCTGACGACGCGCATAGGCTGACGGCGTGAAGGAGTCGATGCCGGCGGTCGTCGCGCGCGCGGAGTCGGCTTCGCAGTCCTCCGAGATCCACCACACCCACCGCGATGTCACAGGTGGCTGGTTGCGGCCCGCCGTGTTCGGTGCGATGGACGGGTTGGTGTCGAACGGCGCGCTGGTGGCGGGCGTCGCGGCTGCGCACTCCACCGCGCACGACGTGATCCTGGCCGGCTGGGCCGGGCTCCTTGCCGGCTCGTTCTCGATGGCCGTGGGCGAGTGGACATCGGTGCAGTCACAAACGCAGCTCGTCCAGTCGGAGATCGACAAGGAGCGCGCGGAGCTCGAGCGCAGTCCGGCGGCTGAGGAGCGCGAGCTGGCCGGGCTGTTCCGGCGCCGCGGGCTGCCCCGTGATCTGGCGATCCGGGTTGCTGCTGAGGTCTCGAAGGATCCCGATGAGGCCTGGCGGGTCCATGTGCGCGAGGAGCTGGGCATCGACCCGGATTCGCAGCCCTCGCCGTACGTCGCGGGTGGGCTTTCGCTCGTGACCTTCGCGCTCGGCGCGCTGATGCCGCTGCTCCCGTACCTGCTGGGAACGCACACGCTGGTCTGGTCGATCGTGCTGGGCGCCCTGCTCCTTCTTCTCATGGGCGGCGCGGTGGCCCGGTTCACGCACCGGCCGCTCGTCTTCGGGGCGCTTCGGCAGCTCGTGCTCGGTTCCGCGTGCGTGGCGGTGGTCTTCGGGATCGGTCACGCGATCGGAACCAGCGTCTCCGCTTAAGGAATGGTTCGCGCGTGTAACGCTGGGGTAACCTGGTTGGCGCAGGGCCGACGCCGTCCCGCACCCACATATCCGCCTGCACCGCCGTACCCGGCGGACGAGCGCCGTGTGATGACTTCGGAGGACGGGTCCCGTTATGTCTGCTGTGCCACAAGGGGGCCGGCCGGCGCGAGCCGGCTCGGCGGATGGGCGGGCTATAGGCCAGTCGCCGTTCAGGTCCGCCGCGATGCCCGAGAAGCAGGGTCTGTACGACGGCGCTCACGAGCACGACGCGTGCGGCGTGGCGTTCGTCGCGGACATGCACGGCCGCCGCAGCCACGCGATCGTCGAGGACGCGCTGACGGCGCTGCACAACCTGGACCACCGGGGCGCGTCCGGCGCTGAGGTCAACACCGGCGACGGCGCGGGCATCCTCGTCCAGATCCCGGACGCGTTCCTTCGCGAGGTCGCGGGCTTCGAGCTGCCGGAGGGTGGCGCCTACGCGGTCGGGCTCGTGTTCTTGCCGGACGACGACGAGAACGAGCGCAAGGCGGTCGACGCGATCGAGCGCATCGTGCGGGAGGAGGACCTGAAAGTCCTCGGCTGGCGCGACGTGCCGATCGACTCTTCGCCCCTGGGCGAGACCGCGCTGTCGGTGATGCCTCGCTTCCGTCAGATCTTCGTCGCATCGGCGACCGGTGACACTGACCTGGCGCTCGAGCGCGGTGCCTTCTGCGTCCGCAAGCGCATCGAACGTGAGGTCGGAAGCTATCTGCCGTCGCTGTCGTGTCGCACGATGGTCTACAAGGGCATGCTCACGACGGACCAGCTGCCGACGTTCTTCCCGGACGTCACCGACGAGCGCTTCGCCTCCGCGATCGCACTCGTGCACTCGCGGTTCTCGACGAACACCTTCCCGTCCTGGCCGCTGGCCCACCCGTACCGCTACATCGCGCACAACGGCGAGATCAACACCGTGATGGGCAACCGCAACTGGATGCGGGCCCGTGAGGCGCTCTTGGAGAGCGAGCTCATCCCCGGCGATCTGTCGCGGCTGTTCCCGATCGTCACTGCCGGCGGCAGCGACTCCGCAAGCTTCGACGAGGTGCTCGAGCTGCTGCACCTCGGCGGGCGGTCGCTGCCACACGCCGTCCTGATGATGATCCCCGAGGCGCACGAGAACAACGCGCAGATGGACCCTGACCGCAAGGCGTTCTACGAGTTCCACTCCTGCGTGATGGAGCCGTGGGACGGCCCGGCTTGTGTCACCTTCACCGACGGCACCGTCGTCGGCGCTGTGCTCGACCGCAACGGTCTTCGCCCATCGCGCTACTGGGTGACGGACGACGGTCGCGTGATCCTGGCCTCCGAGGTCGGCGTCCTCGACATCCCGGCCGACCGGGTCGTGCGCAAGGGCCGGCTGCAGCCGGGCCGGATGTTCCTCGTCGACACCGTTGCCGGTCGCATCGTCGACGACGACGAGCTCAAGGCGGAGCTCGCGGTCGCCCAGCCGTACCGAGAGTGGCTGCACGCCGGCCAGGTCCACCTTGACGACCTCGCCGAACGCGAGCACATCGTCTACTCGCACGAGTCGGTCCTCCGGCGCCAGCAGGCCTTCGGATACACCGAGGAGGAGCTGCGCATCATCGTGGCGCCGATGGCGCGCGCCGGCGCCGAGGCGATCGGTTCGATGGGCACCGACACCCCGGTGGCCGCGCTGTCCGCGCGCCCTCGGCTGCTGTTCGACTACTTCACGCAGCTGTTCGCGCAGGTCACGAACCCGCCGCTGGACGCCATCCGCGAGGAGCTCGTGACCTCGCTGTCGACCTCGATCGGCCCCGAAGGCAACCTGCTCGAGCCGACGCCGGCATCGTGTCGTCAGATCACCCTGCCGTTCCCGGTGCTCGACAACGACGACCTGGCGAAGATCATCCACGTCAACGACGACGGCGACATGCCGGGCTTCGCCTCGCACGTCGTCAAAGGCCTGTACCCGGTTTCCGGTGGCGGCGAGGCGCTGCGGGTCGCGCTGGAGCGGGTGCGCAAGGAGGTCAGCGACGCCATTGCTGCCGGCGCGCGGCTGATCGTGCTGTCCGACCGTGACAGCGATGCCGAGCTCGCCCCGATCCCCTCGCTCCTCCTCACCAGTGCGGTGCACCACCACCTGATCCGGGAGAAGACACGCACCAAGGTCGGCCTGATCGTCGAGGCCGGCGACGTGCGCGAGGTGCACCACGTCGCGCTCCTGGTCGGGTACGGCGCCGCCGCCGTGAACCCCTACCTCGCGATGGAGTCGGTCGAGGACCTCGTCCGCGGCGGGGTCGTCGCGGGCTCCGGCGTTGATGAACACAGTGCCGACGAGGCGGTGCACCGATACATCAAGGCGCTCGGCAAGGGCGTGCTGAAGGTCATGAGCAAGATGGGCGTCTCCACCGTCAGCTCCTACACCGGTGCCCAGATCTTCGAGGCGCTCGGTTTGAGCCAGGACCTCATCGACGACTACTTCACCGGCACCACCTCCCGGCTCGGCGGTGTCGGCCTCGACGTCATCGCGGAGGAGGTGGCCGCGCGGCACCGTCAGGCGTACCCGCGGATCCCGCACAAGCACCGCCGGCTGTGGGTGGGTGGTGAGTACCAGTGGCGTCGCGAAGGCGAGGCCCACCTGTTCAACCCGCAGACCGTGTTCAAGCTGCAGCACGCGACCCGCAGCGGGCGGTACGAGGTCTTCAAGGAGTACTCGAAGGCGGTCGACGAGCAGGCGCAGAAGCTGATGACGCTGCGTGGCCTGTTCCGTTTCGCCGACGGCGTCCGGCAGCCGGTACCGATCGAGGAAGTCGAGCCGGTCTCGGAGATCGTGAAGCGGTTCGCCACGGGTGCGATGTCGTACGGCTCCATCTCGGCGGAGGCGCACGAGACGCTGGCCATCGCGATGAACCGGATCGGCGGCAAGTCCAACACCGGCGAAGGCGGCGAGGACACCGACCGGCTGCACGACCCGGCGCGGCGCAGCGCGATCAAGCAGGTTGCGAGCGGGCGGTTCGGCGTGACGAGTGACTATCTGACCAACGCCGACGACTTGCAGATCAAGATGGCGCAGGGCGCGAAGCCGGGGGAGGGTGGGCAGCTGCCCGGCAACAAGGTGTACCCGTGGATCGCAAAGACGCGGGGATCGACGCCCGGCGTGGGTCTGATCTCCCCGCCGCCGCACCACGACATCTACTCGATCGAGGACCTCAAGCAGCTGATCCACGATCTGAAGAACTCCAACCCGCAGGCGCGGGTGCACGTGAAGCTGGTCGCCGAGGTCGGCGTCGGGACGGTAGCCGCCGGCGTGTCGAAGGCGCACGCCGACGTCGTACTGATCTCGGGCCACGACGGCGGCACGGGCGCGGCACCGCTCACCTCTCTCAAGCA
Source organism: Frankiaceae bacterium (assembly GCA_025929365.1). Taxonomy (GTDB): domain Bacteria; phylum Actinomycetota; class Actinomycetes; order JAFAQI01; family JAFAQI01; genus DASZTV01. Next base: position 9,449 of record JAICMG010000116.1, read on the forward strand.
TGCCGGCTCGCCCTGGGAGCTGGGTCTCGCGGAGACCCAGCAGACGCTCATGCTCAACGGTCTGCGCGACCGGATCGTCGTGCAGGTCGATGGCCAGATGAAGACCGGGCGCGATGTCGTCATCGCGGCGTTGCTCGGCGCGGAGGAGTTCGGGTTCGCGACCGCGCCGCTGGTGGTGTCCGGCTGCATCCTGATGCGGGTCTGCCATCTCGACACCTGCCCGGTCGGGATCGCCACGCAGAACCCGGAGCTGCGCAAGCGGTTCTCCGGTCAGCCGGAGTTCGTGCAGACGTTCTTCGAGTTCATCGCGGAGGAGGTGCGCGAGCATCTCGCCGCACTCGGCTTCCGCTCGATCGAGGAGGCGGTC
>JAICMG010000046.1 GCA_025929365.1 Frankiaceae bacterium
CCGGCGCCAACCTCGATCGCCACAGCCAGCCGGTCGGGGTCCCGGTTGGCCAGGACCACGTCGTAGCCAGCTGCGCGTGCGGCCAGGCCTACCGAGGCGCCGATCAGGCCGGTCCCGACGACCAGCAGGCGGCCGCTTCCCGCTCCCCCCGCCCCGGCGAGGTCAGTCACGGGGCAGGTCGGTGCGAAGCGCGTGCGCGCCGCGCAGGTAGACGTGGCGGGCGTCGGCCCTCGGGAAGTCGGCCTCGACGAACGCCATCAGCCGAACCACCCTGGCCATCGCCCCGGGCACCGCGATCTCAGAGGCGCACAGGAACGGCACATCGGTGATCCCGATCGTCCGCGCGGCGTACGCGGGGAACTCGGCGACGAGGTCGGGAGTGGTCGTGAACAGGATGCTGATGAGGTCGTCATCGGTCAGCCCGTTGCGGTCCAGGACGGCACGGACCAGCTCTGCCGTGGCCTCGATGATCGCCTCACGGTCATCGTCCTCGACCTGGGTGGCGCCACGAAGCGCGCGCACCGCCATACCCACCCTCCGGTCGCCGTGTTCCCTATGTGACATGCGTGCTGCGAATCACGACACCTGTGTGACATGGAGGCGGTAAGTCACAACACCTATGTCACATACGGGCGTCATGGCACAACACCGATGTGACATACGAGCATGCCATCGCCACCGGAGCTGGGCAGCGTCGGCCGGGGTCGGCGAGTCGCCCGCCTTCGTTGCTGATCGTGATCTTGCCGGAGCAGCCGCAAGGATCACAGGCTTGCCGGAGCAGCCGCAAGGATCACAGGCCAGAGCACGCCGCGGAATGAAAGCCCTCTACCGACACCGCGACTGAGTATCATGTCGACGAAGCGTTAGGACGACATGTCGACGTCGCGATAGAGAGATTGAATCTCTTGTTGCTGTAGGTACCGGCGCTTCCCGGCGCGCAGGTCGCCGAGCCGGATCGGGCCGACGGCGGTGCGGATCAGCCTCGTGACCGGGAAATCGAGTTCGGCGAGCATGCGGCGCACGACGTGCTTGCGGCCCTCGTGCACGCTCAGCTCGACCACCGAGCGGCCTCCCACGGCCTCGAGCAGCCGGGCCGAATCGGCCTTCACCGGGCCGTCCTCGAGGGTCACACCGGCCTTCAGCGCTCGCTCCAGGCCGCGTCCCGCCGTGCCTTCGACCTCGGCGAGATAGGTCTTGGAGACCCCGAACGAGGGGTGGGTCAGCCGCTGCGTGAGCGGTCCGTCGTTGGTCAGCAGGAGCAGGCCCTCGCTGTCTGCGTCCAGCCGTCCGACGTGGTGGAGGGGGGCGGTGATGTCGGCGACGAGATCGCCGACGCAGGGCCGGCCGCGTTCGTCGGACATGGTCGAGAGCACCCCACGCGGCTTGTGCAGGGCGAGGTAGGTGAGCCCACTCGCCGTCGGGATCCGGTCACCGTCGACGAGGACGACGTCGCGCTCGGGGTCGATCCGCAGGCCCAGCCGGGCCGGCCGGCCGTTGACCTTCACGCGGCCGTCGGCGATCAGCTCCTCGCAGGCCCGCCGGCTCCCGATGCCTGCGGCGGCAAGGACCTTCTGCAGCCGTACCCCCGGGTTGTGGTCTGCGTCAGCCTGAGGCGGCATCGTCGTCGAGCACAGTGTGGTCCGGTAGGTACTCGGCCAGCGGCGGGAGATCGTCGGTGGAGACCAGACCCAGCCGCTCGAGGAAGTGCTCAGTCGTGCCGTACAGGATCGCGCCGGTCTCCCGCTCGATCCCGACCTCCGCGATGAGGCCCCTGGTGAGCAGTGTCCGGATCACGGCATCCACGTTGACTCCCCGCACCGCGGCGATTCTGGAGCGGGTGGTGGGCTGCCGGTAGGCGATCACGGCGAGGGTCTCGAGCGCGGCCTGGCTGAGCCTCGCGGGCTGGCCGTCGCGGACGAACCGCTCGACGTACGGCGCGCAGTCGGTCCGCGTGTACAACCGCCAGCCGCCGGCGATCCCGCGCAGCTCGAAGCCGCGCCCGCCCGCCTCGTAGTCGGCCGCGAGCTCGGCGAGCGTTGCCGCGATCTCCTCGCGCGGACGCTCGAGGACCTGGGCGAGAACGCCCTCGTCCACCGGCTCTTCGACCACCAGCAGGATGGCCTCGAGCGCGGCCCGGAGAGGGGGTAGCTCGGCGTTCGCGAGGCCCTCGGCCTGGCTGTCGGGCATGCTCTCGATCTCCAGTTCAGGCATCTGCGTCCACTGCGTTGCGCTCTCCGGCAAGCTCGGCGTCGTCGTCGCCTTCGTACTCGGCGTCGAGGTTCCGCACGTGCTCGGGCGCCCAGCTCTCCCCCGCCACCCAGCGCACGTGCAGCTCGCCGAGTGGTACCACCTGGTCGAAGGCCACCGCCCCGTCGCGGTAGAGCTCGAGCACTGCCAAGAACCGCCCGACGACCGTCATCGTGTCGGGGCAGTCGGCCACGAGCGCCCGGAAGGTGGCGGAGCCGGCTGCCCGCAGCCGCTCGGCGAGGATGGCCGCCTGCTCCCGCACGCTGACCACCGGAGCGTGCAGGTGGCCGATGTCCACCACGGGCGACGGGCGGGGGGCCATGGCACGGGCGGCGAGCTCGGCGAACTCAGCCGGGGTCACGCCCAGCTGCACCTCCGGCAGCAGCCCGACGAAGGCCTCCTCGAGCGGCACCAGGCGCGGATACCGGTGCGACGCGGTGTCCATCAGCACCCGCATGACGCTCACGACGTCCTTGTACGCCCGGTACTGCAGCAGGCGGGCGAACAGCAGGTCGCGCGCCTCGAGCAGGGCGAGGTCCTCCTCGTCCGCCTCGGCCGACGGCAGCAGCCGGGCGACCTTCAGGTCCAACAGCGTCGCGGCCACCACCAGGAACTCACTGGCGGTGTTCAGGTCCCACTCGTTGCCGCGAGCGCGGATGTAGACCAGGAAGTCGTCCGTCACCTTCGCCAGCGCCACCAAAGTGACGTCCATACGGCGCTTCGCGATCAGCGACAGCAGCAGGTCGAACGGGCCGTCGAAGACGTCCAGGTGGACCTCGAAGCCGCTGTTGCCGAGCGAGTTGACCTCGGTGCCACCGGGCGCGACGACGGCGCTTTCGGGCGGCGAGACGGGCACCGGTCGACGGTAGCCCAGCGGGTCCGGCCGCCCGGCACGCCGCGCGGCGTGTCACCAGGTCAGATCGAGTGCACGATCGCGTCTGTGATGGTGGTGACGAGTGAGAGCAGTGGGGTGGTGTAGCCGCCCCCGATCGGCAGCAGGATGAGCACCAGGACGGCACCGATGCCCCAATGTTCCTCGAGCAGCCGATACGCCAGTCGGCGAGCGCCGGGCGTTCGGGGCAGGACAGTCCACACGGCGACTCCGGTGGGCAAGGGCGGAATCGGGACGAGGCTCAGGATCGCGATCGCGAGATTCTCGATGCCGAAGCCCAGCGCGACCTTGTCCGCGAAGCTCGGCGCGAAGACCTTGATGAACCCGGGGTCGCCGTGCAGCACCAGGTTCGAGTCCATGACGGCGAGGGGCGCGCGGCCCACGGACGCGGCGTACGCCGCCAGTCCCGCCGCCCCCAGGACGGCCGGCACGACGAGGGCAACGACGGCAACGGTCCACAGCTGGCGCTGCTGACTGCGTCCGAAGCCCCGGCGTACCTCCGGCCGGGGTGCCCAGCCGGTACCGGCGAGCACCGCGCCGACCGCGCTGTAGGGGTCGAGCCACGCACGCGGGTGCCAGAAGGGGGCCGAAAACCGCGAATTGCGGTCTATCAGGCGTGTGGCGCCGCTGAGCGCGATCATCCCCGCCGCGAAGCCCAGCACTAGGCCGAGCAGCGTCGCAGGTTGACGTAATGCGTAGAGCAAGGGGCTCCCCCAGCCGCCCGGACGCCGGCTCGGCTACCGACCGCGCAGCCGGCGGACGAGGATGCTCTGCTCGCCCTTCGACTCGAGGTCGGCGAGCACGACGGCGAGTGCCTCGCGGACGATCCGGCCCCGATCGACGGCCAGCGCGTGCTCGGCCCGCAGGACGAGCCGGGCGTGCTCGAGGTCGACCAGCTCGCTCGGCGAGACGTAGACGGTGATCTTCTCTTCGTGCCGCTGCCGGCCCGACGGCCGCCGCGGACCGGTCGGCCGAGGCGCCGGCGCGAACGTGGGCCGTTCGGCAACGTCGGTCGCAGCGGGAGCGGACGCGAGCGGCAGCGCGGCAGCCTCCACGGTGTCCTCGTCGTCGGCCGGCCGCTGGACCGAGCCGGTCGAGCGGAAGAGCTCGTCGGCTCCCGGAAGGGCTACGCGGCGAGGCATCGGGCCACCACCTCTCTGGCCAGGTCACGGTAGGCGCTGGCGCCCGCCGAGCTGGACGCGAACGTCGTGATCGGCTCCCCCGCGACGGTCGTCTCGGGGAATCGGACGGTTCGTCCGATCACGGTGTGGAAGACCTTTTCGCCGAACGCCTGGACCACCCGGCCGAGTACCTCGCGGCCGTGCAACGTACGGCTGTCGTACATCGTGGCAAGGATTCCCTCAAGTTCGAGTTGAGGGTTAAGCCTTTCACTGACTTTCTCTATAGTTTGGATCAACAGTGCGACGCCTCGCAGCGAGAAGTACTCACACTCGAGCGGGATGATCACCCCATCCGCCGCGGTCAGGGCGTTGATGGTGAGCAGGCCGAGCGACGGCTGGCAGTCGATGAGGATGAAGTCGTAGTCGTCGACGAGGGGGGCGAGCACCCGCTTCAGCGTCTGCTCCCGGGCGACCTCCCCCACGAGCTGGACCTCGGCGGCGGACAGGTCGATGTTGGAGGGCAGCAGATCCATGCCGGCATTGGTCTTGAGCAAGACGTCGTCGGCGGAGACGGAGCGCTCCATCAGCGAGTTGTAGATGGTCTGGTCGAGCTCCAGAGGGTTGACCCCGAGGCCGACCGACAAGGCACCTTGCGGGTCGAAGTCCACGAGCAGGACCTTGCGGCCGAACTCGGTCAAGGCGGCGCCGAGGTTGATGGTGGTCGTGGTCTTGCCGACCCCGCCCTTCTGGTTGCACAGCGCAAGGATCGTCGCGGGCCCGTGCTCGGTGAGGGGCTTGGGGTCCCGCAGCTTCGGCATCCGCCGACCGGTCGGGCCCATCTCGCCCGCCGCCGCTCGGCTGCGCGAGGCCAGGGAAGTCGACATATCGTCCTCTCAACAAGTTGCTAGACCGATACCACGATTTCTCGGGATGCGGTTTCAGCGACGAATCGGGAACCTAGCCCGCGGCCGGAGACTTGGCAACCGCCCCAAGCGTGATGTCAGGTCCCACCGGTCACAGCCGTAACGGGTTACCCACAGGGCGACCTAGTCGCGCGCCCTGGGATGAGACGTGGCGTACACCTCGCGGAGGCGGTCCACCGTGACCAAGGTGTAGACCTGTGTGGTCGTCACGGAGGCATGGCCGAGCAGCTCCTGAACGACCCTGACGTCGGCCCCCCCGTCCAGCAGATGCGTGGCGAAGGAGTGCCGGAGGCTGTGCGGCCCGACCGTCGCCCGTACGCCCGCCCGGTCGGCGACCTCCCGCAGGATCGTCCACGCGCTCTGCCGGGACAGCCGGCCGCCCCGCATGTTGAGGAAGAGCGCGGCCCGTCCGCTCCCGCGACCGACCAGAGCCGGCCGCCCCCGCACCAGGTAGGCGTCGATCGCCGCCAGCGCGTAGGACCCGATGGGCACGACGCGGTCCTTCCCGCCCTTGCCCGCCAGCTTCACGGCAGCCGCCGCCAGGTCCAGGTCGTCGACGTCGAGTCCGACGGCCTCGCTGACCCTGGCGCCGGTGCCGTAGAGGAACTCGAGCAGGGCGGCGTCGCGCATCGCCTTCGGGGTGCCGTCGAACGCGGCTGCCTCGAGCAAGGCCAAGACGTCGTCGATCGGCAGGGCGTGCGGTAGACGGCGCGGCGGAGTCGGCGGGCGCACCTCCGCGGCCGGGTCCGACCCGGCGATCCCCTCGCGCACGGCAAACCGGTGCATCCCCCGCACCGCGACGACAGCCCGAGCCGTCGAGGACGCCGCGAGCGCCGGGCGTTGCGGCCCCCCCGCACGCAGCTCGGCCAGGAACCCGGCGATGTCCCGCTCGCTGACGGATGCGACATCCGCGATTCCCCGGTCCGCCAGGTATGCCGCGTAGCGAGCCAGGTCGCGACGGTACGCAGTGGTGCTGTTGGGGCTCAACCCGCGCTCGACCTTTAGGTGATCGAGGTACATCTGGGCCAACTCAGCCGGATGCACGCGCGACCTCGCTCACCACCCCTTCATTAACCCAGGACTTCGTTCAACTCCCGATACGGCAGGCCGTGTGCCTCGGCAACCGGCGCGCACAGCACCTCTCCTGCCGCGGCGTTCACCCCGGCGGCCAGTGCGGGATCATCACGCACCGCCTGGCGCCAGCCCGCTTCGGCAATGCGCTCGGCATACGGGAGGGTGACGTTGGTGAGTGCGAAGGTCGAGGTGTGCGGGACCGCTCCGGGCATGTTCGCGACGCAGTAGAACACCGCGTCGTGGACGCGGTACGTCGGGTGCGAGTGCGTAGTGGGGTGCGTCGACTCGAAGCAACCGCCCTGGTCGACAGCGATGTCCACCAGGACCGCCCCGGGTTTCATCCGCGCGACCAGGTCGTCCGAAACCAGCGTGGGCGCCTTGGCTCCCGGGACCAGAACCGCCCCGATGACCAGATCGGCGTCGAGACAGGCCTTCTCGACCTCGTAGGCGTTCGAGGCCACCGTCTGCAGATGGCCCTGGTAGATCCGGTCGGCCTGGCGGAGCTTGTCGATGTTCTTGTCGAGCAGGAGCACCTCGGCCTGCATGCCCAGCGCGATCGCGGCGGCATTCATGCCGGACACGCCCGCCCCCAGGACCACCACCTTCGCGGCGTAGACGCCGGACACCCCACCCATCAGCACGCCGCGGCCCCCGCTCTCCCGCTGCAGATGGTGGGCGCCGACCTGTGGCGCCATGCGCCCGGCCACCTCGCTCATCGGGGCGAGGAGAGGCAGCGATCCGTCGCGCAGCTGGACCGTCTCGTAGGCGATGGCGGTGGTTCCGGAGGCGAGGATCGCCTTGGTGCACTCCTCGCTCGCCGCGAGATGGAGATAGGTGAACAGCACCTGGTCGGCCCGCATCCGGTGGAACTCCTCCGCCACCGGCTCCTTCACCTTGCACACCAGATCGGCCTCGCCCCAGACGTCGTCCGCGTCCGGCAGGATCCGTGCACCTGCCTCGACGTAGTCGGCGTCCGGGATGGCGGAGCCGACCCCGGCCTCCTGCTCGACGAGGACCTCGTGGCCAAGGCGGACGAGCTCGTGAGCTCCCGCAGGGGTGATCGCAACCCGGAACTCGCTGTCCTTGACCTCGCGCGGGATCCCGACCTTCACGAACTCAGCGTGTCACGCGACGTGGCCTAAGGCGACCACTCGCCTTCAGCCGAGAGCCTTGGCCGAGCCCGGATAGTCCGACATCTCCGGCCATGCTGCATCCGCCGGCCGCAGGTTGTCATACGCCGGGCCGGACGCCGCTGCCGCCAGGATTCCCATCACCGCGAGCGGGTTGTGGATGCTCCCGCCGAGCACGGCATCGACCGCTTCCCCCAATGAAACCCAACGGGTGGGCATGTCGACTTCCTCGTGCTCGGCTTCGAACTTCGGCGCGCTCGACTCGCTGACCTCGCGGGCGAGGTAGATCCGGACCGCCTCATCGGTCATGCCCGGCGAGGTGAAGCCGTCGACCAGGACATCCCATCGGCTCGCCTCGAGGTGCGCCTCTTCATAGAGCTCACGCTTGGCGGCTTCGAGCGGGTCCTCCCCCACCTCGTCGAGCAGGCCGGCCGGCGGCTCCCACAGCATCCGACCGACCGCGTGGCGGTATTGGCGCAACAGCAGGACCCGGCCCTGGTCGTCGAGCGCGATGATGCCCACGGCGCCCGGGTGGACGACGACGTCACGCGTCGCCTGACCGCCGTCCGGCATCCCGACCTGGTCGGTGCGGACGTCGATGACCCTTCCGGACCGAAAGCTCACACCAGACCTCAGCGTCGGAAAGGCACCGGTGGGCTCGTCTGCGATGTCGCTCACGCACCGACGCTACGACGCCTGTCGCTACGCGGCGACCTGGACTTACGACGCAACGCTGGGCAGACGAAGCGTTCCGATCTCGGCCTGCACCGACCCGGCACGTTCGAGCGCGGCGGCGACGAAGCCGGTGAACAGCGGGTGCGCGCGGGTGGGGCGTGACTTGAACTCAGGATGTGCCTGGGTCCCGACGAAGAACGGGTGGGTCTCGCGCGAGAGCTCGCCGTACTCGACGAGCCGGCCGTCGGGTGACAGCCCCGAGAAGACCATCCCGGCGGCTTCGAGCCGGTCGCGGTAGTCGTTGGCGACCTCGTAACGGTGACGGTGGCGCTCGGCCACCCGCGTCGAGCCGTAGGCCTCGGCCACGAGCGAGCCCTCGAGCAGCTGCGCGGGGTAGGAGCCCAGCCGCATCGTGCCGCCCATGTCCCGCTCGCCGGCCACCACATCGAGCTGGTCGGCCATCGTCGAGATCACGGCGTGCGGCGTGTCCGGATCGAACTCCGCCGAGTTCGCACCTTCCAGGCCGGCGAGGTTGCGGGCCACGTCGATCACCATGCACTGCAGGCCGAGGCACAACCCGAGCGTCGGGATGCGGTGCTCACGCGCGTGGCGGACCGCGCCGAGCTTGCCTTCGATCCCACGTACGCCGAATCCGCCCGGCACCAGCACGCCGTCGACCCCGTCAAGCGTCGCGGCCGCCCCCTCCGGCGTCTCGCAGTCGTCCGACGTGACCCATCGGATGTCGATCGCGGTGTCGTTCGCAGCACCCGCCGCCCGAAGCGCCTCGGTCACGGAGAGGTAGGCATCCGGCAGGTCGACGTACTTGCCGACCAGCGCGACGGTCACCCGATGTTCGGGGCGGTGGATGCGGCGCAGCAGGTCGTCCCACTCCGTCCAGTCGACGTCGCGGAACGGCAAGCCCAGGCGACGCACGACGTAGGCGTCGAGTCCCTCGGCGTGCAGCACCTTCGGGATGTCGTAGATCGACGCCGCGTCGGGCGCGGAGACGACGGCTTCGTTGTCGACGTCGCAGGTCTGCGCGATCTTGCGTTTCATGTTGTCGGGAATCGGGCGGTCCGACCGGCACACGATCGCATCGGGTGTGATGCCGATGGAGCGCAGCGACTGCACCGAGTGCTGGGTCGGCTTGCTCTTCTGCTCCCCCGAGGGCGCGAGGTAGGGCACCAGCGAGACGTGCAGGAAGAAGACGTTCTCGCGACCGACATCCTGACGAACCTGGCGGGCCGCCTCGAGGAACGGCAACGACTCGATGTCGCCGACCGTGCCACCGATCTCGGTGATGACGACGTCGACGTCCTCGCTCGCCATGGCCCGGATCCGGCCCTTGATCTCGTTGGTGATGTGCGGGATCACCTGGACGGTGTCGCCGAGGTACTCCCCGCGTCGTTCCTTCGCGATGACGTCGGAGTAGACCTGTCCGGTCGTGACGTTGGCAGCGCCGTACAGCTCCTCGTCGAGGAATCGCTCGTAGTGACCGATGTCGAGGTCGGTCTCGGCCCCGTCCTCGGTCACGAAGACCTCGCCGTGCTGGAACGGGTTCATCGTTCCGGGGTCGACGTTGAGATAGGGGTCGAGCTTCTGCATCGTGACGCGAAGTCCGCGCGACTTCAGCAGCCGGCCCAGGCTGGAGGCGGTGAGCCCCTTGCCAAGGCTGGAGGCGACGCCTCCGGTGACGAACACGTGCCGGACGGTTGAACTACCTCCGGCGGACCGATCCTGGGCGCCTCGACTCACGGACGTTCACGGTAACACCCGCGGACGACAGCCGCCTCAACGACGCCACGACCGCTTCGGCGTGTCAGCCGAGCATCGACCGGTACGTCGCGGCGAGGTCCTCGACGGCGGCGTCGACGTCCGGCCAGTCCCCCGCCCGCCGGCGCCCCCGCGCCGCCAGGGTCTGGGCGAGCGCATGGTCAGCAAGGACGCGCTCGATCGCGTCGGCGAGCGCGGCCGGATCCCCGACCGGCACCATCAGCGCCGCATCGCCGACGAGGTCTGGCAGCCCGCCGACCGGCGTCGTCACCAGCGGAACGCCCGCCCGAAGCGCCTCCTGCGCCACAAGCGCTCTCGCTTCCCATGCGCTGGGCAGCGCGACCACATCCGCCGCACCCAGCAAGCTCGCGACGTCCTCCCGCGCGCCGAGCAGACGAAGCGCCGCCCCTGACGCGGCTGCCTGCGCCGACAGGGCCTCACGTTCCGGACCGTCGCCGGCGATGAGGACCACCGGTCCGTTCGGTCGACCACGCCAGGAGGCAGCCGCCGCAACCAGGACGTCGAAGCGCTTCTGAGCTTGCAACCGACCGACGCCGAGCACGACGGGTCGGTCCCCGATCCCGAGCTCCGCGCGAACCTCGCGGCGCGTGCGGGTCGGCGCCGCCAGTGGGGGGGCAACGACGAAGGTGTCGCGGGCCTCCGTCGCCCCGGCCGACTGCGCTGCCGCGGTCAGATCGGGCGAGGCACCGAGCGTCAGGTCGGCGGACCGGGCGACGTATCGCGAGAGCGCGTCGTGGGCGCGGCGGCGCAGCCCGGTCACGAGTGCGGCGTTGTGCCAGGTGACGACGAGGGGGGTCTGGCTCTCGCGCGCCGCCGCAACCGCCCCTGCCCGCAGTCCATGGGCGTGAACGACATCGAATCCGTGCGCGAGTGAGCGCAGCCGTCGGCGAGCGGCAACGTAGGCGTCCAGTCGCAGGCGCGACGTCTGCACCACCTCGAAGCCGACGCCTGGCACCGGCCCCACGACCTCGCGCGCAGAGGCTGGTCCGCACACGGCCGCCGCCACGCCGTGTCGGCCGAGCCGCTCGGCGAGCAAGGCAACGTGACGACCGATCCCGCCCGACGTCTCCCCGACGACGAGCAAGGCGCGGACCGGTCGCTCAGCCACGCGTCGACCTCAACCGCGACGGGGACATCCGGCGAGCAAGGACACCCACCGTGTCGCGATCGAACAACCACGCCACTCCGACGTACGCGACGAGCGCAGCCGCACCGACAAGGACCGACGCGACGATGTTTCGGACCACCGTGTGCTGGACGAGCGGATGCGCAAGCAGCCAGCCGCCGGCACCTGCCACCCCAGCTGCACCCAGCGCCGCCGACGCGGCGCGGCGCACACCGTCGAGCACTCGCACGCCGGCCGATCGCGCAACCGCCGCGAACAACCAGACGCCGGTCACGGTGACGCCCACCGCGGTCCCGACGCCGATCGCGGCGACCGTCCACGTCCTGGGCAGCGCCAGCGCGAGCGCGATGTCGATCGCGATCGCCACCAGCCAGCCGGTGACCGCGGCGGTCGCGGGCGTGCGCGCGTTGCCCTGCGCGTAGAGGCTTCGCGTCAGCAAGGCGACGAGGGCATAGCCGGGCAACCCGATCGCGAAGGCGATCATGCCTCGCGCCAAGACCTCCGGTGCGACGTGCCCCGGCGCACCCAGGACGACGACGCGCGAGACGGGAGCGGCGGTGGCGACCACGATCGCGGCCGCGCCGCAGATCACGATGAGCATTGCGCGCGCCGTCCGGGCGAGTGTCGCGGCGTACTCGTCGCGGGAGCCGGACTGCCACGACGACGTCAGGCCCGGAAACGCGCTCGTGGCAAGCGGAACCGCTGCGACTGCCCACGGCACCGTGAAGACGGTCCACGCCAGGTTGTACAGGACGACGGCGCCGTCGGTCCCCTGCGAGTTGGCGAGCCGCAGCGCGACACCGGTCGCGATGTCCTGGCTGCCCAGGACCAGCGCCCCCGAGATCGTCATCTGGCGGATCCGTTGCGCGACGCCGGGCGGAAAGCGGTACGTCGGTCGCAGGCGAAGCCCGATCCGCGACGCCGGCCGAATCATCGGCACGAGCAGCGCCGCGACGCCGAGGGTCGTCCCCACGGACAGGATCAGCTCGTGCGACCTGGTCAGTGTCGTCAGGCCCACCTCGTCGTGCTTCGCCACACCGGCGAACACGCCGTACGCGGCCATCACCACGACGCTGGACACCAGCGGGCCGAGCGCCGGACCCAGAAACCGCCGGTGGCCTTGGAGGACCCCGATCAAGATGACGGCAATCGCGTAGATCACCACCTGCGGCATGAAGACCGCGAGCATCCGCGCCCCGACCGCCACCTCCGTGGCCGCGGCACACCCTGGGTGACCGCCCCCGACGAGCAACCTCATCAGAGGGTGCGTCAACACCAGCCCCAGCAGCATGACGGGCACGAGAAGCGTGACGGCCCAGGTCAGCAGTGCCGACGTCGTCCGCCCCACCGTCTCGTCGTCACCCTCCGCTGCCGGGCTGGCGATCACGGGGACGACGAGACTCGACAGGATGCCACCCGCCACGATGTCGAAGACGATGTTCGGCACCGTGTTTGCGGTGAAGTAGGTGTCACCGAGGCAGCTCGGCCCGACGGTGCGCGCGAACACGACAACTCGCGCAAACCCTGCCGCTCTGGCGAGCGCGGTGATGATCGCGATCAGCAGCGCGGCACGAGCGACATTGATCGCCCCGATCGGTTTGCGCAGGCCGTCGGCCGGACCCCCATCAGCCAAGTGACACCCGGTCCCTAGCGGGCCCGGCCCAGCTGATCGAGGCGACGCAACACCGGGTTTGCGTCGATGACCGCGCTGAAGCTGACGCGCTCACTCGCCAGCGTCGCTGCGACGACGCCGGCCGCCGCGCCCACCCGGGTGAGCCGAGACGGGCGCATCGCGAGCGACCAGCCCAGCGTCGCGCCGAGGGCACCGGCACCACAGTCGCCGAGCATCGCGTGCTCTCGAACATCGGGCGCGAGTCCCGCGGTCGCGGCGCCGCCCGCCGCCGCTGCGACAGCCCGCGCCGGAGCCGGGCCGACCCGGCTCAGTACCGCCGCGACCGCTCCCGTCACCTTGGCCGCACGGCCTGGGCGCAGATCGAAGAGGTTGATGAGATTCGCGCTTCCCGCGACGAGCACGGTGCCGAGTGCGACGTCGACAGCCTTGCGCGAGTGTCGCGCCGAGGCGAGCGCGGCGACGCCGGCCATCGCCACGAGCTTGATCAGGCCGGTCGTCACTCGTCCCTCGCGCAGCGCGACAAGGTGGCCGCCCAGCCCACGTGCATGACTGTCGCCGTACCGGTCGTCGTACGCGCCTACCAGGCCGATCGCCGCGACGGCGAGCGCGGCGGTACGCCGAGGCGCCGCGGCCGCCACACCGACAGTCGCCCCCGCCGCCACCGCCGGTCCGAGGAGCAGGCTGACGTCGCGATCACGGAAGTTGCGGCGCTGCCATCCCGGATCGGAGCCGGCGGGCGACTGGCGTAGCCACCACCACGCCGCGGCGGTCCCGCCCGCCGCAACCAGGCCGACCGCGCGCGTCCGGCCGCGCCCAGGACGGCTCACGGCGCGGAACTCGGGCTGGGCAGCGGGGGCGACTGCGCGAGTCCGTAGCGACCGAACGTGCCACCCGGTGCCGCGGCGAGTGCGAGCACCGTCGCGACCCGCCCGATGGAGGTGTCGTCACTGTCGATCGTCGACACGATCTTCGACAGTGCTTGGTCGGACCGGATCGCCGCGAGCGCGCCGCCGTTGCTGGAGCTGTCGATGGTGGGTCCGGCGACGACCAGGCCGGTACCGGCGTGCCGCAACGCGCGTGCGAGGCCGATGAGGTCCTTGTACTGCGCGATCGCGACAGCCGATGTGTCGGGCGCGCTGCCCGCCGGGACGAGGAGGATCGCCAGATCCGCCGGGCGGACCGGCGTCTGCCCGGACACCGCGATCATGTTGCCGTCGGTGAGCGTGCTGAGAACGGTTTCGATCCGACGGGTCGACGTGAGGTGCGCACCCGGGCGGTTGACCAGCACGTGCGCGAGCTCGGCGGCCGCCTGCCCCGCCCCGTTGGTGCGGGGCAGCGGATGAGTCCCCGCCAGCTGAGCCGCGAGCTGGCCCCACGTCGCGTCCTGCGTCGCGTCAAGGAACGCGTTTTGCAGGCGCACGTCCGCCGTCACGGTCGCACTCGCGCTCGCCAGCGTCGAGATCAGCTCACTGCGAGCAGTGCTGCTCACGTTGGGGGCCGACACGACCGCGACGGTGCTGTCGACCAGCCTGCCCGCCACCGCATAGGGCTCGACTGCTGCTGCGAATCCCTGCTGGGCGGAGACCTGGGCGTTGAGCAGGTCGCGCTGCGTCTCGAGACTGTGGTTCTCCGCCGTCACATGGTTGGCCTGCTGTCGCAGGCTGTGCGTGACGGTGCTCTGCAGCGTCGTGCTGCCGAGAAACAGGCCGAGCGCCAGTGCCAGGAAGACGGCGACCAGCGAGACGATGTGGTAGCGGAAGTCGATCACAGCAGCCCGTGCAGCCAGCGGATGAAATGGTCCCAGTCGGTCGCGAAGTACTCGCGGTAGAGACTGCCGCCGGGGGTGACATAGAGAGCGACGAGGAAGGCGAGTGCGGTCGCCAGCACGAGCAGGACCAGGCTGTACGCCGGGATGCGCTGCCGGTAGAGCCGGCTCACCCCCTTGGCATCGACGAGCTTGCCGCCGACGCGCAACCTGGTGAGGAAGGTGCTCGCCATCCCGGCCCGGCCCTTGTCGAGGAACTCGACGAGCGTCGCGTGCGTGCCCACCGCCACGATCAGGGCCGCTCCGCCCTCGTCGGCGAGCAGCAGAGCGGCATCCTCGCTGGTCCCCGCCGCGGGGAAGACGACCGGCTCGATGCCGAGATCTTGCACCCGCGCCAGCCCAGGGGCGTTTCCGTCGCGGTACGCGTGCACCACGATCTCCGCGCCACACCGAAGCGCCTCGTCGGACACGGAGTCCATGTCGCCGACGATGACGTGGGGCCGCAGCCCTTCCTCGAGCAGCGCGTCGGCGCCGCCGTCGACGCCGATCAGGAGCGGCTTGTACTCGCGCACGTAGTGACGCAGCGCGAGCAGGTCCTCGCGATAGTGATAGCCGCGAACGACGACGAGAACGTGCCGCCCGTCGAAGGAGGTCCGCAGGTCGGGTACGCCGATCCCGTCGAGCAACAGGTCGCGCTCACGCCGCAGGTACTCCATCGTGTTCGAGGCGAAGGCCTCGAGCTGCACGGCCAGGCCGGCTCGCGCCGCCGTCATCGACTCGGCGACCGACTCAGAGGTCTGGCGCATGCCCTTCACCAGCATCAAGCCGTCGAGGTCGTAGACGGTGTCCCCGTCGATCCGTACGACGTCCCCCTCGCGAAGCCGGGAGAAGGCCGTGGGCCCGACGTCGTCGATCAGCGGGACGCCTGCCTCGACCAGGATCTCCGGCCCGAGGTTCGGGTAGCGGCCGGAGGTGCTGGGGGCGACGTTGATGACCCCGGCCACCTGGCGCGCCACCAGCGCCTCGGCACCGACCCGGTCGAGGTCCACGTGGTCGATCACCGCGATCTCCCCAGGCCGAAGCCGGCGGCTGAGGTTCTTCGTACGGCGGTCCAGGCGAACGTGGCCGACCACCCCGGGCGGCTGGTCACCGGGGCGAGCGCGCCGAGCGGTCGCGAGCCTCATCGACTCGAAGTCTGCCAGAGCGACCGATCAGCGCCCTGAAGGTTTCTCAGCCGGCGTACCGCCCTTGGCAGCGGCGGCCACTGCGAGGAGCTCTTCGGCATGGCCGCGCGCGAGCTCGGAGTCATCCTGGCCGCCGAGCATTCGTGACAGCTCCCGCAGCCGGTCGCCACCGTCGACAACTGACACCGCGCTCGACGTGACAACGCCGCGGTCGGGCTTCTCGACCACGACATGTCGATCGGCGAACGCCGCGACTTGGGGCAGATGGGTGACGACGAGTACCTGCGCCGATCCGGCCAGCCCCGCGAGACGTCGGCCCACCTCGACTGCCGCCCGGCCACCCACGCCCGCATCGACCTCGTCGAAGACGAAGGTCGGCACCGGGTCCGCGCCGGCCAACACGATCTCGAGGGCGAGCATCACGCGCGAGAGCTCACCGCCCGATGCGCCGCGGTGCAACGGGCGCGCCGGGGCGCCGTCGTGCGCCACGAGTTGGATCTCGACCTCGTCGATACCGGACGGTCCGAACGCGACGCCTGCACCGTCGACGACGAGCCCGTGCGGATCGTCGCGACGGGTGAGGGCTACCAGCACCGCGGCGTGCGGCATCGCGAGGCCGGCGAGCTCGGCACCGACGGCCGACTCGAGCCGAGCTGCAGCCGCGGCGCGAAGCGCGGACAGCGCAGCCGCCGACTCGGTCAGCCGCCGCAGCACCGCGTCGCGACGCTCCCCGAGCGCGACGATCAGGCCGTCGTCGTCGCCGAGCGCGGAAAGCCGCGCCCTTGCCTCGGCTGCCCACGCAAGCACCCCGGCGATGTCGGCGCCGTACCGCTTCGTCAGGCTCGCCAGCTTGGCGACGCGGTCCTGGACGACGGCGAGCCGCACCGGGTCGGCCTCGAGCTGGTCGAGGTAGCTGGCGAGATCAGCGGCGACGTCGGCGAGCTGGTACGACGCCTCGGCAAGCCGCGCCGCCATCGCGTCGAGCCCGGGATCGTGCCCGGCGACCGCTTCGAGGTCGCGTCGCGCGGTCGACAGCAACCCCAGAACATCAGCGGCCTTCGCCGCCGAGTCGTCGTCGTTGTGCAGCGCGCGACGCGCCGCGGATGCGGCGTCGCGAAGCGCCTCGGCGTGAGCCAGCCGGTCTCCCTCGGCCGCGAGCGCCTCGACCTCGCCGATCACGGGCTCCACCGCGTCGATGTCCGCGACGCCGTTTCGTAGCGCGTCGGCCTCGAGCATCCGCTCCCGCCGGTGGCTGGTGACCTCGGCGAGCTCGGCGCGAACCGCCGCGAGCTCGCCGAAGGCCTCGCGGTAGGTCGTCAACGCAGCATCCGCCCCGCCGTAGCGGTCGAGCACGCCGCGTTGGACGCTCGGCCGCAGCAGCCCGCGCTGGTCGGACTGGCCGTGGACTGTGACCAGCTCATCGGCGAGCGTCGCGAGCAAGGCCGCCGGAACCGACCGGCCACCGACGTACGCCCGGGACCGCCCGTCGACGGCGATCGTGCGCGCGACGACGAGCTCGTCGCCATCAAGCTGCCCGCCGCTGTCCTCGACGATCGCCGCCACGGCACCGTGCGGTGGCACCCGGAACCGGCCTTCGACCTCCGCCCGCTCGTGACCGCCACGCACGAGCGCGGCATCGGAGCGGCCGCCGAGCAGCAGCCCGAGACCGGTCAGCAGCATGGTCTTGCCGGCACCGGTCTCGCCGGTTACGGCGGTGAAACCCGGACCGAGCTCGAGGGTCGCTTCATCGATCGCGCCAAGGCCGCGAATGCGCAGCTCGATGAGCACGTCGTGAGCCTATGGGGTCGCCAGGACGCAACCGGGCCGCCGCGCCCAGCCGGGAGGTCCGTGGCGCCTAGCGCGCGACGCCCACCGGGCGGTAGTGCAGTCCGGGGAAGACCCGCGCAACGTGGTGGTTTCGCATGCGGTGCTTCACCACGTCGGAGAGCACCTGTCGGTAGTCGGTGGTCACCGCGAGATCGCCGTAGTCGAGCTTGCCGGGCGCGAGCCCTGGCCAGTGGGAGTACACGTGTCGCCCACGGACGCCCTTGCCGATGACGAACATGACGTTGCCGTGACCGTGGTCGGTCCCGCCGCCGCTGTTCTCCTCGACCCGCCGCCCGAACTCGCTCATGACCACGATCGTGGTGTGGCGCATCAGCTCGCCGAGGTCGGTCGTGAACGCAAGCAGCGACGCGGCGAGGTCGCCGAGCAAGCCGGGGAGCACCGCGTTCTGCGCGGCGTGGGTGTCCCAGCCCCCCGCGTCGAGTGTGACGGCTTCGAGCTCGGGCACGCCCTTGGCCACTCTCGCGATGTCGAACAGCGCCGCCCCCAATGGAGAGGACGGGTACGCCACGTTGTGTGCGGGGACGTACGGCTGGTCCCGGATCGCGGCGATCCGCTTCAGTGCGTCGAACGTCTCGTGCGCCGCCTGGGTGGCTGGTCGGCCGGAGTCGGTGTAGAGGTGCTCGAGCGCGCGCATCACCTGGTCGTACGCCGTGCCGGCCATCGACAGCTGGAAGTCCGCGAGCCCGTCGATCGCTGTCGCGCGTCGGTAGCCCGAGAGGCTGGCCGCCACATGCGGACCGATGGCCACCGCACGCAACGCGTCCTTCGCCTGTGGCCGGCACAGGAGGTGTCGCGCGAGCCAGCCGGTCCCGATCCCGGGGTCGTCCGAGCCGCATTCCATGCTCGCCTGCGCGTCGAAGTGCGAGTAGTCCGCGGTGGTCACGAGACCGGTCGCGTGCACGACCGCGAGGTCGCCGTGTTGCCACAACGGCACGAGGCCGGCAAGCGAAGGATGCAGACCGAACCGGCCGTCGAGGTCGTGCACCTTGTTCTCGGGGATCGCAAGGGTCGGGCGCGCCTTGTAATAGGCCGGGTCGTGATGCGGGACGACGACCGACAGCCCGTCGACAGCACCACGCAGGAACAGCACGATCAGCGTTCCTGCCGGACGTCCATCGCCGGCGGTCTCCGCGGCCACCGCGAACCGCGGAATGATCGACGGCGTCGCGAGCGCGGCAAGGCCGACCGCGCCGCCGCGTGCCAGCAGGCCACGGCGAGTGAGCGAGCACTCGTCCTCGCGCATCTGGGGCCGGAGGGGGCGCTTCATCGGACCGCCATGTACTCGCTGGCGAGAATCCCGAACTCGATCGCGCGATGTGCCGCGCTGCCGCCGAGCCGCCAGCCGGCATTCGGCTTCGCCTGCGGGTCGACGCCGGCGAGGTCGGCGATCGCATGACG
This sequence comes from Frankiaceae bacterium, assembly GCA_025929365.1. Taxonomy (GTDB): domain Bacteria; phylum Actinomycetota; class Actinomycetes; order JAFAQI01; family JAFAQI01; genus DASZTV01. Next base: position 18,811 of record JAICMG010000046.1, read on the forward strand.
ATGCTCGATGCGGATGCTCTGTCCGGTGATGCGCTGAGCCGCCGCCGCGATGACCGCGTCGTAGGTCATCCCGGGCTGCCAGACATCCGCAGCAGGGTCCAGGCCCTTGAAGAATGGCTCACCGTTGTTGGTGTCGACCAGCAGCGCCATGAGCCGCCACACCTGCAATGTCGTGTTCGAGTTGAGCCAAGGCGCCGCCACTTGCGGGTACCCGTTCGGCGCGAACCACTCAGAAGGAACATGACCGGCGTCGCGCAGCAGTGCCAGGTACGGCGACCAGCTCTGGATGACGGTCGAGGTGGTGGTGCCGAGGTCCACCCCACCGGTCCACGTCATGCCAAGGCCCCGAACCGCGGCCGCGAACGAGTCACCAGGTCGTCTCGTCTTGTTGCCCCGGCTGCCGAAGAACTCAGGCTGCTCCACGATGAACCGCAGCGTGGCACCGATGTCGGTGTGGTGGCGGAGGTAATGGCGCGCCACGCGGTCCACCAGCCCCGGCGACGGGCGGTCGCTGACGTAGTGGACCAGGAGCCGGCGCGCCACGTTTCGCGCGGTTGCCGGCCGATGCGCGAGGTAGTCGGCAAACTGCGAGATGAGCCGCTCTCCGTTTGCCGAGCGGTTGGCGGTCTTGAACCCCAGGATCTCGAGCCGGCCGGTGTAGTGCAGCGACGGCACGTACTCGTACTCCCAGGTCTGCAGGTTGATGGTGCAGCCGGTGAGCAGCTTCGCGTAGTCCTTGACGTCGTGCTCGGTGTAGTTGCCCAAGCCAACCGTGTGAAGCTCGAGGTTCTCCCGCGCCAGGTTCTCGACCGGGTAGGTCTTGTTCGAGGTCCACTGATCGAGATAGCTCAGCATTGCGGGCGAGATCAGCACTGCCTTGAGCAGCTCGGCGAAGGTGCCTGCGGCACGAGGTCGGACGACCTGGAGGTCGTAGCTGAAGCGCGTCCACGGCAAATAGAGCTTCTCCACCAAGGAACACACGTTGAAGTGGTCGAGCCATACCTCGGTGAGGCGTGCCTTCACCTGCTGCTCGCTGTAGATCGCGCGGAACAAGGTCGCCCACTCGTACGCATGCACAGCGGCGACCAGATCATCTGAGTACTCCCCCGCGACGTATCGCGGGGACCGTGACATGAAGGGGAACGTCGCCGTGATCAGCGCCTCGTGGGCATCGGTTCCATCGGCGAGCTGGCTGTCGAGCCAGCTGGTGACGCCGGCCTTGCGGACGGTGGCCAGGTCGGCCGGAGTCGGGCCGTAGCCGAGGCGCCGCAACGCGTGCAGCGCCGGATCGGCCGGGACCGTGACCGGGATCGGCTTGCGGGGGCGGTGCCGCGCTCGCGCTGCCTCCGCGGGCAGCGCCGGCATCGCGGCGAGCGCAGTGCCGGCTGCGGCGGCGCCGAGCAGGCCGCGCCGGCCCATCGCTCCGCGCTGCTGCGCCATTCGCTACGCCCTCCCGCACTCGGCACCGCGGACTACGCCGCTCATTGAATCAATCAACGAACGGCGAAGGCGCTCAGTGACGGTCGTCCGAGCGCTACCGGCCGCTCCAGCCTTGCACCGGTAGCTGAAACTTGTCGACCAGCCGGTCGGCGAACGGCGCGGTACGCAGCCTCACGAGGCGCACCGGTTCAGCCCCCGCCACGATCTCCAGCCGGTCGTGCGGCAGGAGGGCATGGGTGCGGCGGCCGTCGCAGAACATGATCGCCGCGGAAGCGGCGTCGGTGATCTCGATGGCCACGGTCGAGGCCGGTGAGACGACCAGCGGACGGGCGAACAGTGCGTGAGCGCTGATCGGTACGACGAGGAGCGCCTGCACCGACGGCCACACGACGGGGCCGCCCGCCGAGAAGGCGTAAGCGGTCGAGCCCGTGGGCGTGGCGCAGACCAGACCGTCGCACCCCCAGCGGGACAGTGGGCGCCCGTCGATCTCGAGGATCAGGTTGACCATGTGCTCGCGGCTGTCCTTCTCGACCGAGACGTCGTTGAGCGCCCAGTCGCGCAGCACCTCCTCGCCGCCGCGCAGCACCCGCACGTCGAGCACCAGTCGCTCTTCGACGGCATAGTCGCCGGCGAGGATCTTTGCGGCGGTGACATCGAGGGACATCGGGTCGGCCTCGGCCAGGAACCCGACGTGCC
>JAICMG010000168.1 GCA_025929365.1 Frankiaceae bacterium
CGTCACCGCGACGTCTTCGGGCCGCTGCGGCGTCGCGGCGCGCAGTGGCACGCGCACGTCTATCGCAGCGGCGCCCGCACCCGAAGCGGCTATCGCTCGCTCGGCTGGCAGAGAGTGTCGATCGCCTGGTACGGCGCGCCGGCAACCAGTCCGAACCCGTCACCTTCGCCGACCGCGACGCTGCCGCTGCTGTCAGGCGAGAATTCCACCCCTAGCGCGACGCCGTAGCGCGCTGCTCTCCAGGGACCGGCGGTCAAGGGCGGACGATGCCCGCAACCTTCCCGTGCACCGGTACGACGTTGACGTACTGGCCGGTGAAGGGCGCGTTGACCATCCAGCCGGCGCCCAGATAGATGCCGACGTGACTCAGGTCCTTGTAGAACAGCACCAGGTCGCCCGGCAAGATGTCGCGAGCCGGGACCAGCCGGCCCTCGTTCCACTGGAAGCCGGTGAAGTGCAACAGCCGCAGCCCGGCCTTGCCGAACGCCCACCGCACCAGGCCCGAGCAGTCGAACGTGCCCGGGCCGGCCGCCGCCCACACGTACGGCTGGCCCAGTCTCGTCATTGCGGCGCGGACCGCGACCATCGCGATCGACGGGCTGCTCGGCAGCGGTGGCAGGTCGGGCTCGACGTACACGCCATCTCTTCGCTGACGCGGCGCCGGCATCACGTGGTCGTGGCGCCGGTGCATGCCGAACCCCCGCGAGGTGCCAACCCCGACGGCGTGCTGGAACAGGTGCAGCGTGTGCGTGACCGAGACGTGCCGGTGCCGCGCGCGGGGGTGCAGACGGTGGCTGAGGTTGTAGGGCAACGGTCCCATGAAGGCAGTCGTGTCGGTGAGTGCGAGGCTCGGATCCTGGCTTCGCGCGTCCTGGAGCAAGGCGTAGACCGCGGTCATGAGGGCGTACGCCGGACGGCTGTCGATGTCGTCGGGCGCGGCGGTCAGCGCGCCGCCGTCGACCGCCTCCTGGACGACCGCGTTCGCGGCCAGCTGCAGGTCGGAGGCGTTCATCTCCGCGGCCTGCGCCGCGCTCGGCCGATCCGGCGTCGCGGCCACCACCGCAGCGCCGGCCCCGGCCACCAAGCAGATCGCCATGCCGAGCGCTACCCGCAGGTACCGGACGGCGCGGGGCCGATCAATCCCAGCCGAATCCGACAAGCTGGACACCTTTTCCGCTAGCCCCCGTACAACGCCAGTCGACAGTACGCGAGCGTGCCGCGTCCTGTCCCTCGTCTTCAACGGCTGGAAGGCAGGTGAGGTTGACCTCCATCACGAACTCGATCTCATCGGTGCAGGGAGGATGTTCGAGTTGTCGAAGCCGCGTCTGTCACGGATGCTCCGCGGCCGGCTCGCACGCTCAGCGCTCGTCGCCGCGCTCGGCGTCGTCTGCGGCCTCGGACTGGCTGGGCAGGTCAGCGCCACGGCGACCACTCGTGACGTGGCGGCGCATGGCTTCTGGATCCCGGGCGACCTGCACGTCCACACGATCTACGGCCACGACACCTGCATCACCCCGACCACTGCGTGGGACTACACCAAGCCATCACGCTCGGCGCGCCGGTCGTGCCCGGAGTTCTACACCTGGGGCTTCCCGCCCGTCGACCGGCTCAACGAGGCGCTGCAGCGCGGACTCGGATACGTCGCGATCACCGATCACAACAACGTCGTCAACCAGACCGACCCCGCGGTCGTGGCATGGGAGAAGGCGCACCCGAGCTTCGTCTCGATCCCGGGATACGAGAACTCGCAGGCGGGGCACGTCCAGATGCTCGGCGCGCGCTCCTGCTACGGCAACCACGGACCGACGAAAGCCGTCGTCGAATGCGACGCCACACCGAAGGACAAGTCGGTGCAGGGCATGCGGGAGCTCGCCGACGGACTGCGCCGCCACGGCGGGGTCTTCCAGATCAACCACCCGAGCGACATGAACTGGTTGCATGCCTATGGCCGCAGGGTCGTCCCCGACAGCATCGAGGTCTGGAACATCGGCCCGTGGGCGTTCCAGCACCCGCTGCCGAGCGCGAATGACAACAACTTCTCGCTCCGCTGGTACGACGGGTTCCTGCGCCGCGGCGACCAGGTCGGCATCACGGGTGGCAGCGACTCGCACTGGCGGTTGACCGACTCGGTGCAGGGCATCGGCGACCCGACCACCTGGGTCTACGTCACGCAGCGCACGATCCAGGGCGTGCTCGACGGCGTCCGCGCCCACCACACCTTCGTCTCCGACCTCCCGCCGTCGGAGAGCGGCGCACAGATGTACCTCGAGGCCGACGCCGACCACGACGGCCGTTACGAGGCGATCGCCGGATCGCGGACCACCGCAGGGGCGGCGTACCGGGTGCGGACGGCGAACGCGCTGCCGGGCTCGATCCTGCGCATCGTCACCGACGAGGGCACCGTCCTCGAGCAGCTGCCGGCGTCGGGCAGCGTCACCTTTCGCCCGGGCGCCGGAGGCATCCCCGCAGCCAAGCGCTTCGTCCGGACCGAGCTCCTGGAGACAGACGGGCGTCAGCTGCGGACAGGCACCTGCGACAAGGTGATCGGCTCGCAGACAACCCTTTGTCGCGACGACCTCCTCATGGAGTCCCTGACCAGCCCGATCTTCATCCGGTCGCCGGAAGCTTGACCGCGACGTAGGCCCCCGTCGTCCACGGCGGGTCTGGAAGACGCTCGTCGAGGGAGCCGCCGAGCGCACAGTCCGACGTCCGGTAGTTGTCAGGCATGTTCGGGTAGTCCACCAGCCAGTACGCGCGGGCCAGTCGTAGCCCTTCGTCCGGCGTCGCGCCCAGCAGCTGCGCAGTCTCGGCGTCGCGCTGCATCGCCTCGCATTCGGCATCGGCCTCGTTGGTCTGCCCCCGCATGTGCATCGACTCGTGAGTGAGCACGTGCACCGCGATGATCTCGTTCGCGCTCGGGTGAGTGAATCCGCCGTCGAGATAGCGGCGCAGCTCGCCACATGGACCGCGCATGATCGTCGTGTGGTGCTGCGGGACGCCGTCGGCGTCGAACTTCACGTAGCCGAGGTCCCCGGAAGTGTCGGTGAAGGTCTGGCCGAACGTCTGGCAATGAACCGATGCGTGCTGGCCCACGAGCACTGAGGCGACCCTGGTGAGCCGACCCTCGAGACGATGGCGCAAGAGCGTGGGGACCGCGAGGACCAGCGCCAGGATGACCAGCCCCACCACACTGATCACGGGAACGCTGCGGCGGCGACCGAGTGCGTCGTAGCGGTTTCGCCAGCCGCGTACGCCGATGAAAGCAGCCGCGATCAGCGAGAACCCGGCCAGGAGCAGCAGCACGGAATGGAAGTCTGCCGGGTCAAGTCGCCGTACGGCGCTCAGGCAGGCGGCGGCACCGTCAAGCTGCGGAGCGGCTCGGGATCGGGACGTCGCCCACTGGGGAGTCCTGTCGCTGGTGCGGAATGCCGGACACCACGCGGTTACCGCGCGCCAGCGCGGCCGCACGCTTGGCGACCTCGGCGATGTATGCCTCGCGACTACGCGCGGCGCGCCGACCCACGACGTCGTCACCGCTACTGCGCTCCAGGGGACCCGCGAGTGCGTGTCGCATCAACGCCAGCCCTTCGGCCCGCATCTGCGCGATCCGCGACTCGGTGACGCCGAGCTCGTCCGCAAGCTCGAGCGATGTACGGCCGGCCACGAAGTACCCGGCGATCACGGTGCGAAGCCGCTCCGGCAGCAGCCGCACCGCCTCACGCAGCAACGCGAGGGACTCGGCGTCGACCAGCACGGCATCAGGCGTCGCGGCGTCACGTTCGGCAAGCAGATCCGCAAGACCGAGCGAGCCGCCGTCGCCCCTGTCCGCCGGCGCGTCCAGCGAGAGGACGACCCCGGCGTGGCAGCGCGCCCGGTGCTCGTCAAGATCGCGGACCGACATCTTCATCGCCGCGGCAAGCTCCTTGCTGCTCGGCATACGACCGAGCTGTTGGCTGAGCTCCTCGTGGACGCTGGCGATCTCACGCGACGTCGCGCGAACCGAGCGCGGTGCGAAGTCGATCGCGCGCACCGCGTCGATCACCGCACCGCGTACCCGCCTGCTGGCCCAGCGGTCGAAGGGGACACCGCGAGCCGGATCGAAGCGAATCGCCGCCTCGACGAGTCCCAGCGCAGCCGCCTGTGCCAGCTCCTCGCGGTCTGCGTGGCGCGGGAAGTGGGCCGCGATGTTGGCGGTGAGAGCGGGGATCAGTGTGAGGTGCTCCTCGACCAACCGCGACGCTTCCGCCGACAGCGTGCGCGTGGAACGAGACCTCGACACAACTTCCCGCGAATCGCAGGTTGCGACATCGCTCATCACGTCACCCCTTGTCCGAACGTGAGCGGGCTTGGTGCCCTTGTCGTCACGCGAAAGCAGTATTGGGCGAGGCGAAGAGTGGACTGAATAGCTCCTTTTGGTGCTGCGATTCGGGCATAGGACGGTCCCGGATCGGCGACACTGCGGACGAATTGTCAGGTCTCGGCCGCTTTCCATGGGCCCAATGGCCCAGAGCGGATGGCTCATGCGTGCGCCGCGGAGTGCACGTGCGGGTGGGGTACCCATCGGTGCGAGAGACCCGCGCCACCGGCCGCCGGGCCGAAGGTCCTACGGCCGCCTGGGACCCTGACCGGCCGCGACAGCAGCAAGCCGGCACCTATCGGTGCCGGCTGCCGGAATTGAAGTCCGCGGTCAGGCGCTCTCGCGCGCGTAGAGCGCTGCCTGGGTACGACTCGAGAAGTCCAGCTTGCGGAGGATGCTCGACACGTGGTTCTTGACCGTCTTCTCCGCGATGTTGCACTGCCGCGCGATCTGGCGGTTCGTCATGCCGGCAGAGACATGGTCGAGGACGCGGCGCTCCTGGGGTGTCAAGGCCGCCATGCCGGTCTGGTTCGGCGTCTCGATCGACCGCAGCCGCGCGAACACGCGATGCGTGAGGGCTGGGTCGAGCAAGGACCGTCCCTCTGAGAGTGATCGGATCGCGTGCAGGACCTCGTCGCCGCTCGCGCGGTCGAGGAGATAACCACCCGCGCCGGCGCCGATCGCGTCGAACATCAGATCGTCGCCGGAGTCATCGGCGAGCAGCAGGCAACGAGTGCCGATTCCGCTGTCGATGACGGCGCGGCACAGCTCCACCCCATCGCGGTGACCACTTCGGATCTCGATCACCGCCACCTGCGGCCGAGCCGCGAGGATCGCGTTCAGCGCCAGCCGAGCATCGCTTGCCTCACCGACCACGTGCAGGTCCCCGGAGCCGTCGATCAGGTCGACAAGGCCCCGCCGTACCAGTTCGTACCGGTCAACGATGAACACTGCCGTCATGGCTGCGGACTCCCGGAAGACAACTCGAATGGCGTCACCGTAGCGCCGTCACGGGCGGTGCGTTAGGGCCGAGAGCACGTTTGATCAGTAGTAACCACGGGCTCCCACCCAACCGGGCCACGTATCGCCCAGATCACCGCCGATCGGGCCAGTTCAGGACATGTCGGGGCCGGGTACCAACCGCCCGCGCTTGCCACGGTTCGCGGCAGGCGTGGGAGATTGACCAGCGCGGGAGATATCGCCCGCCCGGGGTCGGATGAGAGGAACACCACCGTGCGAAGGATCGCTTGCCTGCTCGGTCTCGCGCTCGCTACTTCAACGTCGCTCGCAGCAGTACCCGTCAGCGCGGCCAGCCAGCCTGAGGTCGGGTTCAAGATCCCCGCGCACGCGCACGCCGGCAAGGCCACTCCGCTGACCTGGCATGCCGCGGGTGTCGGGAACGACAGCGTCGTCCTGCAAGGACTCAACGGCAAGACGTGGCAGACCTTCCGTCACCTCCACGGCGCGAAGGGCAGCACGACGATCCCGAAGGAGCCGATCGGCATCTATGACATCCGGATCGCGGTCTACAACCACTCCGGACGGCTCGTGACGGCAAAGGGCCACAAGCTGCACGTGTTCGGAAAGGTCAGCTGGAAGACGCTGTTCAGGAACGGGTCTGCGGAGCATCCCGGCCAGTACGGAAGCTTCAACTACGTCTTCCGGTTCTTCAGCAACGAAGTCGACTACAACGCCGTCAAGGTGAGCAACAGCCCATGCGACTCGGTGCACATCCGCTACATCCCGGGAACGAACAATCCCAACGAGCGGGTCAACAACCCGAGCGTCGTCACCGTGAAGCTCGGACGTCACAAC
>JAICMG010000012.1 GCA_025929365.1 Frankiaceae bacterium
CCGGCGTAGCCACGAAAGGACTCGTTGCGCCACACGACGTCCGGACTGTCGGGGGCAGGACGACGAAACCCGCCGAGCCGCGGATCCCAGCGGTAGCTCACCCCGATGTCCGGCAGCCAGCGCTCGAGCTCGGCCCGCGCGGCGTGGGGATGTTTGCGACTTCCGGGCGCTGTGCGAACGTCGACCACCGCCGTCACCGCCCCAGCGCGCAGTCGTGCACCGAGCTCTTCTGCCGTGGCGGTGCCATGTCCGAACGTCCGAATCGTAGCCACGCCCACCAGAGTCGCTGATGGTGTGCCGAACGGCCGCGTGCAGACGCGTTGGAACTACCTGATCGAGTCCGCCGGCAGCGGCGTACAGGTCACCGAGTCCTACGAGTTCCTGTGGTGTCCGGTCGTCGCCCGCATCGTGGAGCTGCCGTTTCCTCGCGACACCCAACTCAGACGCGGCATGCAGCGGACGCTGGACGCGCTCATGGCCGCCGCGGAAGGTAGCGCGTCCTTCACGAAACCGCGGACGGAATCTCGCGGCTGACCGGTAGCCGCGCGGCTTCCCACTCCGGGTAGCCGTCCTCCAGGCGCGCGGCGCGGATACCGCGCTTGCGGAGGACACGGACAGCCTCGTCCGCATAGACGCAGTAAGGGCCGCGGCAGTACGCCACCACCTGTTTGCCCTCCGGCAGCTCGCGCAGTCGCTTGCCCACCTCGGCGATCGGCACGGACAACGCCCCCGCGATGTGGCCCGCGTCGTACTCCGCGGACGGACGGACGTCGAGGACGACGACATCTCCCGACTTTAGCCGCTTCGCCAACTGGTCGCGGTCGATGGTGTCGAGCTGGGTGCGATCGCCGAGATAAGCATGCGCGAGTCGCTCGAGCTCGGCGACGTGAGCCGCGGCAACGTCGCGCATCGCGGCCCACAGCTCGCTGACGCGCTTGCTCGACAGCGAGTAGTAGATGCGGTTGCCGTCTCGCCTGGTCACGACCAGCCCCGCGCGAAGCAGGTGCTGCAGGTGTTGCGAGGTGTTCGCGACGCTTTGCGCCAGCTCCCCCGCAATCTCCTCAACCGAGCGCTCGCCCTGCGCGAGGAGGTCAATGATCTCGGCGCGGCGCCCGCTGGCGACCGCGCGGCCCACGACGGCGAACCCGTCGTACAGCGCGTCCTTCGCTGCCCGGTCAGCCATCAGCCACCTCCGACACCAGGATAAGTATTCAAGAGAAGTCTTGACAAGTTGGGGAACGGTCGCAACTATTCAAGCGATTCATTGAACTACTCCCCAGACGCCACCACCTCGGCAACGCCGACTGATAGAGGGGAACGAGCGATGGCAAACAAGGCAGTGGTCAGTCTGACGACGGGCCTCGAGGACACCGAGAAAGTGATGATCGCGCTGCTCGTCGCCGTGGGCGCGGCGGAAAGCGGCCGCCCGACATTGACATTCCTGACCAAAGAAGCGGTCCGACTTGCGGTCACCGGCGTCGCGACGGGCACCGCATGTGAGGGCTGCCCGTCGATTCCGGAGTTGTTGAAGCGATACGCGGCCGCCGGCGGGATCTTCTACGTCTGCCCGATCTGCTTCAACTCCAAGGGGTTGGACCCCGACACGCTGATTCCCGGCGCGGAGATCCAAGGCACTGTCCCGATGTGGGCCTGGATCGGCGACGACGGCGCGACAACGTTCAGCTACTAGGAAGCCAAGGAGAAGAACCGATGAGCAAGACGACGTCGATCACAGCTGTCGTGCCCGCCGATCCGGACGAGGTGTTCAGCGCTGTGACTGACCCGGCGCGGCTTCCGGAGTGGAACGAGGCGATTCGCCGGGTCATCGAGTCGCCGACGCGTCTCGACCCGGGCGCGGAGTGGGTAGTCGAGATGAACGCCCTCGGTCGGAGCTGGCGCAGCCGATCGCGCGTGGCGGAGATCGACCGGGCAGCGCGGGTCTTTCGGTACCGTTCGTGCACGGACGACGGCAACCCGTCGTACGTGGACTGGACATGGTCGGTGACACCGGACGACATCGGCGGGTCACGTGTGACGATCACGGGTGCGCTGAACCCGAAGACCTTCTGGCGGAGGGCGCTGTTCGTGCACATCCGGCGCCGGCAGCTTACCGGCCACGAGCTCACGAGGTCGCTTCGCGCGCTCGCAGGCACGGCGAGGGCAGCCGCTGCACGTGGCTGACGAGCTCGTGCCCGCGGTGGTCGACGAGGGGCTGGGCAACACCAGCTACCTCGTCGACCTCGGCGACGGCCGTGCGCTCGTCATCGACCCGAGCCGCGATCTGCGTGCGGTGCACGCAGCGGCGGCGGCTACGGACCTGGCGATCGGCTTCGCGGCCGACACCCATCTGCACGCGGACTTTCTCACCGGCGCATGTCAGCTCGCCGCCGACGGCGATGCCACGATCCTGGCCTCGGCAACCGGCGGACGGCACTATCACCACCGCAGGCTGAGCGACGGCGACGAGGTCGACCTCGGTGGCCTGCGGCTGCGGACCCTCGCCACCCCCGGCCACACCGATGAGCACGTGGCATACGTGCTGCTCGACGGCGCCCGGCCGCTCGGCGTGTTCACCGGCGGCTCACTGATCGTCGGCTCCGCGTCGCGCACCGATCTGCTCGGCGCGGACCGGGCCGAGGAGCTCGCCCGGGCACAGTTCGCCTCGGTGCGCCGGCTGATGCAGCTGCCGGATGACGTGATGGTCTGGCCGACCCACGGCGCGGGATCCTTCTGCGCCGCGCCGACGGGGGCGCAGCGGACCAGCACGATCGGGCGGGAGCGAGCCTCCAATCCGCTGCTGCAACTCGACGACGAAGCCGCCTTCGTCGCGACGCTGCTGGGCTCGCCGGGCAGCTATCCGCCGTACTTCGACCACCTCTCCGACATCAACCGGTCCGGCCCGTCGCCGATCGAACGGACACCGATGCTCGATCCACTGGACCCTGACGAAGTCGCCCGGCTCGCCGACGAGGGAACTCCGGTGGTCGACGTGCGGCCGATCGAGGCCTACGCCGAGGCACACCTACCGGGTTCGGTGTCGATCGAGCTGCGCGACGCGTTCGCGACCTGGCTCGGCTGGCTGGTGCCGTTCGGCGCACGGCCGGTCATCGTCCGCGACCCGAGTCAGGACCCGGATGAGATCCGCTGGCAAGCCGCGAAGATCGGGTACACGCTGCGCGGTGAGCTGGCCGGTGGCGTCGCCGCGTGGGTCGCGTCCGGGCGCGCGGCAACGTCGACCGTCCTTGCCGCGCCCGGCGACGTCCCGGCATACCCAACGCTCGACATCCGACAGGCGTCGGAGTACGCCGGAGGGCACGTGGCCGCCGCGGTGCACATCGAGCTCGGCGACATCCCGTCACACCTCGACACACTGCCGCGCGCGACGTACGTCGTGATGTGCGGGCACGGCGAACGCGCGATGTCGGCCGCGAGCCTGATCGAACGAGCCGGGCGGCCGGCTCCCGTCGTACTGCTCGGCGGCCCCGAGGAGTGGGCCGCCGCTCACAGGGTCGCCCTCGCCACGGGGTCATGACGGCCAGCCCGCCGAGACCGGCGGCCTGTGACGGCGGCCGCCCACCGGCGCTCGGGATCGCGGCGAACCTCGGGCAGTTCAGCCTGCTCGTCGGGGTCAACGCGCTCGTCGGGGCGACCCTCGGCCAGGAACGGACCGTCGTCCCGCTGCTTGCGAAGGACACCTTTCATCTCACGGGCCTCGCGGGAGCGCTGACCTTCATCGTCGCGTTCGGGACGGTGAAGGCGATCACCAACTTCTTCGCCGGCACCCTGGCCGACCGGTACGGCCGAAAGCCCGTCCTCGTCGCCGGCTGGCTGGCCGCGATTCCGGTTCCGGTGCTGCTGATCACCGCGCACAGCTGGTGGATCGTGGTCGCCGCGAACGTGCTGCTCGGCGTCAACCAGGGCCTTACCTGGTCCACCACCGTGATCATGAAGATCGACCTCGTCGGATCCTCGCGGCGCGGGCTGGCGATGGGGCTGAACGAAGCGTCAGGATACGGCGCGGTCGCCGTCACCGCTCTCGTCACCGGGTGGCTTGCATCGGCGTACGGGCTGCGGCCCGCGCCGTTCCTCTTCGGCGCCGCGGTGATCGCCCTCGGCCTGGGAATGTCCGCGGTCGTGATCAGGGAGACACAGGCCTACGCCATCCATGAAGCGGGTGGCCACGTCACGACGAATGACGACCTGCGCAGCGGGCTGACCACGCGCCAGGTCGCGACGCTCACCTCCTTCACCGAACCAGCGCTGTCGGCGGCGAGCCAGGCCGGGATGGTCAACAACCTCAATGACGGACTCGCCTGGGGTGTGTTGCCGGTGCTGTTCGCGAGTCACGGCTTGTCGATTGGACGGATCGGCGCGCTCGCCGCGATCTACCCGGGCGTGTGGGGCGCGGGACAGCTCGTCACCGGTGCGCTGTCCGACCGGGTAGGCCGCAAGTGGCTGATCGCCACCGGCATGTGGGTGCAGGCGGGCGCGCTCGCGCTTTACGCGACATCGGCGACGTTCGGCGGCTGGGCCGCGGCCGCGGTCGTGCTCGGCGTCGGCACCGCGATGGTCTACCCCACTCTGCTCGCCGCGATCGGCGACGTCGCCCATCCCGCCTGGCGGGCCCGGTCGGTCGGCGTCTACCGGCTGTGGCGCGACGGTGGCTTCGCGGTCGGTGCGGTGCTGGCCGGAGTGATCGCCGACGTGTACGACATGGTGACCGCGGTCTGGGTCGTCGCCGCGCTCACGGCAGCATCGGGCGTCATCGTCGCGATCCGGATGTACGAAACCCGGCAGCCGGCGTCGGGCGGAAGCCAGCAGCAGCCCCGATAGCCGTACGGCCACGCAATATCCTGCCCGTTGTGGCCGAGGTCTGCGCATGTTGCGAGGAGTCGGTCCAGTGGTGGGTCAGGCTGCGTTCACACCCCGACCTGCCGATCTGTCACAACTGCCTGGGCGGCCTCAACGCGCAACGCGACGGCCAGCTGCAGCTCGCATCGGGGCAGTGGATCGTTACCGGCTTCGAGCCGGTGTTCGCGGTGGCTGACGTGGAGCGGGCGGCCGCCTTCTACGAGCAGCTGGGATTCGAGACATCCCGGCACGACGCGACGTACGCCTTCGCGCATCGCGATCGCGACCTCACGATCCATCTCGCGAAGACCGAGGGCGCTTCCCTGCCCGGCCACGGCGCGTTGTATCTGCACTGCCAGGACGCCGACCGGGTCGCCGAGGACTGGCGAAGCGCAGGCGTCACGGTTGCCGGACCCGAGGACCAGGACTACGGCAAGCGCGAGGGATCGGTCACCGACCCCGACGGAAACCTGATCCGGTTCGGTGCCCCGCTGCGCGCAACACCATCTGACGCCGGCGATTGAACCAGCTCCGCCGAGTCCCCGTGGGAGCCAATGTGACCGAGGCGCGCGCGTTCTGGGTGCGCGAGCCCGGTGCCGGCGAGATCCGTCCCGCTACGCTGCCCGCCGCCGGTCCCGATGACGTCGTCGTCCGGACGCTGCGCACCGCCGTGAGCCGCGGCACCGAGACCCTCGTCTTCGAGGGCCGGGTGCCGCCCAGCCAGTACGACCTGATGCGCGCGCCGTTCCAGGAGGGCGAGTTCCCCGGACCGGTGAAGTACGGCTACCTCAACGTCGGCGTCGTCGAGCACGGCCCGGCGCACCTGCAGGACCGCATCGTGTTCTGCCTCTACCCGCACCAGACCCGCTACGTCGTGCCTGCCGATGCCGTCATCGCCGTTCCACAGGAAGTGCCCGTTGAGCGCGCCGTTCTGGCCGGCACCGTCGAGACCGCGCTCAACGCCTTGTGGGACGTCGCACCCGCCGCCGGCGACCGCATCGCGGTGATCGGTGCCGGAATGGTCGGCGCCTGCGTCGCCCGGCTCGTCGCGCTGACGCCCGGTGTCGAGGTGACGCTCGTGGACATCGATCCCGCGCGCGAGAAGACCGCGCTTGCGATGGGTGCGGCGTTCGCGACCCCGGAGCGCGCGCCCGTCGACTGCCACACGATCGTGCACACCAGCGCGACGTCGGAGGGCCTGCAGCGCGCCCTCGAGCTGCTCGCGCCCGACGGCACCGTCGTGGAGATGAGCTGGTACGGCGACCGGCAGGTGACGCTGCCATTGGGCGAGGCGTTCCACTCCAAGCGCCTCACGATCCGCGCCAGCCAGGTCGGTGCGGTCACGCGGTCGAAGCGTGACCGTTACACAACGAGCGAGCGCCGCGCGATCGCCCTCGACGTGCTGCGCGACCCGGCATACGACGTCCTGCTCACGGGGACGTCGTCGTTCCAGCAGCTGCCCGAGGTCATGGCCCGCCTCACCGACGGCACACTCCGGGCGCTGTGCCACAGCATCAGCTACGACGACGAGTGAGGGTGAGGAAGTGTTCAGCGTGACGGTGCGCGACCACATGATGGTCGCCCACAGCTTCCAGGGCGAGGTGTTCGGTCCCGCGCAGCGACTGCACGGCGCAACGTACGTCGTGGACGCGACCTTTCGCCGCGAGTCACTCGACAGCGACAACCTGGTCGTCGACATCGGTCGCGCGAGTGCGGTGCTGCACGAGGTCCTCGGCGAGCTGACCTACCGCAACCTCGACGACGAGCCGTTGCTCGCCGGCCAGAACACCTCCACCGAGAGGCTCGCCCAGTACGTCGCCGACAAGCTGGCCGACCGCATCCACGGAGGTGATCTCGGCGAGCCGGCCCGCGAGCTCGCCGGGATCACCGTCACGCTGCATGAGTCGCACATCGCATGGGCGAGCTACGAACGGCCGCTGTGAGGACCGTGCACTTCGTCGTGCCGGCAGACATCGACGACCCTGCGCGACCGAGCGGCGGCAACGTCTACGACCGCAAGGTCATCGACCGCCTGACGACGTGCGGATGGGACATCCACGAACACGCGATTGCGGGAAGCTGGCCGCGTCCCGACGAGGCGGCCGAGCGCGAGCTCGCCCGGACGCTCACTCGGATCCCGGACGACTCGGTCGTCGTCATCGACGGCTTGATCGCCGCCACCGCGGCAACCTGCATGGTGCCTGCCACCGCACGGCTACGAGTCGTCGTGCTCATGCACCTCCCGCTCGGTCACCAACCGCCTGGGCACGAGGTGCCACTCGCGCGTGAACGCGAGCACGCCGTTCTCGCGGCAGTTTCGGCGACCATCGCGACCAGCGAGTGGACCCGCCACCTTCTGTCGACCACGTACGCCGACCTCGATCCCCGCCGTATCCATGTCGCAGCACCAGGCGTCGAGCCTGCCGCCGAGGCAGTCGGTAGCCACGACGGCGGCCGGCTGCTGTGCGTCGCCGCGATCACACGGCACAAGGGGCCCGACCTGCTACTCGACGCGCTGTCGACGCTCACCGACCTGCCGTGGCACTGCACGTGCGTCGGCGTGCTGGACCGGGAGCCGGACTTCGCCGCCGAGCTGCGGTATCGAGCCGAGCACGACGGGCTCGCGGAGCGGATCACCTTCACCGGGCCCATCGTCGGCGCCGACCTCGACCGGCACTACGCGGCAGCCGACCTCCTCGTGCTGCCCTCGCGGGGCGAGACCTACGGCATGGTGCTCACCGAGGCGCTCGCCCACGGCGTACCGGTCGTCGCGAGCACGGTCGGCGGCGTCCCCGACACGATCGGCCACGTCGACGGCGGCCGCCGACCCGGGCTCCTGGTCCCGCCGGACGACGCCCCCGCCCTCGCGGCAGCGATCGGCCGCTGGCTGACCGACGAGGAGCTGCGCGCCGCCCTCCGCGGGACCGCCGCGCTGCGCCGCGCGACGCTGCACTCGTGGTCGTCGACCGCTGATCGCGTGGCCGACGTGATCTCCGCCGTCGCGGCGTGAACCGGTTCGCGCCGCGGATCGTGACATTGGGCATGGACCGCTGCGGCTCGCCGAAGGGGCCGCGCATGGCTGAGCGTCCCTACACCGTGCTCAGCTGCGGGATGTCGATCGACGGCTACATCGACAGCCCCGCGATCGACCGGCTGCCGCTGTCCAACGACGCCGACTTCGACCGCGTCGACGGTGTGCGTGCGGACTGCGACGCGATCATGGTCGGCGCCGCCACGGTACGCAATGACAACCCTCGCCTCCTTGTGCGCTCCCCTCAGCGCCGCCGGCAACGGCAAGCCCTCGGTCTGCCCGTCTCGCCGGTCAAGGTGACGGTCACCAACACGGGTCGACTCGACCCGTGCGCACCGTTCTTCACGGTGGGGGGGGTGGACAAGCTGGTCTACTGCGCGACCGCCGTGGTGGCCGCCACCCGCGAACGACTCAGCGATGTCGCCACCGTGATCGACGCCGGCGCAGCCGTCTCGATGCGCTGGATCGCCGAGGATCTCCATCGGCGCGGCATCACCACGCTGCTCGTCGAAGGCGGCGGAAGCGTGCACACGCAGTTCCTCACCGCCGACCTCGCCGACGAGCTACAACTCGTCGTCGCCCCCTTGTTCGTGGGCGACCCGCAGGCACATCGGTTCGTCAACGAAGGCACGTTCCCCTGGCAGCCCGGGCGGCGCGCCCACCTCGCCGAAGTGCGCCAGATCGGCGACGTCGTCCTCCTTCGCTACGCCCTGTCCGCACGGTCGGCCTACGCCGAGGGTGCGCTGCGGGAAGCCCGATGATGGTGCCGCTTCCACCTGCGGCGATCCGCACGCAGGTCCCGCTCCCGTTGCGGTTCCCTGACGGCTTCGTCGCTCCCAGCCGGGTCATCACCTTCCACGGTCTCGTCGACGGCCGCGAGCATCTTGCGCTCGGCCTGGGCGCCTGGGCCGCACCGCAGCCCCGCCTCCGGGTTGCCGCCGTACCGCTGGTCCGCCCGCACAGCGAGTGCCTGACCGGCGATGTGTTCGGCAGCCAGCGCTGCGACTGCGGCGCGCAGCTTCGCGAGGCGGTCGAGCGCCTCACTGCCGTCGGCGGATACCTCCTCTATCTGCGTCAGGAAGGACGAGGCATCGGCCTTTACGCCAAGGTCGACGCCTACGAGCTGCAAGACGCCGGGCTCGACACCTACGAAGCCAACCTCGCGCTAGGTCGCGCCGAGGACGAGCGCGACTACACGGTCGCGGCGCAGATGCTGCATGCCCTGGGCGTCCAGCACATCCGGTTGCTCAGCAACAACCCGGACAAGGCGGCGCAGCTGGAGCGACTGGGGATCAGCATCGTCGGGCAGGACCCTACGGCGGTGCACCTGTCGACGGACAACGTGCGCT
Source organism: Frankiaceae bacterium (assembly GCA_025929365.1). Classification (GTDB taxonomy): domain Bacteria; phylum Actinomycetota; class Actinomycetes; order JAFAQI01; family JAFAQI01; genus DASZTV01. Next base: position 9,232 of record JAICMG010000012.1, read on the forward strand.
ACCTTGCCGCCAAGGCAGGACGTGGTGCGCACACGATTGACGCAGCCGCGATCGGCCAGCCCTCTCCCGGCAACGGATGACCTGCGATCAGCCGGCGATCTTCTCCGTCACCACCGCAAACTTCCGGACCCGCCCACTTCCCAGCCACTCGACCCACAGCACATGCGCGGCGACCAGATCGTCGTAGGCCCGCCGGCCGATCACCGGAACGATGACGCTCGCGTGTGACCGGAACGCACAGGTCATGGCGTCGGCGATGGCGCGGTGCGCCGACCCGCACTCGATCTGCCATCGCACCTGCAGGCCGGAGGCGTGCAGGCAGTCCAACATCTGCGGCAACGGCGTGAGCCAGACCGTGGCGGCATCAGGCATCCACTCGCGCTCGGCCGCGGTCAGCGGTTCGCCGACGGCGATCGTGAAGGCGAACCGCCCTCCGACCGCCAGTGCAGAGGCGATCTCGCGCACGAGCGCCGCCTGGTCCCGGAAGGCGAGCATCGTCTCCAGCAACAGCACGACGTCGTGGCTTCCGCGCGGTACCGGCGGCACGTCGCGCACCTCGAAGCGGCAGGGCAGCCCGGCAGCGCGCTCCCGGGCAAGCGCGATGGCCGCAGCGCTTCGATCCACGCCCAGGTACGTGCAGCCGAGCTCTCGGGTGATGAGTCGCCCCGGCCCGGCGACGCCGCAGCACAGATCGAGAACCGCGACGCCCGGCCCTACCCCGGCCCGCATCGCGACCGCGAGGATCTCGCTGGCGCACATGAAGCTCTCCTGGTCGACGAACTCACCGGGCGGGTACGCCTCGCACCGGGCGCGCAGCAGGGCGGCGTCGAATGGCGCCCGGTCGTCCTGTTCCATCAGCCGGGCGGCGCCTGCGCACTGATGGTCCGGGCCGGCGGCGGCGGTGTCCCGTACGCGTCGAGGAAGCGGTTGCGGAAGGCGCTCATCGGCCAGACCGGCGCATGCCGGCCCGGGAGCAATCCGGGATCCCACCGCCACGGGTCGAGCGCGGCGATGACTTGCGGGTCGTGGGCGATGACCATCACGGGAACGTCGTGATTGGCGGCGTCGCCGCTGACCACCGTGGCCGGCTGGTGGTCGCCGAGGGCGATGACCACGAGCTTGTCGTCGTGCGCTCGCTGGATGAACGAGGTCAGCGCCGCCATGGAGTACTGGATCGACTGGCCGTAGGCAGCCTGCACACTGCTGGCGCTTCGCCACACGACGTCCGGGCCGGGACGCTCGGCCGCCATCGGTGCGTAGATCGTGCCGTCTCCAAGGGCGCGCCACGGGACCATGCTCGGCAATGGCGCCCACGGCGTGTGACTGGAATCGAGGTCGATCTCGGCCATGACCGGCTTGTGGTGCGGGCGGGCCAGCTCGCGTTGGTAGAAGGCTTGCAACGTGTACTGGTCGGGGATCTTCGCGTAGCTGAAGTGCGGTCCCCGGTAGCCGACGTCGTTGATCCCGTACATCTTGTCGAAGTGGTAGAAACCCTGGCCCTGATGCCAGGGACGCGGACTCGACGGGATGTCGACGACCGTCCGCCAGCCGGCCCGCTTGAACGCCGTGAAGAGGTTGAACCGGCTGCTGGCGGTGAGCTGGCTGTACCGCTGCTGGTTGTCGACCCACATCCCTGACTCCAGGGTCGAGTGCGCCAGCCAGCTGATCCCGCCGAAGGTCGGCGAGCGCAAGAACGCCGACCGCGCGGAGAACCCCGCCGCCTGGAGCGAGGACGTGTCCTGCCGCACCGCCGCGTCCACCGCGCCCGAGAAGGGCGTGTCCTGGACGGCGACCTGCCCATAGCTCTCGACGAAGACGATCAGCACGTCCTTGCCGCGCAGCCGGCTGAGCAGCTGCGAGGTCGGCTGCGCGGCGTACGGGTCGTACCTCGCGAGCTGCTGGTTGAACACACGCCGGTCGAGCAGCCCACTGTGCACCAGCTCGGCCTCGTCCACCGTGAGCCGTGCCGCGGACGTCGAGTCCACCGGGAGTCCGCTGCCGGTCCGGAGACCGAGCGCGAAGCAGCTGACCCAGACCGCGCTGAGCCCGGCGAGCACTCGCAGCGTCGGGGCGCGATGGCGAGCCGCGAGCCGCGTCACCCGGACGGTGGCGGCAGTGACTGCGATCACGACGACCGGGACGGCGGCGATCGCCAGGATCTCGGTCGCCCGCGCCGTGGTTCGCCCCACCGAGTCACGGAAGACGCTGAGCGCCGCCTGGAAGCTGGGCCAGTCCGTCACCGGGTTGAACGGGCGGTCGAGCACCTCATAGAAGCCGATGTTCACCACACGCGCCACCGCGAGCACGCCGAGCAGGACACCGACGATCACCGCCCACGCGGTTCGAAGTCGCGGCGGCAGCACGAGCGCCAGCGCGACCACCGCCACGCCCTCGAGCGGGACTCGCAGGAACGTGGCAACGGTGAGCTGGCTCTGCCGATCGGGCCCGACCAGCGCCACCCAGAACAGCGCGACCGCCACCACGGTGAGCACCACCACCAGGACCCCGCGCAGCCGGCGGTCCGCGGCCGACGCCACAAACTCGCGACGCCGAGCGAAGAGCCAGACCACGTCGCGTCCGAAGGACTCGGTGAGCAACAGGAGTGCGACGCCGGCCGCAACGAGCACCACGCTGCGAGGAACGGCGCCCGCGATGGCGACAGTGAGCACGACGCCCTGTACGGCGCAAACCACCTTCCGCCAGTACCGGTGCGGTACGGGGGCGCGAAGCCACGGCCACACCAGGCCCGCGAACCAGACCACGTAGCGCATCAGGCCGATCGCGAGTACCCACCAGGCCAGTGACCGCGCCACCTGCACACTGAGCGCGAGTATCAGGAACGCGTCGACTTCTCCGTCGAACCGTGCCCCCACCGCCGTCACCGAGCGGGTGCGGCGCGCCACCCAGCCGTCGCAGCCATCCAACGCGAGCGCGATCGCGGCGAGAGTCACGATCGTGGCAGTCGCGGCCGGTCGCTGGATCGCCGCCGCAACCAGCGCCGCGACACCTGCGACCACGGTGCTTCGGGTCAAGGTGACGGCGTTGGCGGGCCCGAGGCTCAGCGCTGCAGAAGCCGAGAGCGCTCGCGAAACGAGTGCGCCGACGACGACGGCGTACGCGAGGCCGACGGCCCATCCCGCAGCGGTGAGTCCCGCAGTGGCCGCGAGCAGGGAGAACAGCACGTTGGCGGCGACGATGCTCGCTACGGCACCGACCCATAACCGTCGAGCTGGCCGCACACTCCAGGACACGCGGCGCTCGCGCCACCGGTTCATCGAACCGTCAGCGACGGCGGGACGTGGTACTCGGTGTGCAGGCATCGAGCCAGGCGGAGCAGACGCGGGAGCGCCTGATCGAGACCTACCGGCACAAAGCGAGGCGCTATGACCTCACCGCCCGGCTCTCCCCTGTGCCCGGCTACCCGCAGCACCGGCTGCGACTGCGCGCAGTACGCGCGCTGAACCTGCGTCCGGGCGACTTCGTCGTCGACGTGGCATGTGGCACCGGTCTCAACTTCCCGCTGATCCAGCGGGCGATCGGGCCGGACGGCCGGATCGTCGGCGTGGACATGACCGACGCGATGCTCGCAAGGGCGCAGGAACGAATCGAGAGCAGCGGCTGGCGCAACGTCAGCCTCGTGCTGTCCGACGCCGCGGAGTTCGAGTTTCCGACCGGCGCCGACGCGATCGTGTCCACGTACGCGCTCACGCAGGTACCCGACTCGGCCGCGGTCATTCGCCACGGCGCCGCGGCGCTGTCCGAGGGCGGCCGGTGCGTCGTGCTGGATCTCAAAATCCCGGGCACCGCGCCGCGATGGCTGACGCAGCTCGGTGCCGCCGCCATCCGGCCGTTCGCCGGCATCGACGAGTGGATGGCACGCCGCCCATGGGAGACGATCCGCGCGGCGATGCGCCAAGACCTCACCGAGGTGTCGTGGAGCGAGCCGTGCCTCGGCACCGCGTTCCTCGGCGTCGGCTCACGCGGCCGAACGCGCTAGCGGAGTGCGCACGCTGGTGGTGCCGTGAGACGCCTACGCCGGTGGGGCGGCCCGGTGGTTGCGGTCGTGGTGCTCGCCGCCGTGATCTGGCGTGTGGGCACCGGCCCGTTCGTCGACGGGGTCGAGGCCGTCGACGCCCGTGCTCTGCTGGCGGCGTCAGCGATCGTGTGCGTCACGACGCTGTGTTGCGCCTGGCGGTGGACGATCGTCGCGCGTGGCCTGGGCCTGCGGCTCCCGCTGCCGACGGCAGTGGCTGCTTACTACCGCACGCTGTTTCTCAACCTCACCTTGCCGAGCGGCATCGCCGGTGACGTCTATCGCGCCGTCGGTCACGGTCGCGCGTCGCGCGACATGAGCCGCGCCGTCCGGGCCGTGGTGTGGGAGCGCACCGCCGGGCAGGTGGTGCAGGCGGTGCTGACCGTCGGCGTCCTTCTCGTGTTGCCCTCACCGGTGCGCTCGTCGATGCCGTTCCTCGCACTGGCCGTTGTCGGCGCCACCGTCGCAGTAGTCCTGGCGAGCCGGGTATACAGCGGCGATCCGAGTTCCCGGTGGAGGCGATGGCGGGCCACCGTGACGGCCGACCTCCGAGACGGCGTACTGCGCCGTGGCGCCCTCCCTGCGGTCGTCGTCACCTCCGCCGTCATCGTCGTCGGCCAGGCGTTCGTGTTCGTGATCGCGGCGCGGACGGTGGGTGCGACCGCGCCGCCGTCACGGCTGATGCCGCTCGCGATGCTCGCGCTGCTCGCGATGGTCCTGCCGAGCATCGCGGGTTGGGGGCCGCGTGAGGCCCTGACCGCGGTGGCGTTCTCCGCGGCCGGCCTCGGTGCGGCGCGCGGTGCCGCCGCCGCGGTCACGTACGGCGTGCTCGTGCTCGCCGCCTGCTCCCCCGGCGCGGTCGTGCTGCTCCTCGACTGGCTTCCCGGGCACTCGTCGTGGAAGATGTCACGGCCCGCAAGCAAGCAGCGAGGGAAGGTCGTCGTCCGCACATGAAGGCTGCCGTCTATTACGAGACCGGCTCGCCCGACGTCTTCCGCTACGAGGACGTTCCCGATCCCCGGCCGGGACCCGGCGAGCTTCTTGTCGGCATCGAGGCGGTCAGCATCGAGGGCGGCGACACCCTCAACCGCCTCGGCGGGCCGATGACCGCCCACCCGCACATCGTCGGCTACCAGGCCGCGGGCACCGTCCTCGAGCTCGGCAAGGGCGTCGAGGGCTTCGCGCTCGGCGACCGCGTTGTCACAGTCGGGCTCAACGGCTCGCACGCCGAGCAGCGGGTGGTAGGGACGAGCTTCGCGTGGCACCTCCCCGACGGGCTGGGCATGAACGACGCCGCGTGCATCCCCGTGCCATACGGCACCGCGCACGACTGCCTGTTCGAGTTCGGCCGGCTGCAGCCCGGCGAGACCGCGCTGATCCACGCGGGCGCCGGCGGGGTCGGCATCGCCGCGATCCAGATGGCCAAGCGCGCCGGCGCCCGCGTGCTCGCCACCGCATCCAGCGACGAGCGGCTGGAGCGGCTCAAGCCGCTGGGCCTCGACGAGGGCATCAACTACGCCACCGGTGACTTCGTCGCGGAATGCCGACGACTCACCGACGGCCGCGGTGCCGACGTCATCGTCGACTCGGTCGGCGGCGCGAACCTGCAGGGAAGCCTCGCTGCACTCGCCTACCGCGGCCGGTGCATCACCGTCGGCGACGCCGGCCGATCCGTCGGCGAACCACTCGACGTCTCAGGGCTGCGGGGCAACAACCAGAGCCTGACCGGCGTCTTCCTCGGCGGCGAGCTGTTCATGGGCACCCGCGCGCACGCGATGATCGCCGACCAGATCGAGGCCGTGGCGTCGGGCGCCCTGAAGGTCGTCATCGACCGCACGTTCCCCCTGGCGGAGGCCGCCGAGGCCCACCGTTACATCGAGAGCCGTCAGGCCTTCGGGCGGGTCGTCCTCATCCCGTAGCGAACTGCGGCTGTCCTATCCCTGGGCGGCGATGAGCGCTGCGGCGATCGGCTCGAGGGCGGCGATCAGCTCGTCGCGCTCGGCCGGCTCGAGACACTCGTACGGCGGCGCGGCGAGGTCGTCGGTGAGCGCCTCGACGCGCTGCTTGACGGCACGACCCTCCGCGCTGAGCCAGCCGTCGCCGCCGATCAGGCCACGGTCGCGCATTGCGTCGACCACCGCCTCGATCTGCGCCGCCGGAAGGTGGTGAATGCGGCCGAACTTCTCCGCCGGCATGTCCATGTCGAGGGCGAGAAGCACATGCGCCTCCAGCCCTCCGACGCCCTCGCTTATCAGCGCCGCGATGTGGCCGTCGCCACGGTGCTCGCGCAACAACGATGCGGCATGGAACAACCGGGTCACGACATCGTCGGGGATCGGAAGCGACCGCAGCGCGGCGTACATGGGCCGCCCCTCGTACGGCGCGCCGGTCGCCGCCTTGAGGAGCAGTTCAGTGGTCCGGGCGAAGGCAGCGTCGTCGACCCGTGCGCCGAGAATGCGACGTAGTGCCTTCGCGCACCCCGCCCGGCGTGCGGCGATCGCGGCTTCGGGTGTGGTGGTGCGCCACACCTTCGGGATGTGGCGTGCCACCTCGCCGGGAGCGAAGTTGTAGAACAGCGCGTCAACCACCGCGGCCGGCACGAGGCCCAGCGGCGCGGCCCGGCCGGCGAAGTAGGTGTCCCAGTAGTTGGTGAACCCGAGGGCGAACATCGTCTCGTTGGGGTCGTCCGCCGAGTACGGGATGAGACCGATCGGTTCGACGAGCTCGAACATCCTGCGAGCCATCAAGTTCATCCGCTACTCCCGCAGTCCGGCGGCGCGCGTGGTGCGCCTGGCGCGCTCAGTCAATCGGACGACCACCACCCGCGAAACTCATCGCCGGGTTTGCCCTCCCGTAGCCTGCGACCGTGCGCCACGCCGCGGGAGTCCATGTGCTCGCGGTCGGTGTGATCGGCGTGGTCGGCGGCGTACTCGCCGGCGTGCTGTTCCGCGGCGCCATCGGCCCCCTCGTGGGCTTCGACCTGTCGGCGCTGACCTATCTGGTCTTCATGTGGCGGATGATCTGGCCACTCGACGCGGACGGCACGGCGGCTCATGCCAGCCGCGAGGACCCGAGCCGTGCCATGGCCGACATCGCGCTGCTGTCCGCGGCGGTCGCGAGCCTCGTCGGCGTCGCGACACTGGTCGCGCAGTCGCACTCGGCGCATGGCTCGGTGCGCGGCACCGAGATCGGCATCGCGATTGCGTCAGTGGTGGCGTCGTGGTTGCTGGTTCACACGATCTTCACGCTGAAGTACGCGCGGATGTACTACGGGGCCCCCGACACCCACGCCAAATCCGCCAAGCCCGCCAAACCTCCCGTCGAGTTCGAGAACCACATCCGCCCGCCGTACTCGGACTTCGCCTATCTCGCCTTCACCATCGGCATGACCTTCCAGGTGTCCGACACCGACCTGCAGACCGCCGAATACCGCCGCCTCGCACTGCGGCACGCGCTGCTGTCCTACCTGTTCGGCGCCGTGATCCTGGCCGCCACGATCAACCTCGTCGCCGGCCTTGCCGGCTGAACGGCGCACTCAGGCGGCGTAGTCCGGCCAGGGGGTAGGTGGCTCGCCCGCGATCTGGCGGCGAAACTCCTCGAGGAACCACTCCCGGAAACGCACCAGCTCCGCCGGGGTCTCCAGTGTCAGCAGGTGCTCGCCGGTGCGGCAGTACTCGTCCGCCTCGTTGAGCAGATCGCCGAGATGGCGCGCGGCACCGCCGGCCGGAGCCGGCACCTGGTAGGTGAGGTCGAGCTCGGTCACACCCGCGGCCGCCGCCTGGAACAGTCGCGCTTCCTGCTCCTCGGAGAAGGAGCCGTAGCTCCCACTCAGGTCCTCGACGAGCTGGACCAGGCGGACCGGCAGCGGGAGGCCGTCGTCGTCGTGCAGTTGCTGTGCCAGCAGCATGAACTCGCGAAGCAGCTCGTCGGTGTGTTGCTGCGTCCGTGCCCACAGCTCTACCGGCAGCTGCAGCAGCCGGACCTCGACGGTCGGCCCCAGGTCCGCCGTCGCCGTCATGCCGCGAGCGCGGTCTCGAACAGCGCGTTTCGGAAGGTGGCTGCGTGCGCGATGTCGCCGGAGCCGCCCTCCGGCTCGGGCTCGTCATCGAGGTCGAGGAAGGCCTCGAGCGCCAGCTCGGGATCACGCTCGGCCGTCGCCGAGCCATCGACGATCGCCCACACCGACTTGCCGTTCTCGGCCTTCGCGACTCCCCACTCGCGGGCCAACCGCTCGACGAGGCGCAGCCCTCGACCGGTCGTCGCGTCCAGGTCGTAGCTGCGGGTCTGCACGCGGCGGGACGAGGTGTCGATCACCTCGAGCCTGATCGCCTCGTCCTCCCGATCGAGGCAGACCGTGAAGTCAGTGCCCGCGTGGATGATCGCGTTGCTGGCGAGCTCGGAGACGACCTGCACCAACGGCCACTCCAGATCGTCCAGGTCCCATGCCAGCGCGATCGCGGCGACGAAGCGGCGCGCCGCCGCGACGTTCTCGGGCGACGCCGAGAACTCCCGGGACTCTTGCACGGGCGAAATGTAGCGCCTCAAGTGCGCAGTTTTGTTGACCGGCACGCACATGCTCGCGGCGCTCAGCCACTCCGATGGGCCGCCACGACCACGACGTCGTCCGACGGCTGATGACCTCGCGCATACTCGGCGAGCACGGCGACCAGCTCCTCCGGGCTGCCGCGGCTGGCCCCGGAGACGAGCTTCGCGATCACCTGGTAGGCATCGTCAGGATCGGCGTGCGGGTCCAGCAGGCCGTCACTGAACATCACGAGCGTCGCGCCCGGCTCCAGCTGGACATGGCCGACCGCGCCGCGCGGACCCGGTGCCCCGATCGGGGGGTCCACCAGGACGTCGACGACCTCGACCTCGCCACTGGCCCGGTGCACGATCGGCGGCGGATGACCCGCGGCCGTGACATGCACCGACCCGCTACCCAGGTCCACGCGCGCAAGTGCCATCGTGACGAGCCGCTCGCTGTCGAGGCTGTCGTGGAAGTCTCGCAGCTCGTCGATGGCTGCCTCGACGCGTTCGTGCCGGCTACATGCCGCTCGCACCAAGGTGGAGTAACGCGCCATCAGCGCCGCAGCGTGCCCGTCGTGCCCTTCGACGTCGCCGACGATGACATCGACGACATCACCCGCGACATCGTCGACCGAGTGCGGCACCACGTCGTACCAGTCGCCGCCGACCTCGGCGGTCTCCAGCGCTGGGTGGTAGGTCGTGGCGAACCGTACGCCGGGGATCTCGGGTGGCGCCGGCGGGAGCAGACCGCGTTGCAGCCCCTCGCTGAGCGACCTCGTCGCGGCGGCCCGCGCGATAAGGACCCGGCTGCTCTCGCGCTCGGTGACGTCGCGCCACGTGACGAGCAGGGCGTCACCGAGCCGGCTGACGGCCAGGTCGTAGAGCAGCTCGCGACCGGTCGCGTCGGGATAGGGAAAGGCGTTGAACTGCACGCCCTCACCGGTCTGCAGGACGCGCGCGTAGGTCGCGATGAAGTCGTCACCGAGCTCGGGGAACAGCTCACGCAGCGTCCGGCCGATCAGCTCGGCCCGCCCGCGGCCCGCGAAGTCGACGGACTTCTCGTTCGCGTAGCTGATCCGGAAGTCGACGACGTTGCCGGCGTCGTCGAGGACCGCTTGCTGCACGGTGACCGAGTCCAGCATCGCCTCCAGCGCGGCCGCGATCCGCTCCTCGGACTCCTGCCGCCCTCGCTGGGCCTCGAGCACCGGCCCGACGTCTCGGGAGATGATCATTCCCGCCACGATCTCGCCGCTGTCGTCGCGGACCGGCGCGACGGTCGAGCGCCAGAAGCCGGTCTCGTCGCGCAGTCCGATGTGGTCGAACACCCGTGTCTCGCCCGCCAGCGCGGCGCGCATGTGCTCCTCCAGCACCTCACCGCTGCCGTCGGAGAGGAGGTCGGTCGGGCGGTGTCCGACGATGTCGTCGAGGCGCCAGCCGAGCCGCTCGATCGCGATGCCGCCGACCAGGACGTGGCGCAGGTCGGTCCCGAAGACGAACACCGTGAGGTCGGGCGAGGAGGTCAGCAGCGCGCGGTAGACCGCGTCGTAGGCAAGCCCGGCCGGCTCGCCGCGCGGCGGCACAGGCCCAGCCGGACCGTCGACCGCCATCTCGCCCCTCCCCGTGCCCGGCATGTCCCCCGACGCCGAGGCCATGATCGCCCAAATCGGGCGTTTCGGGCCACCGAGCAACGTCGCGAGGCTCAGAACGCGGCGATCGTTGAGCGTGTGACGGCAGCCGCCATGGTGAAGATCGCTTCTGGGCCGTAACCTCGACGCATGGAGTCGAAGTGAAGAAGGTCGAGGTCGAGCGCGACGGCAAGTGGTTCGCCGGCACGATGGGCTTGTGGCGCGAGGACCCGCAAAAAGGCTGGGTCGCGACCGTGCGCTACTCGACCGGCTCGCGCGCGTACATGGAGACGATTCCCGCGGACCGGCTCCGCGAGCTCCCCGACAACCAGTAGCGGCAGACCTCAACCGGCGGCGCGCAGACTGCTCCGCCGCAGCCGTAGCCACGGCCGGTGATCGGTGTTACCGTCGTAGGTAGTTGCAGTTTGCATTTCTCGTTCGTTTTCTTTCAGCGCCCGCGGGATGTCGACAGCGGGCGCTCTTTCTTGTCGCGATGACCACTCTTCGCTGACCTTCAGGGCCTCCGTGTAACTCCGGACCGCACAGTGCGGACCGGGATTTTCGGAAGGATTCCAACAAGATGGCGCAAGGCACAGTTAAGTGGTTCAACTCTGAAAAGGGCTTCGGCTTCATCGAGCAGGACGGCGGCGGCGCCGACGTCTTCGTTCACTTCTCGGCGATCGCCGCGGAGGGCTACAAGAGCCTCGATGAGGCGCAGCGGGTCGAGTTCGACGTCAGCCAGGGTCAGAAGGGCCCGCAGGCCGACAACGTCCGCCCGATCTGATGAACGCCGCGTCGGCGCTGGACACGACCTGCCCGGCGCCGACGCGCGCACACCCGGTGTTACCCCCGGGTCCACAGCTGGCCACCGTGGTGCGACGGATCGCGAAGACCCTGTCGGTCGCCACGCTCATTCCGACCGCGTTGTTCTACGTCGGTCTGGTCACCGTGAACCTCTGGGTGGCGCTGTCCGTCGCGCTGGCGTGGTGCTACACCGCCGCGGCCTGGCGGATCCGTACCAAGCAGCAGTCCTCGACGCTGCTGTGGTTGACCGTCGCGGGGCTGACCGGCAAGACGATCATCGCCTTCGCGACCGGCAGCACGCTCATCTACTTCCTGCAGCCCGCGCTCGCCGACACCGTCGTCGCCAGCGCGTTCCTGCTCTCACTCTTCACGGCGAGACCCGCGGTCGCGCGGATCGCCGCTGAGTTCTACCCGATGACCAGCGACATCGCCTCGCGGCCGGACATCCAGAAGCTGTTCGTCCGGCTCACCGTGCTGTGGGCCGCGATCTGCGCCACCCGCGCCGGTGTGACGCTCTGGCTGCTGCACACGCTGTCGACCACCGGCTTCATCACGGCCAAGACCGTGTACGGGCCCGGTACTGCCGTGCTCGGTGCCACCCTGACGATTGCGCTCGCGGTACGGGTGGCGCGCCGCGAAGGCCTGCTGCCCGGCGCATCGCTCGCGCCGATCGGAGCCACCGCATGAGACGCCGCTCCTCGATGCGCGGCAACCGGTTGACCTTGGCAAGCAACCAGGTTGACCGCGGGTCCCCCCCGGTCGCCCGCCGCGTCGTCGATTACTGGTGTGCCGCCGACCACCGCTCCTCCCCCGCGTTCGCCACCGACATCGACGTCCCCGAGGAGTGGCCGTGCCGGGTGTGCGGCGCGCCGGCGGTGCTGCAACGCGGAGCGGCGCCGGCCGCGAGCCGGCAACGGATCTTCCCCCGCACGCCGTACGAGTTCCTCATGATGCGCCGTACCGTCGAGGACGGCGAGCGCGTCCTGGCCGAGGCGATCGCGGCGATGCACAAGGGTGACTACCCGCACCCAGGTGCCGGCCGTCGTCCCTGACCGCCACGCGGTCAGGTCGTCGGCGCCACTGATCTGAGGTAGCGCAGCACCTGCGCGTAGGAGGAGAACGCGCTCGTCTCGCGGTAGCTGATCGCGTGCTCCGCGCAGAACCTCTTCACGATGTGGCGGGCGCGGCGCAGGTTGCGGCTCGGCATGCTCGGGAACAGGTGGTGCTCGATCTGGTAGTTCAGGCCGCCGGATCCCGCCGCGAGCAGTCGACCGCCCCGGACGTTGCGCGAGGTCAGGACCTGACGGCGCAGGAAGTCGGAGTAGGTGTCGCTCGACGCCATCGGCATGCCCTTGTGGTTGGGCGCGAAGCTCACGCCGAGATACAGGCCGAGCAGGCCCTGCTGCAGCGCGAGGAACGCCAGCGCGTGCAGCGGTGTCATGAGCCAGAACACGAGCAGTACGCCGCCGATCGCGTGCGCACCGAGCAGGACCGTCTCGAGGAGGCGCCGCTCGTTGCGTGTGGGGAGCCGGCGGATGCTGTTGACCTGCAGGTTGAGCGCTTCGAGCAGCAGCAACGGGAAGAAGAAGATCGCCTGGTGGCGCGCGATCAGCCGGACGAGCCCGCGTTGCTGGTCGGCCTGCTCGGTGGTCCACGCCAGGACGCTGCGCCCGACATCGGGGTCGCGGTCGACGTCGTTGGGGTGCCAGTGATGGCGCTTGTGCTTGTCCACCCACCAGCCGTAGCTCATCCCGGCAACGCCGTTGGACACCAGCACGCCGAGCCGGTCGTTCCAGCGGCGGGTCCGGAAGATCTGCTGATGGCCGGCGTCGTGGGCCAGGAATCCGACCTGCGCGATCGCCGCCGCGAGGAACACCGCGGTCACCAGCTGCCACCACGAGTTGTGCAGCAGGAACAGCACCGTCAGCCCCACGGCCAGCATGCCGCCCACCGTCACCATGCGCGGCAGCGCGCGCAGCGCGGACCGGTCCAGCAGGCCGGCCGACTGCACGAGCCGGCGGAGGGCGGCGTAGTCGCCGGTTGCGCCGGATTCGCCCGCCGAAGCGGTCAGGTCGTCGGACAGGAGGGTTGCGGGGGCGGTCAACGCGACACGCGTGACCGGGCCGACAGCGACCGGTCGAGGTAGAAGGAGGGAATGGCTCCGACGGCGCCACCGCGAAGCGTGCAGCCCTCGAGCCGTTCGGCCGCGGCCGCCGAGAGGAAGACCGTCGCACCGTGTCCGGTGACGACGATGTCGTCGGGACGACGGTCGGCCAGGCTCATCGACAGGCTGCGGTGCTGCGGGTGGATGACGATGCGCAGCCCGTCGCTGCTGGTCTCGCGGGCGCCGTCCTGCATCGAGCGGACCATGTCCGCGCCGTCCTCGGCGACCTTGAGCGGTCGTGCGGTGGGCGCGCCGACGTTCGGCCAGTCGCGTCCAGGGACCAGAAATCGAAGCTGCGACAACGTCGCCAAAGTGTGCCTACTCGCCTAGAAGAATCGTGGGGTCTCACGCGGCGAGGGAGGGCGGAGTCCGGGCGGACCCAAGCTGCTGTGTGCCTCCATTGTCGCACAGCGGACGGTGCTCTCCGGGTTCGTTACTGTGAGCGCGATGGAGCGTCGTTGGGTCGTGCACATCGTCGATCTTCGCGATGGCGAACGGCAGCGGTGTGTGCGCTGCGACGAGGTGCTCGACGTCAACCAGCTGCCGTCACACGACTTCGGTGCGGGCGGCCTGATCGCGATCCGGCACGGCCAGGACCGTACGGAGTGGCGGCAGATCGCGCACCGCGACGACCTGCTCGACGACGAGATCGCCTGCGACCAGGTCAGCGGCGACGCGTCATGAGTGCCGGACTGCGTGGTCAATGGGTCTAGGCGACGGCGAGACCGAGGAGTGGCGCGACTACGAGTGGTTCGACCCGCAGCTCTACCGTGACGTCGAAGGCGAGGCCGCGCTCGCGACGCTGGCGTCGCTGGAGCGTGAGGGCGTCTGGCAGCCGGGATCGGCGACGCGGGTCCTGCTGGTCGACCTCGACAACATCCGGGTCGCGTCGGCCCAGCTGCGCAGCCGGGTGCTGCTCGCCGTGGCGCTGGCACGCCAGGCGGACGTCGCGGTGTTTGCCGGCCAGCGCGGATCGGTGGACCGGGCGCGGTCGGCGTTGCAGGAGTTTGCTGAGGCGACGGTGGAGGTCGGCCGCGGGCGCGACGAGGCGGACTACGCGCTGCTCGACGCTGTGGCGGACAGCGGGGACGGTGACGCCCAGTACGTCGTGTTCAGCAACGACGGTGTCTTCGCGCGACTCGCGATGCGCGGGCCGTTGACGGTCGTCAGCCCGGGGGCCGGCGCGCTGAGCGATCAGCTGAGTGAAGCGGCCGAACGCGTGATCGACCTGCAATTGCTCGAGTCAGCGGCCGCGGGCGCGTAGTCCTTGCGCTAGCTGTTGTCCAGGGCGTGGGGCGGGTGGCCCGTTAGCTCCGACCGAGCGCGCGGGCGAGCTCGTCGCGGCCCATCTTGGAGCGGCCGCGGATGCCGCGCCGCTTGGCCTGCTCGTAGAGCTCCGACCTCGTCGCCGGCGACTTGCCGCCGGTGCGCTTGCGTTGCGCCACCGCCGCTCCCTGCTTGCCGAGGGCGGTCCGCGTCGACTTCGGCAGGTTCGCGATCGAGCGCTTGCTGCGTGCTCCGGCTTGCGCCTTCTTCACATTGCGGCGAGCCGCCGCCACCTGCCGCTGACTAGCCACATCGCCTCCCGTCGTTCGGCCGTGGCCACATGGTTCCCCCAAGCGAAGCCGGAATGCGAGCGGCGACGCCGAGCCCAACGCAAGTAGCCAAACTCGCGGGCAAGTTAGACAACCTGCGTCGGGCTCGACGAGTAAGAGGTGGTCGTAGGCGCGGGGCGCCGGGGACGGGCCAGTGAAAAGCGTCGCCGCGCAGCAGCGGACCCTGGATCCGTTCGGCGCTATCGCCAGGGAAGATGCAGTGCATGACGGATATTCGGCGCTTCGACCACATTGGCATCACCGTCACCGACCTCGACGCGGCCGCGGCGTTCTTCGTCGGACTCGGTTGCGAGGTGGAGGGACGCACGTTCGTCGAGGGCGAGTTCCTCGAGACCGTCTGCGGGATCCCGGACTCACGCACCGAGATCGTCATGCTTCGACCACCCGGCGGCGGTTCGCTGATCGAGTTGTCGAGCTTCGTCCGGCCCGCTACCTTGCCGGGCTCGCTCACCGCGATGGCGAACGAAGTCGGCTTGCGAAGCGTGGCCTTCGAGGTCGATGACGTACACGCGATCGTCGAACGGTTGGCCGCCGACGGGTACGGACTGGTCGGCGGCATCGGCGAGTACGAGAACGCGTGGCGGATGGCCTATGTACGCGGGCCGGAGGGAGTCATCGTCGCATTGGCCGAGCGTTTGGACTGACCACCCGCGCGCCCACAAGGCCGCGCAGCAAGTTGTGGATGACCGACCGGCCGCGCGGAGCTGTGGACAACTTTTTTCCTTGTTTTCCAACGATATTTCCCCGCTCCGGGCTTGATTTCTGTCAGTCGCTCCCCTTATCGTTCGAACATCTGTTCGATCAGGGAGTCGTGAATGAGCAACGGCGGTGCTGCGACGGGCCAGGCGCTCGCGGCAGCGAAGGCGGCCGTCACCGCGGACCCGCACGCACTGCCCGACGAACCACTCCTCGCCGCACTCGACGAGCTCGTCGACGCGCGTCGGCTGCTCGACGTCGCCATCGCCCGGTACCTCGCGGTCGTCGACGTACGCGAGGCAACGATCGAGCCGTACGGCCGGGGCACCCGCGCCTGGCTGATCGAGGACAAGCATCTATCCGCGGCGAGCGCCGGACGGCTGCTCAAGGTGTCAAGGCAGCTCCCCGTCCGTCCCGTCATGAGCGAGGCGCTCACGGCCGGCGAGATGTCGATCGAGCACGCCGCGCCGATCCTGCGAACCCTTGCGAAGCTGGCCCCGGCCGACCGCGAGGTCGACGAGAAGATCCTCGTCGAGGCGGCAAAGGACGTCGACCCGGACTCACTGCGGGCGCTGTGCCAAGCGACCGAGGAAGCCGCCTGCACCAACGAGCAGGCCGACGCCCGCCGGGAACGCCTGCACGGCAACCGCTACCTCCACTTGTTCAGCACGTTCGACGGCATGGTCCGCATCGACGGCGTCCTCGAGCCCGACGCCGGCGCAGCCGTGATCGCCGTCATCGAACCTCTCGCCCAGAAACTCGGACCCGAAGACGACCGCACCGTCCCGCAGCGCCGAGCCGACGCGCTCGCGACCCTGGCCGGCGCGGCAGCCGGGTTCGACGACCTGCTCCCCGACTTCAACGGCGACCGGCCGCACCTCGACGTCATCGCCCGTTACGAGACGCTGCTCGACGAGCTCGACCCGCACGCGGCGTACGACCCGGCTGGCGCGCCCACCGTCAACGGGATCCGGGTCAGCCCTGACACCGTGCGCCGGCTTGCCTGTGACGCCGACATCTTGCCCGTCGTGATGAACAGCCAGTCCGAGGTCCTCGACATCGGGCGCGCCAGCCGAATCTGGCCGAAGGCGATCCGCAATGCGCTGCAGATCGAAGACGGCGGCTGCGGCTGGCCGGGTTGCCAGATGCCGCTGTGGGCCACGCGGATCCACCACCTCATCTACTGGTTCCACGGCGGACCGACCAGCAAGGCAAATGGCGTCCACCTCTGCCGGTTCCATCACTGGCTGGTCCACCACCGCCGATGGAAGATCTGGCGAGACGCCGACACCAACAAGATCCACGTCGCGCGTACGTAGGCCTTCTCAGCCCGAAGAGTGCCGGCCGTCGCTACCTCTTCTACGTGGCGGCCTTGACGAGCCCTGACTCGTAGGCCGCGATCACGGCCTGCGACCGGTCCCGGAGGTCGAGCTTGTTGAAGATCCGCCCGACGTGGGTCTTCACCGTGCCTTCGCTGATGAACAGCGCCGTCCCGATCTCCTGGTTGGACAGGCCCTTCGCGATGAGGACGAGGATCTCGCGCTCGCGGTCGGTGAGGACCTCCAGCCGCGAATCGTTGTTCGGCTGCGGCCCTTGCGCGAGGAAGTGCGCGACGAGGCGCCGCGTCACCGTCGGGGCGAGCAGTGCATCACCCGCGTGGACGGTACGGATCGCCTCGACCAGCTGATCAGCCTTGGCGTCCTTGAGCAGGAAGCCGCTCGCCCCGGCTCGCAACGCATCGAAGACGTACTCGTCGAGGTCGAACGTCGTGAGGATCAGCACGCGCGACCCGCCCGAGTCGCGGGTGATGTCGCGCGTCGCCTGGATCCCGTCGATGACCGGCATCCGGATGTCCATCAGGATCACGTCCGGCTGATGCTGGCGTGCCAGCGCGACGGCCTCGCGCCCGTCGCGCGCCTCGGCAACGACCGTGAGGTCCGGCTCGCCCTCGACGATCATGCGGAACCCGGTCCGGACCAGGTCCTGATCGTCGGCGATCAGCAGCCGGATCACGCGACCGGTTCGCGCTCGCGCGACAGCTCGTTCTCCCCGATCGGGATCGACGCGGCGACCCGGTAGCCGTCGTCGAGCGGTTCGGCGTGGGTGAGCTGTCCGCCCACGAGCTCGAGCCGGTGGCGCATGCCGATCAGCCCGCGGCCGGTTCCGAGCTCCTCGGCATGCTCGACCTGCTCGCCGACGGTGTTGACGATGCTGATCTCCAACGCGCCCGACCCGGTCGACATCGAGACTGTGACCGTGCTGCCGCGCGCGTATCGCGCGGCGTTGGTCAGCGCCTCCTGCACGACGCGATAAGCGGCCAGCTCCGCGGCGGGAGCGAGGCGCGGCAGCTGCGCCGGCCGCTCCAGCTCGATGCGAAGCCCGCTGGTCTGGAACGTGCGGACCAGCTCGTCCAGCTGGTCGAGCGACCCGAGCGGTCGGGAGTCCGGGTCGCCGTCCGCCGGGCTCAGCACGGTCAGCAGCCGGCGCAGGTCGTTCAACGCAGTCCGTCCGGTCTCCTCGATGGTGGCCAGCGTCCGCGCGGCGAGGTCGGGTCGCTCGGGCAGCGCTCTCGCACCCGCCTGCGACTGGATGACGACGACGGAGACCGCGTGCGC
The DNA here is from genome assembly GCA_025929365.1 of Frankiaceae bacterium. Lineage (GTDB taxonomy): Bacteria > Actinomycetota > Actinomycetes > JAFAQI01 > JAFAQI01 > DASZTV01. Next base: position 27,312 of record JAICMG010000012.1, read on the forward strand.
GACGATGTCGTGCAGTTCGCGGGCGATCGCGGCGCGTTCAGCAGCGGTCGCCGCTGCCACCTGGCCCAGATGGGCCTTCTCCCGCTCCACGGCCTCGAGCTGCAGGCTGCTGATGCGGCGCTGCCGACCATGCAACGCGCGGCCGAGCAGGAACGCGATTGCCAGCATCCCCAGCGTCCACACGCCGTCGCCGACGCCGTGGACGGCCGGATCGCGAAGCCCGTGCACCACTCCGGTGACGAGAGCGGCGACGGCAACGACCACCGGGTTGTCCGTGTAGGCGGCGCCGGAGAAGACGGTGGCGATCAGCAGCAGGAACTCCGTCGTCGCCTCGCCGCCGCCCAACACGGCCGCACTCACCGTGATCGCCGCAAGAGTGAAGAGGACGCTGGCGAGCGGACGTCGACGCCGCGCGACCATCGGCAGCGTCAGGACGGGGATCACCAACGCGTTGGCGAGGGTCGATCCCGGCCACACCGGATGGCCGCCGTACGTCGCACCGGAAGCCAGCTCGAACTCGCCGGCCGCGCACAACGCCAGCGCGAGCAGTACGTCGCGCGCCGCGACGGTCCGTCGAAGCAGCTTCTTCACCACGGCCTCAACGCTAGGTCGTGAGTCCGCGCTTCCGCATCCCCCTGCAGTCATACGCCGAGCGTCCGATGCGCCCACCGGCGTACGCGCAACATCCGCCCGCAGCAAGACGACAACCACCGCGCGCCGTTCCTACCGTTCCAGCGTCCTGGTCATCGCTTCCGGAAAGGCCGTCTCATGACAAGCACTTCCCGCACCAGCGCCGCCGTCGCCGCGGCCGCCTTCGTCGTTGCCGGCGCCAGCGTCGTCGGCCACAAGATCCCCGACCACCACTGGGGCGCCCGAGGCACTGTCCTCGACCTCGCGTTCGCCGTCGGCCTGATCGCGGTCGCGATCGCGCTGCCGGGTCTGGCGGCCAGGCTGCAGGTCAACCGCCTCGGAACCGCCGGGACGCGCATCGCGCAAGTGGGCCAGCTTGCGATGGCCGTCGAGTCCATCGCCAGCACGATTCACGGCGGCAACACCCTCGGCCCGGTGTTCGTGCTCGGCCTGCTCGCCTCGCTCGTCGGCATGGCCCTGCTCGCCGTCGACGGCTTCCGCGCCGGCGCGGCGCGTCCGCTCGCGCCGATCCCGCTGCTCGCGTTGCTGGTCGGCATTGCCGGTGGCGACCAGGGCGGCGCGATCGTGCTCGGAATCGCCTGGGCAGGTCTGGCGATCCTCGCGAGCCGTGACGCCGCGACATCGCGGTCGGTGGTGACGGCCTAGCTTGTCGCAGGATCAACGAGCGGCGAGGGCGTCCGTCAACAGACTGACCAGAGTCTCGAGACGGACGTCCACGTCGGTCACCTCGACGTCCTCGGCGTCCAGCGCGCGCGCCGCGAGGCTCGCCTTCGTCCCGATCAGATCCGCGACCCGCGCGTCGACCGTCTGCGCGGCGATGATTCGCCACGCCGTGACCGGCTGGTCCTGACCGATGCGGTGCACGCGGTCGATCGCCTGCGTCTGCTCCGCCGCCGTCCACGACAGCTCGGCGAGCACGACGTTGGACGACACCTGCAGGTTGATGCCGACACCGGCGGCGGTCAGCGAGCACACGATGATCTGCACGTCGGGGTCGTTGACGAAGGCGTCGATGTTCTTCGTCCGCACCTTGGTCGTCTGGTTGCCGCGGATCGAGGAGTAGCCGATCCCGCGCTTGGAGAACAGCGCCTCGGCTGCGTCCATCACGTCGATGTGCTTGGCGAAGAACACGACCTTGCCGGCGTTGCGCGACAGCTGCGCGGCGTAGTCGGCGGCGAGCTCGGCCTTCGCCTGCCCGATCCGCCGCATCATCGCGAAGACGTTCTCGCCGGAACCGTCGTCGTTCTCGTCGGCGTTGCGCAGCTCCCGCGCACACACCTGCCGGACGACGGCCGCATCGACGCCGACGACCGAGTCGCCGTCCTTGCGCGCCTTGATCGCGCTGTCGTAGCGCTTGACCAGTCGCGCGACCAGCTTCTTCTCCGCCGCCCGCACCGAGGTGCCGGCGGCCCCTTCGAGCTCCACCGGTACGTCGGCGATCCGCCGCGCCGGGATGTCCTTGGCGACGTCGACCTTGCGCCGGCGTACGACTCCCATCTCGATGACGCTGTCGCGCGCCAGCGGGTAGAAGCCCGGGTCGACCGGCGTCGTCCCGTTGGCCTCGAGCGCGTGCAGCAGGTCGGGCTCGACCTCGCCACCGGAGATCCAGCCGAGGAACTCCCAGATCGCGAGGAAGTCCTCGATGTCGTTGATCAGCGGCGTCCCGGTCAGCGCCATCAGCAGCGGCCGCGGCGTGCGCTCGCGAACCTTGCGCGACAGCTCGAGCACGTTCTTCGACCGCTGCGCGGTCTTGTTCTTGATGAAGTGCGCCTCGTCGACGACCATCCCGCGGAAGCCGAACCGGCCCAGCCACCCGACGTGGCGGCTGAGGATGTCGTAGTTGACGACCACGATGTCGCTGAACGCGTCGACCGTCTCGCCGTCGCCGTGGATCACCGTCGCCGCGTGCTCCGGCGTCCACATCGCGGCTTCCCGCGCCCAGCTGGTCTTCACGACGTTCGGTACGACGACCAGCAGGGGAAAGGCATCCGCCGCCTTCGCGGCCAGCAACGCCTCGGCGGTCTTGCCCAGACCCGGCTCGTCGGCGAGCAGGAACGTGCGGTGCCCTTCCTTCGCCTTCTCGATCACCTGCGCCTGGTGGGGCATCAGCTCCAGCCCGGGCGCGATGTGCAGATGGCTCGGCGGCGGCAGCGTCATGCACGACCGGGCATCGACGCCTGCCTGCTCGAAGGAGCGAAGCAGCGGCTTGATCAGCTCCCAGTCGATGAGCAGCCGCGGCTTCGGCTTCGGCGGCGCAGCGGCCGAGAAGTCCGGGGCGAGGAACGGGTTGACGAGGCTGCGCTGCACCGCGGACTGCGGGATCACCTGACGCTCGCGTTCGGCAACCGACGGCGGCGGCGGCGGCGCCTCCGGCTCCGGCGCGACCGCGAGACCGGCCTTCGAGCGCAGAACCCGCATCGCGTCAGCGGTGCCGGGCAGCATCGGGGCGCCCTCGGCGAGCAGCTCGAACAACGACCCGTCGCGCGCCGCGACCCGGGCGAGGCTCGCGGCGAGCCCCTCCACCCTCTTCTGCATCGCCCCACGCGCTGCCGGGCTCATCGGTGCCGTCGTCGCCTCGACCCGCTGCTCGCGCAGCAGCAACGCGGCCGCCTGGAACTCCGCCCGCATCGACGGGGTCACCCGCGCCCGGCCGAGGTTGGCCAGCGAGATCGCGAGTACGGCGAGCGGTCCCTGCTCCTGCAGCCGTGGCGCGGCGCTTTGCCGTTGCGGCTGCGAACGGCGCCGCCCCTCGCCGCGCTGTTGCGCCGGCTGCCGCTGCTGCTGCTGGCGCGGCGCGGGCGCGTTTTCCTCGCGCGGCACCGGCACACCACTACGGGTGCGACGGCGAGACCGTGGCGGCAATCGCTCTCCTCGGTTGACCGGAAACCCGAGCGGTTGCCGGTCAGACGATGCATCGAAGCGCTGACCCGGCCGGCTCCACAGAAAAGCCGAACAGCAAGTCGCGTGCTTGCGCTCCGTCGATCGTACAAGCCGATCGCCCGAAGCGGTGGGACCCGGCCCAGCGCGTCAATGACGACATCTAGCCATCTATTCGGGCGCGGACCAGCCGATTGCCCCATCAACGGAGTTCGCTGAGCGAGGGGTCCATCGTGCGCATCCGCCCAACCGTCACATCCGGCATGTCCATCGCCGTCACCGCAGCGCTGGCCGTTGCCACCTCGGCGACGCTGTCGGCCGCAGCCGCGCCGCAGAGGTCAACGGCGCTGACGCACCCCGTCGCGGCCTTGACGCTGTCCACAGCCAAGCCCGCGGTCGGCGCGAAGGTCGTCGCCACCGTCAACCACAGCCGGCTGCCCAAGGGCGACCGGTTGCGCAAGGTGACGATCCGGTTCGGCGACCGGACCAAGGCCGTCGTCCTGCACAGCCTGAAGGGCCGTGCCCGTCACAGCTACACCAAGCCCGGGACCTTCGTCGTCGTCGTGACGGTCGTCGACCGGCACGGCAAGAAGGCCAGGAAGTCCAAGCACGTCGTCGTCCACGCCGTCCACACCTCGCCGCCCCCGGCCCCGTCCGGACTTCCACTGAAGATCCCCGCCGGCCTGCCGGCAACGACGCCGATCTCCGCCCTCGGGCTGCCCACGACGACGCTGTCCCGTATCGCTTCGCTGGTCGGCATCCCGGCCGGCACGCTCAGCGGCCTGCCCGTCGGATTCCTCGGCATGCTCCCGGCCGCCGACCTCACGGGCGCCGCCTTGCCGAGCCTGCCGGGCCTCGCCGGACTGCCGCTGTCCGGCGACCTGGTCACCTTGCTGTCCGCCACCCTCGGCGGACTGCCCTTCTCGTTGCCGACGAACGCCGGCCTCACCCCCTTCCAGCTCATCGGCACGGTTCCCTCGACGGTGCTGTCCACCGTCCAGCTGACGTCGCTGTCGACGCTGTTCGGGGTCCCGACCTCCGTCCTGCCCAACCTTCCGCTGAGCGTGCTCGGCCTGCTGCCCGGCAACCTCGTGCAGTTCGTGACGCCCGGTACGCCCCCCGGCGGCGGCACCACACCGCCCCCACCGACGCCGGTGTTCCCGCTCAGCATCGCGGCCGGCCTGCTTCCCACCAGCCTCATCTCTTCACTCGGCCTGCCCTCGACGGCGCTGTCCACCGTGTCGTCCACGCTCACAATCCCGGCGGGCACGTTGAGCGGACTGCCGGTCGGATTCCTCCGGCTGCTTCCCGCCGGCGACCTCACCGGGAGCGCGTTGCCGAGCCTGCCCGGCCTGGCGAGCCTGCCGCTGCTCGGCAACACGATCGGCATGCTGCTCGCCGGGCTCCCGATCACCATCCCGTCCGGCGTCCTGCCGACCACGCTGATCTCGGCACTGCCGGCGGGGACGCTCTCGGTCCTGCAGCTCAGCACGCTGTCGACGTACTTCGGAATCCCGACGTCAGTGCTCAAGACCCTGCCGGTGAACGTGCTGACGCTGCTGCCGACCGGACTGCTCAACGGCCTGTGACAGCAGTGGCCGCACTCACTCCGTGGGCTGCGGTTGGTCGTCCACGCCGGCGTCGCAGGCCATTGCCATCGCCTCGGCGGTCGTCATCGTTCGGCCCGCGTTCGAGGCCGCTTCGTACGTCGCTGGAGCGAGCTGGTCGCGGGTGAGCGCTACTGCGTCGTCGTGCACCACGGCGAACCACCCCGGGTAGACCCAGCCGGCCTGCTCGTGCAGCGCCGCAGCGGCGCCCAGCACCCGGGCCGCAACCTCTCCGCGACCAGCGCGCGCAGCGACTCGCGCGGTGCGCACCAGCACCATCTCGACGGCGCCGAGATCCCCGCTCGCGTCTGCGCTGCCGTGGGCTCGCCGCAACATGGCAATCGCGTCCCCGTGCCGTCCCTCGCCGCTGACGGCGTCCGCGAGAACGGAAAGTGAGTACCACTCATTCTCGAGATCGCCGATGGCGCCGGCCCTGGCAACGATCTCCTCGTGCAGCCGGCGGAAGGTGCCGGGGTCGCCGAGCTCGCTCGCCGCCCACGCCAGGATCCGCAGCGATTGCAGCTCCCGGTGCTCGTCGCCGAGCGCCCGCCATTGCTCCGCGAGGTTCTCCATGATGGCCTTCGCATCGGCGAACTCACCGCAGTGACCGTGGGCCAGCCCGAGCTCGTGCTCGGCGAAGGCCATCCGCCATGGATCGGGGAAGGGTTGCTGCGCCGCGACGGCGCGCTGCGCCCGCTCGAGGAAGACGTGCGGCGCCGCACCGGCACCCGGCGCCAGGTGCGAAGCGCCGAGCGCGACCTTCGCGCGCGCATCGCCGGGCTCGCCGTCCACCCTCAGCAGCTGCTCGAGCCGAAGCGATCCCTCGACGTGATGGCCGCGCAAGCACCAGAACTCCCACAGCGCGCCCCCCAAGCGCATCGCGTCGTCGGTGTCACCGCCACCTTCCAACCGGTCGAGGGCGACCCGGAGGTTGTCGTGATCGGCCTCGAGCCGGTCCAACGCCACCACCGGATGCAGGCCGAGCACGTCGGGTTCGAGCGACTCCGCGAGGGCGAGGAAGTACGCGGCGTGGGCCCGTTGGTAGGTCTCGGCGTCGCCCGACGCCGCGAGCCGCTCCGAGGCGAAGTCGCGAATGGTCTCGAGCATCGTGAACCGGCCGTCGACCACGCGGACGAGGCTCTTGTCGACCAGCGCCTCGAGCACGTCGAGGTCGGCGTCGATGACCTCGGCCGCGTCCTGCAGCGTGACCCCTCCCGCGAACACCGCCATCCGCTCGAACAGCACGCGTTCCGGCTCGTCGAGCAGGTCGTAGGACCACGCGATGGTGGCGCGCAGCGTCTGCTGCCGCGCGTCGGCGTCGCGCCCGCCCTTCAACAAGTCGAGCCGCTGACCGAGACGACTGAGGATCTGCGCCGGCGGCAGCACGCGGGCTCGCGCCGCGGCCAGCTCGATCGCCAGCGGGAGGTCGTCGAGCGCGCGGCACAGCGCCGCGACCTCGTCGCCGGCCGCGAGCCCGGAGCGGGCGCAGAACAGCTGCACGGCGTCCGCGTTCGCCAGCGGTGGGACGGCGTACTCGGCCTCGCCGCGCACCCGCAGTCGCTCTCGCGACGTGACCAGGACGGCGAGACTGGGGCAGCGTTCGACGAGCCGTGCAATGTCTCTGGCGGCGCCGATGACCTGCTCCAGGTTGTCGATCGCGAGCAACATGTCGCGTTCGCCGATGTGCGTCTCGAGGTCGCCGGAGCCACCGATCGCCTGCCCGATGGTGGGCAGGACGAGGTCCGGCGATCGCAGCGCGGCAAGCTCGATCCAGAACACCCCCGCCTTGCGTGATCCGACGAACTCCGCAGCCGCTTCCAGCGCCAACCGCGTCTTGCCGGATCCGCCGGGTCCGGTCAGCGTGACGAGCCGGTCGCCGCCACGCAGCAGCCGCACGACGTCTTCGAGCTCCCGCTGACGACCGACGAACTGGCTGGTCGGCCGAGGGAGGTTCGTGTTGGCCACGGTGCGAAGCGGCGGGAACCGGCCGTCGCCGAGCTGGTAGATCGAGATCGGCTGGTCGAAGTCCTTGAGCCGGTGCTCACCCAGCTCGACCACCGCCGCCTCGATGGACGCTCGCGTCCGCTCGGAGAGCAACACCTGGCCGCCGTGGCCCGCGGCGCACAGCCGCGCCCCAAGGTGCACGTCGGCACCGACGTAACCCTCATCGGTGAGCTGCGGCTCACCGGTGTGCAATCCCATCCGCACCCGGATCCGGCCGGAGCTCAACGCTTCCTGCGCCGCTGCTGCCGCCGCCACCGCGTCCTCCGCGGTCGGGAATGCGACGAAGAACGCGTCACCCTGGGTGTCGACCTCGACGCCGCTGTGCGCGGTGACCGCCGCCCTGATGTGGCTGCGGTGCTCGGCGAGCTGGTCGGCGTAGCCCTGTTGTCCGAGCTCGTGCAACAGCGCGGTCGACCCCTCGATGTCGGTGAACATCAGTGTCACCGTCCCGGCGGGCAGCTCCGGTCGCATGTCCATACGATGCCAGCAACTTCCAGCCGACCGGGCTCGCGGGCTACCGCTCTTTTCGCGTGACGACGAGCATCTCGTCGCCGCCCTTCTGGAACTCGTACGGCGAGGGCCGGATCTCGGTGGCGAACCCGCCGGCGGCGACGCCGTCGCGTACCGCGGAGAGAAGGGCCGAGATGTCGGTGCCCGCGTCGTTGATCAGCGGGAAGATGCGCACCTCGCGCCGGGTCACTCGCGCCATCTCACGTGCCGCGGCGACGTGAAACGCCTCGTCGAGCCGGTCCGCGTACATGAAGAGAAGGTGCGAGCTCAGCACCAGGTCGAACGACGCGTCCCGAAACGGCAGCCACGGCAGGCTCGCCGCGACATAGGTCGAGGAGCCGCGGGTCAGGTCCGCACCGAAGCGCCGGGCAGCCGCCGTGCGGCGGTCGAGGTGGTCGGTGATGTCGGCGAAGAAGGTCCACGCGAAGGCATCGACGGCCGCCGCGGTGTGCTGGTTGCCGCGCACCGCCTCGCTGACCGCGTGGTCAGCCAGCCAGTCGGGCGATGCCGCGTAGACCGGGTCGACTGCGGTGACCGCTGCGCCCTGGCTGCGCGCCTCCGCCGCGAAGCTCGCGGCACCGCCGGGACAGTCGAGGATCGAGCCGGCAAGGTCGGCGGGCGTCAGCGCGAACATCGCGACGTACTCGTCGAACGACCGAGCACTGACCAGCGTGCGTCCGATGTTCGGCAGCCCGCTCGGAGCCAGCTCCCCCGGCACGCGAGCAGCGTACGGGCCGGAGCTGCCGCCAGCCGACTCGTTTTCTGGACCGACCCCATGCCCGGCGCGGCCTAGGCTCGGCGGGGTGGCCGAGCGACAATTGACGTTGATGGCGGTGCATGCGCACCCCGATGACGAGGGCACCGGGACCGGCGGCGTGCTGGCCAAGGCAGCGGCGGAGGGCATCCGCACCGTCCTCGTCACGTGCACCGACGGCAGCTGCGGCGACGGGCCGGGCGGAGTCAAGCCCGGCGAGCCGGGCCACAACCCGGCCGAGATCGTCGAGCTGCGCAAGGTCGAGCTGCAGAAGTCCTGCGACGTCCTGCAGGTCAGCCATCTCGAGCTGCTCGGCTATGCCGACTCCGGGATGATGGGCTGGCCACAGAACGACGCCCCCAACTCGTTCTGGAACACGCCGATCGAGGAAGGCGCGGCGAAGCTCGCCGTACTGATCGAGAAGTACCACCCCGACGTGATCGTGACCTACGACGAGAACGGCTTCTACGGCCACCCGGATCACATCCAGGCGCACCGCATCACCATGGCCGCGGTCGACTCGACCGGCACCGGTGCGAAGGTCTACTGGGGCACCTTCCCGCACTCCGGCATGCAGAAGTTCGCCGACGCGATGAAAGAACTAGGCCAGGACGACTGGGACGAGGAGCTTCCCGAGGGTGACGGC
>JAICMG010000026.1 GCA_025929365.1 Frankiaceae bacterium
GAAGGCGCGATCATCGGCGCCGGCAGCGTCGTGACCCGCCCGATCCCGGCCTACTGCCTGGCGTACGGCGCGCCGGCGCGGGTCGTCGAGTACTTCGGTCCGGAGGAGCTGCGCCCGAAGGACCTCGACCTTCGCGGCTAGCTGCCGACGCCCGGCTTGCGGGCGTCGACCCACAGGTCGGCGACGGCGAGTGGAGCCGTCACGCGATGGCGCGCCATCCGTGCGAACGCCGAACGGCCGCGTGCCGAAGGAACGAAGTCCGTGTAGACCCACTCGCCGAAGCTCACCTCGGGGTTGACGAACCCTGCCTTCTGCAGCGAGGACCGAAGGCCTCGTCGCGTCTGCTCGTTGACGTGCATTCGGTGCTCGTAGTCATTGCGTGGGTCGACGGGCCAACGGCGTCCGGTGGCCCGCGCTGCCAGGCGCATCCAGCGATAGGTGACGTCGTAGATCGTGCGGGTCGGAAAGGTGTGGGCGAACAGTCTGCCTCCGGGCCGCAGCACGCGAGCGGCCTCGGCCAAGGTCATCGCGAGCTCCTGGGGCGCGAGGTGCTCGATGACGTCGATCATGAACACGAGGTCGGTGGCCGCGTCCGGCAGCGGCAGCCGCCGCGCGTCGGCCATGACCACTGCGGTGCGGTCGCCGACCCCCCGCAACGCGGCCGACTGCGCCGCGAGGCTCGCGGCGGCCGCCGAGTACTCGACACCGATGGCCCATCTCGCGCCGTGCTCCGCGGCGAGTGCGACCAGCTCGCCGCGACCCGCGCCGATGTCGAGCACGCGCATTCCCGCGGCCAGCCCGGACCGGCGGATGATGCCCTTGTAGATGCCCGCCTGGTTGCTTCCGCCCGACCGTGACCATTCCTCGTGACCGGCGCAGGCGGTCCGGTAGTAGTCCTCGTCGTACTCGTCCGCGGAGACCCGAGGCGGCTCGAGGCCAGACACGAAGCTAGCCCTCCGGGTTCTCGCTGAGCTTGCGTTCCCGCTCGAGGTCGGCGTCGACCATCATCTCGATCAGGTCGGTGAATGACACCTTGGGCGTCCAGTCCAGCTTCTCGCGCGCCTTTGTCGCGTCGCCGCAGAGGTAGTCCACCTCTGCGGGACGGACGAACCTCTGGTCGACCTCGACGTGCTTGGTCCAGTCGGTGACGCCGATCCGCGCGAAGGCGATGTCGAGCAGCTCCGAGATCGAGTGAGTCTCGCCGGTCGCGACGACGTAGTCCTCCGGCTCGTCCTGCTGCAGCATCTGCCACATTGCATGGACGTAGTCACCGGCGAAGCCCCAGTCACGCTTGCTCTCGAGGTTGCCGAGCGCGATCGTCTCCTGCAGGCCGAGCGCGACACGGGCCACGCCTCGCGTCACCTTCCGCGTCACGAACTCGTGGCCGCGACGAGGTGACTCGTGGTTGAACAGGATCCCGGAGCAGGCGAACGCGTCATAGGACTCGCGGTAGTTAACCGTGATGTAGTGGCCGAACGTCTTCGCAGCGCCGTACGGCGAGCGCGGATGGAACGGCGTGCTCTCGGTCTGTGGCGACTCGCGCACCTTCCCGAACATCTCGCTGCTCGAGGCTTGGTAGAAGCGGATGCGCGACATGTCGCCCTGCGTCGCGATGCGGATCGCCTCGAGGATGCGCAGCACGCCCATGCCGGTGACGTCCGCGGTGAGCTCCGCTTGCCGCCAGGACAGTCCGACGAACGACAACGCGCCGAGGTTGTAGATCTCATCCGGCTGCGCGATCTCGATGGCGCCGATCAGCGACGGCAGGTCGGTGAGGTCTCCCTCGAGGAGCTCGACACTGGGGATCAGCCGCTCGACCGTCCGTACCTTCGGGTTGTTCTGTCCGCGCACGACGCCGTAGACGTCGTATCCCTTCGCGACGAGCAGCTCACCGAGATACAGGCCGTCCTGACCGGTGATGCCGGTGACAAGGGCCCGCGGCATGCCGCCACGATACGGGTCGCGGCGCGGCCGGTGACCCTCAGTCGGTGAGAGCGTCGCCGAGGGTGGTGACCGCCTCGTGGAGAGCGTCCCGCCAGTGCGGCATCGCAGGCAGCCCGGCGGCGATCCACTTCCGGTTGGACAGCACGGAGTACGCCGGACGCTTGGCAGGGCGTTGCAACGCTGCCGAGGTGGTGGGGCGCACCAGAGCTGGGTCGCAGTTCAGCTCCTCGGACAGGGCGACCGCGACCTCGAACCACGACGCCTCGCCGGCGGCCGAGCAGTGCCAGAGCCCCGGCGCGACGTCAGCGGTCCCGAGCGCGATGAGGCGGGCGGCGAGGTCTCGGGTCCAGGTCGGCGCGCCGCGCTGGTCGTCGACGACGTCGACCGCTTGACCTTGCCGAAGCCGGCCGCCGACCGCGCGGACGAAGCTCGGACCGGATCCGCTGTACAGCCAGGCGGTCCGCACGACGTGGACGTCGCCGCCAGGGGTCAGCCCCAGCGCGGCTGCTTCGCCCGAGGCCTTGGACCGCCCGTAGGCCGACTGCGGGCTGATCGGCGCTTCCACCTCGTAGGGCTCCGTCGCGTCCCCGCCGAAGACGTAGTCGGTGGACACATGGATCAGGCGGGCGCGGTTGAAGCACTCGATCGCGAGCAGGCCGGGCGCCCATCCGTTGACGCGCTCGGCGGCGTCCGAGTCGGACTCGGCGTCGTCGACGCGCGTGTAGGCCGCAGTGTTGATCACGACGTCGGCACCGCCGGCGTCGCCGATCGCGCGGCGGATGTCCTCCGCGTTGGTGACATCGAGCTCGTCGCGTGTCAATCCGGTGACGGGCTCCTGTGCGGCACGGAGCAGGTCCACGAGGTCACGGCCGAGGGCACCCCCGGCCCCCGTCACGAGCCAGCGCATCAGGGAGTGCTGGATTTGAGCGGGCGCCACCATTGCTCGTTCTCGCGATACCAGGCGATGGTCGCGGCGAGGCCCTCGTCGATGCCGATCTGAGGCTTGTATCCGAGTTCGGCCCGGATCTTGGTGTCATCGAGTGCGTAACGCCGGTCGTGACCCTTGCGATCCTCGACGTACTGCACCGAGCTCCAGTCGGCGCCACACCCCGCGAGCAGCCGTTCCGTCAGCTCGCGGTTGCTCAGCCCGACACCGCCGCTGATGTTGTAGATCTCGCCTGCGCGGCCGCCTTCGAGCACCATCGCAATCGCGCGGCAGTGGTCGTCGACGTGCAGCCAGTCACGGACGTTGCCCCCGTCGCCGTACAGCGGGACCGGTAGGCCGTCGATGAGGTTCGTGACGAACAGCGGAATGACCTTTTCCGGATACTGGAACGGGCCGTAGTTGTTCGTGCAGCGGGTGATGACGACGTCGAGCCCGTGCGTGACGACGTAGGCACGGGCGATCAGGTCGCCGCCCGCCTTGGCGGCGGAGTACGGCGAGCTGGGCTCGAGCAGATCCGTCTCCACGAATCCGGCGCCCTCGGTAGAGCCGTAGACCTCGTCCGTCGACACCTGCAGCACGCGGGGGATGCCGGCGCGAAGGCAGGCGTCGAGCAATGTCTGGACGCCGACCGCGTTGGTCATGACGAAGTCGGCCGCACCGACGATCGAGCGATCGACGTGGGACTCGGCGGCGAAGTTGACGACGAGGTCGTGGCCGGGGAGCACGGTGTCGAGGACAGGGGTGTCGAGGATGTCGCCCTGGATGAAGGTGTAGCCGGGTGCCTCGGCGACCGGCGCGAGGTTGGCCAGGTTGCCGGCGTAGGTCAGCTTGTCGTAGACGGTGACCTCTGCGTCACGGAAGGGTTCGTAGCCGCCTGAGATCAGGGTCCGGACGAAGTGCGACCCGATGAACCCCGCACCTCCGGTGACGAACAGTCGCACTTCTTCAGCATGCCTGATCGGGCGGGGGCCGCGCCGCCGCCCGTGCCTCAGCCGAAGTAGGACGGAGTCATGGACAGCCGGCGTCGCACCGGTTTCGGCAGTGCCCGGGACGTGACGCCGAGCTGGTGGCCAACCAGTGCTGCCGCGGAGCGGGCGATGACGCCGAGCTGCGCGGTTCGGCCGTCATCGGCCGCCGCCGCGAGCTGTTGTGTGACCAGCTGACGGCCATAGCGATGCGGCCGCCCGAACGCCTCTCTGTGCCAGGCGTTCGTCGACTCGAAGACACCCGCGTCGAAGTATCTGCGGACGGTCTGGCCGAGCGTGTACTCGTGTGAGTGCACGACCGTGGCCTCCGCGACGTATCGCACCGACCAGCCGTGGCCGAGCATGGTTCCAGCCGCCCAACGGTCCTCATGACTGATGATCCGCTGCGGAAACCGGCCGATCTCATCCATCGCCGCGCGGCGGTATGCGGAGAACGAGTTCGACGCGAAGCTGGCTCGGATGCCGAGCGCGTCCACATCGTCGGGCGTCACCGTCGCCGACTCCGGCGGATAGAGCATGAGGCGGTGCGCCCTGGTAGCGGCCGACGCGGCGGGGTTGGGCAGCTGCCGGCCGAACGCCATGCCGACCCGCTCGTCGTCTCGCAACGCGCTGACGAGGCCGTCGACCGAGTCGGGGCTGGTGGGAATCGCGTCCTGCGTGAGAAAGACGACGTACTCGGCGTCGCTCAGGTCGAACGCGCGGTTACGCGTCCCGCCATGGTCGAAGTCGCTGCGCGAGATGACGTCAACTCGCGCTCCGGCGGCAGCCAGGGCGGCGACCGCGCCGTCGTCGGAGGATGAGTCGATGACGAGCAGCTGGCCGGGCGTGGGGTCGAGCGCGCCGAGCGCGGCGACGAGCTGGTCGACCCAGCGACCTGGGTTCAGCGTGGGGATGCACACGCAGACGTCGTTCATCACGGCAGCCGCCACGGTAGTAGGCGCACCCGGATCGTCTTCGCGATCAGGTAGCAGAACATCGACATCCGCATGGGTAGCGGGAGCAGTCCCTTTCGCCACACGCGCCAGTCGTTGGTGAGCGAACGGCGCCGGAGGCGGAGGAGCGTCTTCGGGTCGGCGGCGACGGATCGCGCACCGCGCACGTGCCCGACGGCGAGATCGGAGACGTAGAGAAGCTCCCAGCCTTCGTGCCGGAGCCGCCACGAGAGATCGACGTCCTCCTTGTACATGAAGAACCGCTCGTCGAAGACCTCGCCGTCGGGCGCCACCGCGTCGAGGGCCTCCCGCCGGCAGAACATGGCCGCGCCGCACAGCGCCGGCACCCGCTCCGGAGGACCGTCGTACTGACCGACGTCGGGGCTTCCTTGTCCGCGGTCGTAGTGCCTGCCGTACCAGGTCGGGAAGACGCCCGCGCAATCGAGCTCCCCGGTGGTGTGAAGCCCGGCGGGGTCGATTCGCAGGAGCTTCGGGTTCAGTGCGCCGACCGTCGGGTGCCGGTCGAGGACGTCGACCGCGGTCGCGACGAAGCCGGGCGGCACGACGGCGTCAGGATTGAGAAAGAGGACGTAGTCGGTCTTCGGCAGCATGCGCAGGCCGAGGTTGTTGCCGGCGCAGAACCCGAGGTTCTCGGGGTGGACGGCGAGGGTGATGCCGGGGTGGCTCGCGAGGGCCTGGTCGAGCTCGACCGAGCCGCGCGGAGAGTTGTCGACCACCACGATGGCCGAGACGTCTTCGTGGTCGATCGCATCGAGCACGGCGGTGATGACCGCGTCAGGCTCGTAGGTGACGATCACCACGCCGGTCCTCGGGGCACGCGTCGGCGGCGTTGCGACCACCGCACCTTTGTCCCTCCGTCGCGCCACCCGGTGCGTCCTAGGCCGGTCGGGGTCGGGCGAGAATCGCGGCATGCGGGTCGCCGCGCCGCGCCTGCACGAGCGCTTCCCGGCCGGCCGCCGTCCTCAGCAGCGAAGGCCGCGGCCGGGGGCCGGTGTAACCGGGCCCGAGCGGCATGTACACGCGCATCGGCGCCGCCGTGGGCTCGAAGCCGGCCGCGGTCACCATGCGGACCAGCCCGGCGACGTTCGGCTTCCACCACCACGGGCGGCCGATGCCGTCGAGCGAGGCGATCGGACGTCGCGGGTGGCGCACCGTGAGCTCGAGGTCGATCGCGTCGACGAGCAGCATGGCGCCGCCGGGGTTGCAGACGGCCTTGACCCGTTCCAGGGCCCGGATCGGATCCCGAAGGTGCAGCAGCAGGCTGCCGACGTACACGAGGTCGAAGCTGCCGATGTCGGCCGGGTCGAGGTCATACACCGACAGCTCGCGTCGCTCGATCGAGTGGTCCAACGCGCGGTTGACGAACTCGAAGCCGTCGCCCTTGCGCTTGCGCGCGGCGAGCGCGTCCACGATCCCGGTTTCGCTGCCGGTGGGCCAGTCCCATCGGCGCGGATCGAGGATGTCGACGGCCAGGACCTCGGCTGCACCACGCTGGAGCATCTCCCGCGCCCAGAACCCGTCGAAGGTGCCGACGTCAAGACAGCGCCGGCCGGCCAGCTCCGGCCACGGCAGCCGCGGTGCGACCGTGCGCAGGTCGAACCAGCCCGGTGTCTCGATGCCGGGACGGAGCTCGACCGTGTGATACCACTCGCATCCCGCGACGTAGCTGCGGAGCGCCTCGTCGTCGAGTGCGCGCGGATCGATCCCGCTCACCGCGGCCGCCCGCGCGACGCAACAGAGGACATGGCTACCAGGATGCCCTGCCAGGAAGGCGGGCCCGGGTCGTCCTAAGGTCGAGCGATGCGGTTAGCGCTCGACGCCCGGTCGTTGCAGGCTCATCCGCCGAACGGAGTCGGTCGAGTCACCGGCCAGGTGCTCCCGCACCTCGTTGGCCGGGTCGAGATCGAGCTGCTCACCCAGACCGAACGGCCGCCGCTGAACCTCGGGCTCCCGGAGCACGCGTTGCGAACTCCGTGGCCGGGTCTGGCGAGTGAATGGCTGCAGGGCCCCGCCGCACGATGGCTGCGCCGGTTCGACGGCATCTTCCACTGCCCGTGGTACGCCCTGCCGTTCGTGCAGCGGATCCCCATGGTCGTGTCGCTGCACGACCTCACGTTCGAACGTCATCCCGAGTGGTTCAAGTTCGGGCGCCGGACCTCTTATGTCGTTCAGGCCCGATGGGCCGCCCGCACGGCGCGCGCCATCATCACGTCCTCGCAGACCGCCGCCGATGACGTGATGCAGACCTACGACGTACCCGCCGAGCGGATCTTCGCCGCGGTGCCTGCCGTCGACCCGATCTTTCGTCCCGGTCTCGACGCCGGCGAGCTGCTCGCGCGGCTCGGTGTGGGCAACCCGTATCTGGTCGCGCTCGGCGGCTCGTCGCGCCGAAACCTTCCGATGGCGATCGAGGCGTGGCGGGTGGTTCGCCGAGGCCGGCCACTCGATCTGGTGATCGCGGGGCCCGATGTCGTCCCACCTGAGCCCGGTCTGGTCGTCGGGCAGTTCGACGACGAGGAGTGGGCGGCCCTGCTGTCCAACGCAGAAGCCCTGCTCTATCCGACCGCGTACGAGGGGTACGGGTTGCCCGCGGTGGAGGCAGCCGCGTCCGGCACGCCGGTGGTGTGCGCCCGGGTCGGTTCGCTGCCCGAGGCGCTCAGCGATGCCGCCGCGTGGTGCGACGACCTCTCGGCCTCGTCCGTCGCGACGCGTCTGGCGGCCTTGCTGGACTCGCCGGCAGAGGGGGCCGATCTCGCGGCCGCCGGCCTGCAACGGGTGAGTGAGATGTCGGGCCCTGCCCAAGTGGCCGACGTGTACTTCGCGGCGTACGAGCTCGCGGCCAGGCATGGATTACGGTCGTAGCGCGATGAAGGGGATCATCCTCGCGGGCGGGACGGGCACCCGCCTCTGGCCCATCACGAAGGCCATCTCCAAGCAGCTGATGCCCGTGTACGACAAGCCGATGATCTATTACCCGCTGTCGACCCTGATGCTTGCCGGGATCCGGGACGTTCTCGTCATCACCGCCCCGCAGGACATGGAGTCGTTCAGCCGGCTGCTCGGCGCTGGCGCGGCCTTCGGGATCGACATCACCTATGCCACGCAACCCGAGCCGAAGGGCCTGGCTCAGGCATTCACGATCGGGGCTGACTTCATCGGTGGTGAGCGCGTCGCTCTCGTCCTCGGCGACAACATCTTCTACGGCGGCGATCTCGGCCGGGGGCTCACCGCGATGGCGGACGTCGATGGCGGTCACATCTTCGCCTACCGCGTGGCCCGACCGGCCGAGTACGGCGTCGTCGAGTTCGACAGCTCGGGCAAGGTCTTGTCCATCGAGGAGAAGCCCCAGAATCCGAGGAGCGAGTTCGCGGTGCCGGGCTTGTACTTCTACTCCTCCGATGTCGTCGAGATAGCGCGATCGTTGGCGCCGAGTGCTCGCGGCGAGCTCGAGATCACCGGTGTCAACGCGGCGTACCTCGCGCAGGACCGGCTGAACGTCAGCGTCCTTCCCCGCGGCGCGGCGTGGCTGGATACGGGCACCTTCGGCAGCTTGGTGCAGGCGTCGGAGTTCGTGCGCGTGATCGAGGAACGTCAAGGCTTGAAGATCGGGTGTCCGGAGGAGATCGCGTGGCGCAACGGGTGGATCTCGGACGACGAGCTCGCGGTAGCGGCTAGCGAGCTCCAGAAGAGCGGGTACGGGGACTACCTCGCCGGGCTCCTCGGCCGCCCGGCCATGCCGACATGATCGTCGAGCCCCTCGAGATCCCCGACGCATGGCTCCTGACCATGCCGGTGCACGGCGACGACCGCGGTTTCTTTCTCGAGTGGTTCCGCTTCGATGCCCTCGAAGCCGCAACCGGTCGCCGATTCGAGGTGAAGCAGGCCAACCACTCCTCGTCGGCGCGTGGGGTGACTCGCGGGGTTCACTTCGCCGACGTCCCGCCCGGGCAGGCGAAGCTCGTCTACTGCCCTGTCGGGGAGGTCCTCGACGTCGTGGTCGATGTCCGAGTAGGCTCGCCGACGTTCGGCAGGACCCAAGAGGTGCGGCTCAGCTCGGCACATCGACAGGCCGTGTTCATCGCCGAAGGACTCGGCCACGCCTTCTGCGCGTTGCAGCCCGACACTTCCGTGGTCTATCTCGTCTCCTCGCCGTACAACGCGTCGTCAGAGCGGACGGTGGATCCGTTGGATGCCGACCTGCAGATTCCGTGGTCGATCGATCGTGACGCGCTGATCCTGTCGGACAAGGATCGAGGGGCTCCGACTCTTGCCGAGGCGCAGCGACAGGGCCTGCTTCCGGACTACACCGAATGCCGCGCTTACTACGACCGGTAGTCGTCGCCGCTAGATGAACCACACCCGGGCCTCGAGTGAGCCCGAGAGTCGACCCCTGCGGTATGCGGCGTCACACATCCAATGTCCGCGGAGCGCGCGTCCTCGTACGAGGTGGTGAAGGCAGCGCAGCAGCCGCCAGTAGGGGTAGAGAAGCTCGCCCGGTCTCGGCGCGGGGATCGTCGCCCGGTGCTTGCGGTAGAGCAGCGCGTTTGCGCGGCCGTAGCCGTTCTGCTGCCGTGCGGCTGCCCGGATGGTGTTTCGCAGCCGGTAGTCGACGACCGCATCGGGTGCGAACGCCACCTCGATGCCGTTGTCGTATGCGCGATAGCAGAGGTCGACTTCGTCGGAAGATCCCGTGAAGGTCTCGTCGAAGCCTCCGAGCCGCTCGAGGTCGGCCTTGGTGATCGCGAAGTTCGCGCCCATCACCACGGGCCGGTGGCGAAACCAGATCGGGAGTTCGGACATCGGTCCGTCGAGATCTCGCCAGAAGGCCGTGACCGGGTCGTTGAGCCGGTCGTAGGCCAATGCGCCCCCGACGAGTGTCCCGGGCTTGACCTGTTCGGAGAGGCTGACCAGCCAGTCGGGCCGGACGACGTCGTCGGCATCGCAGAAGGCGATGACGGCGCCCCGTGCGGCTTTCGTTCCTTCGTTCCTCGCGTAGGACAGGCCGGCCCGTTCGTTTGCGGTCACGACCGTGAGGTGGGCGAACTCGTCGGCCATCTTCTCGACGCGGCGCATCGAGTCGTCGGTGGATCCGTTGTCCACGATGACGAGCTCCCAGTCACGGTCGATGCGCTGCCGTGCCAGCGCGGCGAGCTGCTCATCGAGCAGCGCACCGCCGTTGCGCACGGACAGGACGACCGAGACAGCAGGAGTCCTGCCGGGTCCGTCAGCCACGGGGTGTGGCGGTGACGGCGAACTGGATGTGGACGAAGTCGGCGAGCGTCCGGCGTACCCGCCCGCCGCCGCTCAGGAGCCGCGCCACCCGCCGATAGCGCGGGAGTGGGTTGATGGGATGAATCGACTGCACGTCGTACGACGTCTGCTCGAGCATGCGGACGATGGATCGGCGCGTGAAGAACCGCAGGTGCGTCTGGTCGAGGACTCCCTGATCCTGGTAGTGCCAGTCCCCGCGGAGCAGCCCGAGGCTGACGTCGAGCATTCGCGCATTCGGGATGGAGGCGACGACCCTCCCGCCGGGCGCGAGCAGTGCCTTGGCGTGAACGAGTGCCTGCCAGGGGTCGACGAGATGCTCGAGCACGTCGTTGAACACCACACAGTCGAAGGTGTCGGTGCGACCCCCCAGCACATCGGGATACGGACCACAGAGGACCTCGTCGAAGTGCTGGCGAGCCTCCTCGGCGGCGCCCGGATCCAGCTCGATGCCGACGGATCGGGTCACCGCTCGGTCTCTGCGCATAGCGAACCCGAACCCGCCGCGTCCGCAACCGACTTCCAGCACTGATGCACCGACCGGGATGCATGGAAGCATGGCCGGGCGCTCGTTGAAGTTGTAGACGTACTCAGGCAACGGGCGCCCTTTCGCGGCGGCTGTCGAGCGCGGCCCGGTTCGGTCGTTGCAGCGTCGGATCCGCAGGCCGAGTGTAGGTTCAGCGCATGTCGGAAGCCGTGGATCTGGCGTCGAAGGACGGCGCCGGAGCGGTCCGCACGGCGGCGGACGGCCGTTGGGAACACGACCGAATCGGACGGCGAGTACGGCTGGCTTTGCCCTTGCTGGCGGCGTGGGCAAAGAAGGAATACAACATCCGCTACCGGCAGAGCCTGCTCGGCATTGCGTGGAGCGTGATCCAGCCGCTGGCGATCCTCGCGATCTTCGGCGGGATCATGGCCGGCGTCCTGCACGTCTCCTCCGACGGCAAGCCCTACATCTCCTTCGCGTGGGCCGGGCTCGTCCCGTGGACGTTCGTGTCGTCGGTGCTCCTCATCACCGTCCAGTCGCTGATCGGAGCGATGCCGGTCGCCGGCAAGGTGTACTTCCCGCGCGAGATCGTCCCGCTCGCCCAGGTGTGTGCCTTCGCCATCGACCTGCTGATCGGGACCAGCATCTTGATCGTGATCGTCCTGGCGCAAGGCCTCGGCCTGTCGGTGACGATATTCGCGCTCGTGCCGGTCGACCTGATGATCATCGCCTGGGTCGCTGCCTTTGCCACCTTCAGCGCGACCGTTGCCGTATTCATCCGTGATCTGCGCTTCGTCGTGCCGCTGCTCATGCAGCTGTTGTTCATCGGTACGCCGATCATGTACTCGGCCACGCTGTTCCCTGCACGCTTCCGCTGGATCAACGACATCAACCCGCTGGCGGTCGCCGTCACCTCGACCCGCCGCGTCGCGGTTCTCCATGCCTGGCCGCAGTGGGACCTGCTTCTGGCGCAGGCCGCCGTCGCGGTTGCCGCTCTTTGGCTGGCGATTTCCTACGTCCGCGCGGTTGAGCCACGGCTCGTGGATGTCGCATGAGCGAAGCGGTCATCGCGTTCGATGCGGTGTCGAAGGTCTATCGGCGAGGAGCGGAGCGGGCCAACCTGCGCGCCGCGCTGCCCGGCCGGCTCGGTCGGCGTACCCCAGCGGAGGGGTTCTGGGCGCTTCGTGATGTCAGTTTCCAGGTGGCGCCCGGTGAGATCGTCGGCGTGATCGGGCCGAACGGCGCCGGCAAGTCGACGACGTTGAAGCTGGCAGCACGCGTGATCGCGCCGACCAGCGGGAGGGTCACCACGCGGGGTCGGGTGGCCTCGCTGATCGAGCTCGGCGTCGGCTTCCAGCCCGACCTCACGGGTGCGGAGAACGTTCGCTTCTCCGCCGCCGTCCTCGGGATGAGCCGCAGTGAGGTGGCGCGCCACTACGACGCCATCGTCGAGTTCGCCGGCATCGAGAGCTTCATGGACACGCCGGTCAAGCGGTACTCCTCCGGCATGATGGCGCGCCTGGGTTTCGCGATCGCGTCACACCTCGACGCGGAGATCATTCTCGTCGACGAGGTGCTCTCCGTCGGTGACGCGGAGTTTCAGCGGCGCGGCTTCGAGCGGATGCGACTCCTCCGGGAGCAAGGCGCGACGTTGTTGTTCGTGACCCACAACCTGATCCTGGTGCCCGAGATCTGTCAGCGTGTCGTCCGGCTGGAGCACGGCTCGGTCGTGGATGAAGGCGACCCTCGGCTGGTCGTCGACCGCTACCTCGCCGGCGTCGGGACAAGTGCCGCGCGAGACCAGACACCGGCCTCCGAGCGGCGCCACATCCGGATTCGCGGCGTGGAGCTCGCTGCCCCTGCCATTCGTTCGAACGGCCGGCTCGGGCTGTCCCTCACGGTCGACGTCGAGGATCCGCTGCCCGACACCAGGATCGTGCTCGTGCTGCAGACAGCGAATGGCTTTCGCGCCGGCGGCTGCGATGTCGATGGCTCGGCTGAGGCGCTTTCGCACCCCGGGACGCTGCGTATCGAGGGCGACCTCCCGGTCGTCGGCGCCGCGCCCGGCAGCTATCGGGTGCTTGTGACCGTGGTCCAACAGGCCGGCGAGGCGCCGCTCGAGGTTCACCAGGTCGGGGTCCAGCTCGAGGTGATCTCCGACGACGATCGGCCGCAGTACGGCGCGGTGCATCTCGATGGTGCGTGGCGCATCTCGGCGAGCGCGCCGAGTCAGGACGCGCTCAGCTAACGCCCGGTCCGCCGCAGCGCCCGGCGCGCGGCTGCGAGCAGGCGATGCCCGGCCCGGCTCGACCGTCGCCCGTCGGCTGACGTCGCACCTTCTTCGAGCGAGCTGCGGAAGTCACTTCGCGTGTTGAGATGCGGGAAGGGCGCGGCCGGCACGTCGACTCCGAGCCGCTCGCAGATCGGTTCCCAGCCGTCGCCCGGCGTCCATTCCAGGAGGCGGCCGGGAGGTACCGACGCCCGGACCTCGGCGTTGTGCCGCGCGTATGCCGCCTCGGCATCGGCCCGGTCGAACGGCGCGGGAACGAACGTCGTACGAAGCAGCTCGCCGGCCATGTCGAGCCACGGGCCGTCGGCCTCGGTCCGCCAGGGGTCGGGCTTGCCGACGAGTGTGCTGATCGTCTTCTCGGCGCTGTCGTACCACTCGCTTGCGCTTCGCCGGACCGACAGCAGCACGAGGGCGTCGGGATAGGCGGTCGCGAGCTGGCGCCAGAAAGCCGCCCCTGGCCAGTCCATGGTCGCGACGTACGGCGCGTAGACGGCGTCCCAGTCCACTGCCTCACCTCTGGTGGCGCGGCGCCAGAAGTCCACGTGCTCGGGGTGCTGGATGACCTCTTCGAAGTGGTAGCACGTGCCGTCCAGCAGCAACGACAGCGCCGCGGTGAGCGACGACGTGCCGGTGCGGCCGAGGCCCGCGCCGATCACGCGCAGGCTCATCCGGCGGACCGCCGCAGGTGTGGCTCCCCCTGCGCCCACTCGGCGATGATCGTCGCGAGCTCCTCGGCGATCTCACGATGGACGAACGCGGCGTAGTGCACGCCGTCGGGCAGCGCGCGGTCGAGGTCGTGACGCACCAGCAGCTCCGAGACCGGGAACAGCCTCACCTGCGGATCGCCACGGGCGGCGATCCAGGTGTGGATGCAGCCCCGCAGCTCAGCGCTTCTCGCCTCCATCCCCGGAAACCACGACACCCAACGGGACGACAGCGGCCAGGTGTCCATCACCAGCACGAGCGGGCTGCCCACGATCCGCACCTGGTCGAGAAAGCGCTCCAGCTCGCGCAGAAATCGCTTGGGCTTGACGCGGTAAGGCCCGGGGTCGAGCGCCTTGTCGAGCGCACGTTGCATGCTGGCGAGACGTCGCCAGGTCGGCGCGACGATCCACCGGCGAATGCGGTCGCGAACCGCTCCTGGGTGGCGGTGCCAGCCGACGCCCAGGCGCTCCAGCGCTCGAGGCAGGATGCCGGGCATGCACTCGTACTGCCCGTAGTTGAGGATCACGACGTCCGGCGACCAGCGCTGGACCTCGTCATCCCAGTCGCAGAGCGCCTCGGTGATCATCTGCGCCTCACGTGCAGCGTTTCGTACTTCGGCCGGCAGGCCGTTCGAGGTAAGGACCGCCTGCAACCACCAGGGAAACGTCTGCCGGGTGCGGGCACCGCCGGGTGGTGACACCCAGACGGCTGACGACGCGCCTTTGACCAGCACCCGGATCGGCACCGGCTGCAGACCTTCCCAGGAAGGCGTGTCGTCGGGGGCGGTCATGCCGGGATGCCGGTTGCGTTCATCTACGGTCGGGTCGTGCGGCCATCCAGCAGCCGCCGCCGGATCCGGCCGGCGAGTGACGCTGGGACGTCGGGCGCGGTGGCATGGCGGGCGGCGCTGCTGTCGGCCACGATGCGGTCGAGGACCCGGCGCGCGTCGGCATCGCTGAGCCGGTTGGCGACGAACGTGCCGCGGCTTCGATCCTGGTAGTCCTGGATGCCGTCAACGCCCCACTTCGCCACGTACGGCGTCCAGTCGATCTCCTTCAGGTCGTAGCCGAAGGCGTTGAAGAGAAACGCCATCGCCCGACGTGACGGGAACCCGACGATCGACACGCCCGCGCCGGGATAGATCTCGTTGCTCGCGTTGGAGACGTCGTCGACCGCCTCGGCGATGAAGCCGATCGAGTTCTCGAAGCGATTCGGCGGGCCGTCCGGGCTCACCAGCGTGTCGATGATGATCGTCTGCGCGCCGGTCGCACGCAGCTGCTTCAGCAGCTCGACGTGGTAGCTGAAGTGGTAGAAGACGCCCAGCACGAGCACGACGTCGGCCTGCGGGGACTTCTCACCGAGCGTGCTGAGGGCGTCGCCGACGACGAATGAGTACTTTGCCGGCGGTATCTCCCTCGCGGCGAAATGCTCTTGTGCAGCTTGCACCAGCTCCGGCCGTGGCTCGATCCCGGTCGCGTGCGATGCGCCGGCCTCGAGGGCGGCGAACGTCCATCGCCCGTCATGGCTGCCGAGGTCGATCACGGTGCGACCGGCGAACGCCGAGGAGTTCGCCGCGATCATGACGTCGTGTCGCGCGTTAAGGCGCCGCTTGATCGACTCCGGCGCGACCGGACCGGCGTTGCCCGTGCCATAGAAGTCGGGATGCTGGTCGAAGAAGCCTGTTGGCACTGCCGTCCTCACCCGATGCGCTCGCGTCGTTGTCGCAAGTGACGATACTGGCCGGGAGATTGGGGACTGCCGGGCGAGCGGGCCGGTCGCTCATCGACCGATCCGAGAGGAGCCGAATGTGTCGGGCGCGGCGATGACGGCGTCCGGCTCGCCGACCCCTGTGGGAATCGTCGGCCGTCTCGTCGGGTCTCCTCAGTCGTGGTCGGGCGTCCCCGCGGGTCTGGCGAGAGGGCTGCTCGACCATGGCTGCTCGTCGCTCGTCGTCAGCGCGGAGCCCTCCGAACGGTTGGAGGCGGCGCTTCGTCGCTGGCTTGCCGTGTCGGGTCGGGACGACTCGACATGGCCGCAACGCTCTGAGCTCGTGTGGGCCCGGGAGGCCGTCGTGCGGCGTCGGATCCGGCGTGCCGATCCGGACGGTCGGGCGCGTTGGGTGCAGATGGGCAGCGAGTTCGGTCATCCGCTGCCGCGCGGCTTTGTCACGTTCGAGGACATGACCGTCGCGCTGGCTCGACGGCTGCCGGACTATCTGGGCGGCGAGCTCCACCCGGGAGTGGCGCGCAGGTGGGAGCGTCGCCAAGCCGCGATCTATCGGCGAGCGCGCGCCTGCTGCGCGGCCAGCGGCTGGGCGGCGGCGTCGATCGTCAACGACTACGGAGTGGACCCCGCCAAGGTGCATGTCGTGGGATTCGGCTTGAACGTCGAGATCGAGCCTCCCGCCAGCCGCGACTGGACCACGCCGCGCTTCCTGTTCGTCGGCAACGACTGGGAGCGCAAGAACGGTGAGCAGGTGCTGCGCGCCTTCTCGCGGGTGCGAGAGCAGGTGCCGGACGCCGAGCTTGACGTCGTCAGCGACCACCCCCCGATCTCGATGCCGGGGGTGCGAGGACATGGCCGGATTGCGACGGGGAGCTCGGCGTTCGCCGAACCCGAAGCGCGCGCGCGGCTCGAGGACCTGTTTCGTCGGGCCACCTGTTTCGTGCTGCCGTCTCGCTACGAGCCGTTCGGTGTCGCGTACGCCGAGGCGGGCTTCGTCGGCCTGCCCAGCGTCGCGACGACAGTCGGGGGAGCCAGGGAAGCGGTGGGCAGGGATGGTGGGCTGTTCGTGGACCCGGCGCAGCTCGACGACCTCGTCGCGGCGATGCGCCAGATGTGCGTGCCCGAGCAGGTGATGCGCTACTCCGCGGCCGCCCGCGCGCACGCGGAGCAGCTTCGCTGGACTGCGGTCGCGGGCAGGGTCGGGTGCGCGCTCGGTGTGGTGGGCGAGAGCGAGGCCCCGGCCGATCTCGTCCCGCGGGAGGAGTGGCTCGCCGGTTGACTCGACGGCTATTGCCGGGCGAATACCTCTAGCGTCGTCGTCTCCGTCGTCGCTGCGACAAGAGCTTGCGTGAGGCCTGCCTCGCCGAGGATGGCGCGACAGCGGTCGATGTCGCACAGCCTGTGGTGCAGCTCCAGCACCGCGACCTCGACCTTGGGGAGCAGATCGGCCGAGTAGTTCTCGAGGACGAGCTGCTCTGATCCTTCGACATCGCACTTCAGCAGGTCGATCCGGGAGCGCGGCTCGACGTACTTCATGAGGTCGATGAACGGCACTGAGACCCGCTCGGTCTCGTACACCTCCGCGAGGGAGGCGTTGTGCTCGGCTCGCAGGGTGTTGCGGGCCCCGAACGGGATCTCGAGCATCTCGCCGACGCCCTCACGCCGCCCGACGAGGCCGTGGACGATCGACGTACGTGCCCCCGGAAGCGGGCTGTCCCGATATCGGGCGCTGAGGTCGGCGTGGACCGCGGGGCTCCCTTCCACCATCAGCACCTCGATGGCGTTCGTCGGGAATCCTGCCCGCGCGGCTTGCTCGACGAGACGCGCGCTGAAATATCCGACGTTGGCACCGAGGTCGACGACGAAAGCGCCGCGGCTCGCGTCGGCCCTGCGGAGCGCGAGGTCGATCGCCCCGTCGTACTCATGGTCGACGAAGACCTCGTTGTAGACCCACCAGTCGCTCTCACCACGCACCCAGACGGAGGCGCCGGCAGGGAAGACGTGCTGGAGGTCGTAGGAGGGTGCCGCGGGTGGTTGCACGCCGTTGAGCAGGACCCGACTCGCCGATCCCAGGCGCGACTTCACCCTCTGCGCGAGATGTGCCATCCCTACAGTGTCCATGAGATGAGCGGGGCAGCACCCACCTTCAGCGTTGTGATGCCGGTCTACAACGGCCAACGCTTCGTACGGCGGTCGATCGGATCCATTCAAGGTCAAACCGACGAGGACTGGGAGCTGGTCGTGGTGGATGACGGCTCCACTGACGGTTCTGTCGACCTGCTGCGTCAACTCGGCGCTGCCGATTCCCGCATCCGTTTGTTTCACTCGCCCTCGAGCGGCGGCCCGGCAACACCACGGACGATCGGGCTGCGCGAGGCGCGAGGGGAGATCGTCTGCCTCATCGACCAGGACGACGAATGGCTGCCGGAGAAGCTGTCACGGCAGCGGGCGAAGTTCGCCGATGGTGACTTCGGGATGGTGTATTCGGACTGCTTCGTCGAGGACAGCGGAGCGGAGCGGTTCCGCTACAGCGAACGCTGGGGGCCGATGCACGAAGGCAGCGTCGCGGGACCGCTCATCGACAACAACTTCGTTCCAGCGCTTACCGCGGCGATCCGGATGTCCGTCGTGCGCGAGATCGGCGGCTTCACCCCGGATCTCGACGGGGTCGACGACTACGACTACTGGCTGCGCGTTGCCTTCCACGGCCAGCGGTTCGGATGGGTTGCCGAACCCCTCGCCGTCTGGCATCTCGACGACCACAACATGAGCCGGCGCAATCCGGTCCGCCAGCAGCTTCGGCTGTACAAGTGCTACACGCGACTGGCCAAGCGCTATCCGGCCTACGCGGCAGACCTCCGGCGCAGCGCGGCTCGGGCCCGCCGGAGCATGTTCGACCACAACCTCTCCGACCTGGGGCAGCGGCCGGCCACGCTCCGGTCTTCCGTTGCGGTTGGTTTCGCTGTGACGCGACGCGCGCGTTCCCGTCGCGAGCTCCGAGCCGCCGTCGCCGGGCCGTTGAAGGGCATTCCGCGGCGCTACACGCGGGCGAGCCGATGAGCCGCGTGACGACGGCCGGTGGATCGGAGGCGGGTGGCCATCCGCACGTCGTGTTCGTCTCGCAGGAATATGCGCCGGCACCGCCAGTGGGCGGAGTGGGCACCTTCACCCGAGCCCTCGCGCGCGCCCTTGTCGATCAAGGCTGTCGGGTCACGGTTGTCTCCTGCGGCTCGGGTGCACCGGATGGCGTCTCGACCGACGAGGGCGTCACGGTTCATCGGGTGCCTCTCCTCGCCCCGACATCTCGCCTGGTGCGACGGCTCACCCGACGGGCGCCGCAAACGGCCGGACGGCTGGTCCTGGCGTGGAGTGCCGCGCGCGCGATTCGCCGGCTCGGACTTCAGCCGGACATCGTCGAGGCTCCCGAGTGGGGAGCTGAGGCACTGTTCGTGCGGCGCGCGGGACGCGCGCCGGTCATCGTGCACCTTCACTCTCCGATGTACACGTTGTGGCACCGGCGAGGGACACCGCTGACGCGCGACGAGCGCGTAGTGGCTCGGCTGGAACGGCTGGCCGCCACCCGGGCCGATGCGATCACGGCCGGCGCCCCGGTCGCGAACGAGGTCGGAGACGGCTCGCACTGGCTGCCCCCCGAACGGATCCGCATCGTGCCGATGCCGGCCGACCGGGAGCTCCTCGCACGGTCGGAGGGGGCCTGGCCGCGCGATCCGGTCCTCGTCGCGTGCGGCCGGTTGGACCGGCTCAAGGCACCAGAGGTGCTGATCCGCGCCGCCGCGAAGCTGCGCCCCGACTACCCGCGGTTGCGGGTCGTCCTGATCGGGGAAGCGGATCGTCGCGACGCACCGAGGTACGACGACTACGGCGCCTGGGTCGCGGAGATTGCGCGCGATCTCGGTGTGCCGGTGGACCTGGCGGGCCGGTTGCCGTGGCCGACGGTCGTCGAGCAGTACCTGGCCGCCAACGTGGTCGTCGTACCGAGCCGGTACGAGACCTTCTCGATGGTCGCGCTCGAGGCGATGGCGTGCGCGACGCCGGTCGTGGTCACGTCGGCGTGCGGAATCGCCGCGCACCTGCGCGAGATCGGGTCCGGTTGGGTGGTGCCGCCGGATGACCCCTCAGCGCTCGCGGACGCGCTGCGCCCACTGCTCGCAGCCGCCGACGACGCCGCTGCTCGAGGTCGCGCGGGCAGGGAGCTGGTCCGGCAGAGGTTCAGCCCGGCGGTCGCCGCGCAAGCTCGCGTCGCGCTGTACCGCGAGCTTCTCGGCGCGCGTCGCGCGAGCTGATCCGACGCTATGGGAGGGGCTCGGCGGGCGGCCGGCGTGACCGTTCCCTCGAGCCGGCGATGCGTCGCGCGCCCTCGGCGGAGGCGTCCTGGATGCGCGCCCGCGCCCGGGAGATCTCGGGGTTGGGGGTGCGCGGGGCGGCACCCGTGACCGCGGCGCCGTTCGGGCTGCTGCCGTTCTTGGGGGTCGCCGTCATGGAGGCGAGCTGTGCTTCGACGGTGGTGAGGCGGGCGTCGATGCGTCGCATCAGGGTCAGCAGCTCGCTGATCGAGCCGGCGAGATCGACCTGCTCGCGGGCGCGCAATGAGGGAGTGGGCTCGGCGGGTCGCGCCGCGCGTCGCGTGGCAAGTCGGGCCGGAGTGAGCTCGACCTCCCAGTTCGTCTTGTCGCGCTTCACCGCAGGTTCGCTCCTCTGGGGGGCGGAGGCTTCACCCCGAGGGTAGCCCGGCCCACCTCAGTTCCCGCGGGCGTTCGACCGAGGCATCGGACTGCGGCGGCACAGGAACCGCATCCGGCGCCGGTTCGACGCGCGCGGGCGCCACCACGCCGCTCAGTCCCCAGAAGGCAAGCGCCACCGGGAAGCTGGTCCACACATGGATGAAGAAGGAGCCGACCAGCAGGCCTCCCGCCGCGGCGAACATCGCAGCGGGCAGCTCGCCGCCGGGCCCGGGATCCCTGGCCCGCCGCCATAGCTCGCGGAGGAGAGCCAGGTACATCAGGATGAACAGCACCATCCCCGCGACACCGAGCTCGGTCCCCACTTGCAGGTAGGAGTTCTCCGAGATGAGCGCATTGGTGGTGTGAAACCGCACGCCGCTGCCGGGGTTGGCCCCGAGGCCTCGGCCGGCCGGGTGCGCGACGACGTCGTTGAACCCGGCCCAGGTCCGCTGGATGTGTGACTGATTGTCGTCAGCACTGGAGCTGCTGCTGAAGATGCTCGTGAATCGCGCCGCGACGGTGGACTGTCCGGCCAGGGGGATCACCGCGAAGGTTCCGACCAGCACGATGGCCAGTGCCGGCAGCCTCGACTTCGCGCGGCGGGTGAAGCCGAGAAGGACGGTCAGGGCGAGCGCGACGGCACACGCCAGGATCGCGCTTCGGGTGAGCGCGAGCAGCGCGGTCGCGGCCGCGGCGACGGGCGGGATGAGCCGACTGATCCTGAACTTCGAGCCGACCAGCCATTGCGTCCCGAGCGCGAAGGGCAGGACGCTGAAGAACCCGAGCTCGATCTGATCGGTGAAGAACCCGCCGGCTCTCACGAAGCTGCGGTTGTCCACGCCGTTGTGGATGACGTACCCGAACGGCGCCAACCCGGGCTGAATGTGAAGGATCGCCTGCTCGTAGTTGGTGAGCGCGATCGTGTGCACGAAGAAGCTCGAGTAGGACTGTTGGCTGACCATCTCCCAGACGGCCGATCCGGCCTCCGCCATGCCCGCCAGCAGCGCTACGGCCGCGACACGCACCATCGCTTTTCGGCTGAATGGCGCGCGTCGGCAGAACAACAGCAAGAAGACCCACAGGGTGTCGAGTCGCCAGGCGTTGAGGCGGATCGTCCACGACTGTCCACCGAAGGAGCCGGGGAAGGCGATCGGGAGGAGCAGGTACAGCGTCGCGATGGCGATGTATCCGATGCCCGCGTAGTCGACGAGCCGGAACTTGACCTTCGGCCGGCCGCGGCGGTGCTGATGGAGCACCGCCGCGAGGCCGATGCCCAGGACCATCGCGTCCTTGATGTACCCCGACTGCCTCACCGCGACGGCCGGGGCGCCGTGTTTGAACGCCCACGCGAGCAGCGGCACCTGGAACGGCGTGTACGTGAGAATGACACCGAGGGCAACGGCTGGATACCGCGCGGCAGCGAGGATCAGTGCCCCGCCGACCGCTCCGGCAAGAGCAAGGTCGACCATTCGCGTGCTGCCCTGGGTCAGCAGGCCGTAGAGGGACCCGACCGCAAGCGCGGTGAGAAGGGCCGACGGAACGCGTGCGGCTACCGTGGACGAGGTGTGACTCCGTTCCTCCGAGCACGGCGCCGTATCGACGCCGAATGCTCGCTATGGATATTAGCGTCGGAGCGAGGTGTTCCCGGCCGCTGAGTTGGCCACGCTGCCGTTAGCCTGAACCGATGGACCTGATGACGGCGCTCGAAGTGCTCCGCCGGCGGTGGCTCATCTTCCTGCTGTGCCTGGCGGGCGGCGTCGCGGGCGGGTTCGAGCTGGGACATCACGGTCAGAAGCAGTACGAGGCGACGGCTGAGGCGCTCATCAATGTGCCGGCTACCGCGAACCTGCAGGATCAGCTCGCCGGCACGCAGCTGTCGAGCAACCTGGTCGCCACCTATGCGAGCCTCGTCAGCTCGGACGTGATCAAGGTGCAGGTCTCGCGAAACCTCAAGGCCGCGGGGATACGGCCCGACGGCGCGCTGGGCGCGACCGTGCAGGCTGGGACGTTCTTGATCAACATCCGGGCGACGAGTCCGATCCCCTCGACCGCTCAGCAGACGGCGAACTTCGGCGCAGCCGCCCTCGTCCACGCGGTGTCAGACCTGCAGAGCGACCAGCCGCAACCGATCTCGGTCAAGGTGGTCAGCCCGGCCAGCCTGCCCACCGCTCCGATCCGGCCCCGGCCCACCCTCGACCTGGTGATCGGCACGCTGCTCGGGCTGCTGCTCGGTGCGGCTCTCGTGGCGGCCATCGAGACCCTCGATCGTTCGGTGCGAAGCGTTCAGCAGGCCGATGATCTCCTCCACGCGCCATTGCTCGGAGTCGTGCCGAAGCACAAGCGCCGGACCGTCATCGTCGGCGCAAAGGGAGATGGTCCCGACGGCGAGCCGTATCGCTCGCTTCGCACCGCGATCCGCTTCCTGGATCTGGACCATCCGATCCGGACGATGCTCGTGACCAGCCCGACAGCCAACGACGGCAAGACCGCAACCGCCGCGAATCTGGCGCTCGCACTCGCGCTTTCGGGGGAGCGAGTCATCCTCGTCGATGCGGACCTTCGGCGGGCGGGTCTCGGCCGCGCGCTCGGACTGGACTCATCCGTCGGCCTGACCAACCTGGTGCTGGGCACTGCACAACCGGCGGACATCCTCCAGCACTATGCGCAGAACCTGCTCGTCCTCACGAGCGGTCCGCTGCCACCGAACCCCTCCGAGATCCTCGGGTCGCAGCTGGTCCACAACATCCTGCAAGATCTCGCGAACATGGCCGACATCGTCATCGTCGACGCACCGCCCGTGTTGCCGGTGGCCGATGCTGTCGTCCTGACGGCGCAGGTCGATGCCACGATGATCGTGCTTCGGCACAGCGTCACTCGGCGCAGCGGAGCGGCCGGAACCCGCCGACGTCTCGACGCCGTGGGCGCCCACATCGTTGGTTACGTCATGAACGCCGTGCCACGACGTGAGACCCGCGAGTACTACCTCGACGAACGGTATGGGTACTACACCTCCCAGTCGTTGCCCCACGACGAGACGGTCCGTTCCTGAACACCCCCTCGCGCGAGCGTCCGCTCGCGGTGCACGTCCTCGAGTTCGAATATCAGCGGATGCGGATGGCGACGTTCATCGAGGCGTTCGCCTCCGTCCTGGCATGGCCGGGCCCGCCGACGGCGTACCAGGCTTCCGTGGCTGGTGACTGGGTACGGGCGGTGCCGGAGTTCGTGGTGCCGGCGTCGCTCGAGGATGCGGACGTGGCGATGCTGCCGTTCGACCTCGAGGCGTGCAGCTTCGGCGCCGGCTTGTACGACAAGGCAGTGCAGCTGGCATCGCAGGCACGTGATGCCGGCAAGGTCGTCCTCGCGTTCTGCCAAGGCGACGTCGAGTTCGCTCCGCCGGGCCCGAACTGCGTCGTGTTTCGCACGTCGTCTTCGAGGCGAGCACTTGGCCGGCAGGACGTCATGATGCCGGCGTGGGTCGCCGACCCCGCCGACAAGATCGAGCTCCAGGTCCGGCCGTGGGCGGGCACCCCCAAGGTCAACTTTGTCGGTCAGGCCTATCCGTTGGGCATCGATTTCGGTGGGCCGGTGAAGACCGCGGTGAAATGGTCGAAGGCATTGGGCAGGGCAGCCGCCACCGCTGTCGGGGCGGTCGGCCGGTTCGGAAAGAGCCCGATGCACCTGCAGCGAGCAGCAGCCGTCGCGGCGCTGCAGAGGGCGCGGGGGGTGGAGGCCGACATCGTTCTCCGCGAGTCCATGGTCCGGCTCGAGCTCGAAGAGCCGGACACCGATGCGCTTCACATGGCCTACCTGCGCCGGCTCGCGGAGTCGGACTACACCCTTGCCGTGCGCGGCTTCGGCAACTACTCCTACCGCCTGTATGAGTCGCTGGCTGTCGGACGGCCGGTGGTCAGCGTTCGAACCGATGACGTTCGGCCCTGCGCCCACGACGTGCCGTGGGAGCGGATCTCCATCGACGTACCGGTTCGCCGCTTGCCGTGGATCGGCTCGGCGGTTCGCGACGGGCACCAGAGCCGTCGCGCCGAGTGGATCGAGCTCCAACAGCTGTGCCGAGGCTCCTGGCTGGAGTCGCTGAGCGCTCCTGGCTACTTCCGGCGGCTGGCGCGACGGGTGTCCGCACTCGCCAGCCGCGGGCCACTGACTCCCGAGACGATCGCCGCCGAGCTCGCCTGACGACTGATGAGCAGCGACACGGTGCCCGGCAGAGGGCTGCGCCCTCTCGGCGTGCACGTGCTCGAGTCCGAGTACGGGCGGCACTGGGTGCCGACGTTCGTGGAGCCGTTCACCGCCCGAATGCCCTGGCTCGGGCCGCCGACCGACCACCAGCTCTCGCTGGCCGGCGACTGGGCACGAGCGGTTCCCGAGCTCGTGGTGCCGGCGTCCCTGGAAGCGGCGGATGTGGCGGTCCTGCCCTTCGACCTGGAGGGCTGTCGCGGCGACTCGGCGCTGTTCGGTCGTGCCGAACATCTGGCGGCGACCGCGCGTGCGGCGGGAAAGGTGGTGCTGGCCTTCTGTCGCGGCGACATCGAGTTCCCCGCTCCTGGTCCCAACTGCGTCGTGTTTCGCACCTCCTCCAGCCGGAAGGCACTCGGGCGCCGAGACGTCATGATGCCTGCGTGGGTGGCGGACCCGCTGGCCACCGTCGAGCTCGTCACCCGACCATGGACAGCAACACCCAAGGTCAACTTCGTCGGCTTCGCCTATCCACTCGGTGTGGACTTCGGAGGCCGGGCCGCGAACGCGATGAAGTGGCCGAAGGCGGCTCTGCGCGCGTTGTCGACGGCGGTGGGATTCACGGACCGGTTCGGACGCGGCCCGCTCTACCTTCACCGGGTTGCGGCGGTCGCGGCGCTGCAGCGGGCGCGCGGCGTGGAAGCCGACGTCGTACTCCGCCAGTCGATGACATACCTCGACGGTGATCAGGCGCGGCTCGAGGAGATGCACCGCGACTACCTTCAGCGGATATCCGAGTCCGATTACACCCTCGCCGTACGAGGCGAGGGGAACTACTCGTTCCGCCTGTATGAGTCCCTCGCCGCTGGGCGACCGGTCGTCAGTGTGCGCACCGACGACGTCCGCCCTTGTAGCGGCGATGTGCCGTGGGATCGGATAGCGCTCGACGTCCCGTTCCGGAGGCTTGCGCGAATCGGGTCGGAGATCCGCCGCGGCCACGACGAGCGACGCAGTGAGTGGGCCGAGCTGCAGCTCCTTTGTCGCGAGGCGTGGCGCGAGTCGTTGAGTGCGGCCGGGTACTTCCGCCGGCTGGTCCGACGCGTGGGTGCCGCTGCACAGCGAGGGCCGCTCGTCCCGGAAGTGATCGCGGCCGAGCTGGCTTAGCCGAGCGGCGAGCCGAGCCCGAGCTTCGGCACCAACAACGCGGCGGTCTCCCGCTCGACCGTCTTGCGGCGGTACACCTCGATCGCGCGGCGGCGCGCCCGTCGGGCCATCGCGTGGCACTCATTGTCGTTGTTCCGACACCACTCGAGCTGCGCACCGAGGTCCGACAGGTCAGCGCTGAGGGGGACGAAGTGCTGCCATGGTTCGAAGGACTGCGTGAACCAGGTGTCCCAGATCGACGCGGGCGACAAGACGGTCGACCCGCTGAACATCTTCCATGCCCAGGCGTCCCAGGTGCGCACGGCGCCGTCGATGTCGATGATGTACCTGTCGCGGAGCTGTTCGCGGCGCGTGACGTTCCCGCCGAGGCTCACGTCGACCGCAAGACCGTCCCGCCTCACGATCTCGTCGAGCGTTCGGCGAAGCGCCGCGCCCGGCACCGGCGGAGCATCCGCAGCGTGGTCTCGGCCGGCGTAGGCGGCACGCTGTCGTCGTAGCCGCCACGGCCGTCGTGCAACGGCGGTGCGTAACCGCAGGTCCCGGTAGTGCTGGGACAGGTAGTGGGCCTCAGGCAGCAGGACAGCAGTCGGGTCTCCGCGGTGAGCGGCGAAGCATGCGACCCACTCCCGGGTGGAACTCATCCGCGGTGTCGCGCCGGGTGGACCGATCCACTCGGTCGCGTCGTCGAGGTCCCGGGGAGGATCGACCCAGGTGTAGGTCGTGGCGAGCTCGTTGCGCTCTCGCCAGCCGTCGTAGATGCAGCACAACAACCAGAACGGCGGCGTCTTCGCTGACGGCCGGAGCACGCGGTCGAGGTGGCGCACGACCGACTCGATGCGGTCCGCGACGGCGATCGCCACCCGACCGGCGGTGAGGTCGTGATTGGTGGTGACCACCCAACCTGCGGCTTCGCCCCAACCGATCCCGACGATGTTCTTGGGCGCCGCAACGATGTCAGCGTGCACGATCTGGTTGAACTCGGTGCGCGACACGACCCGCCTTACGTCGAGCACGAGAGGAGCGTAACGCTGTCGGAAGGGCGACCGCGGAGCGCTAGTCGGGCCGCCGCTGCGCGATCACCTGCATGCGGTCGCGAAAGTCCGGTGCGACGAGCCGTTCCGCGATTCCGAGACGTCGTGTGATCCCGACCGACCCGCGGGCAAGTGCCGGTGAGTAGCCACCGAGTCGCTGCGCGTAGTAGGTCGTGGTGAACACCTTCGGATGGCTCGACGCGTGCACTAGGCGAAGCCCGTGCGTGTCGAGCAAGCGCCGCATCGAGTCGCGGGTGAAGTACTGCACGTGCATCGGCAGGATGGACCACCATCGCCGTCCCATGACCCGCGCCAGACGCCCGCCCGCATCAGGTGTCGTGAGGTAGAGGACGCCGCCGGGCTCGAGCATGTCGGCGACCGTACGGATCGCCTGCGACACGTCGAGCAGATGCTCGATGACGTCGCACATGACGACGCATCGCATGGTTTCGGGCGGCACACCGGAGTCATGA
>JAICMG010000134.1 GCA_025929365.1 Frankiaceae bacterium
AGCGCGAGGATGGCCACGAACGGGAGGGCGATCAGCGCGAAGAGTGAGCCGAGCACGACATCGACGGCACGCTTGCCCACCGCGGTCACCTGGCTGGGGCCACGGTTCCTGCCCTCGAAATCGGGCAAAGCGGTACTCCTCGTTCGTCATGGCTGACGGGGAAGCGGGCAAATCTGCCGATTTAACCCGCTTGCAACTATCTCTCAAATAACGAGCGCTGACCAGCGGGGATGCGAAACGGGGCTGAACTTCACACAACCGGGTGAACTTCGCCGTGATCGCTAAAGCCGCCGTGCCGGCTGGGCGTTACGACGCGTCTGGACTTAGGCCCTCCTCGGCCCCCCCGGTTTCGTGCTGCGGGTCCGTCCCAGAGTCGGTGAGCCGGAACGGCTTCGGCGGCGGCCTCAGGTCGGCCCGCGGGCAGCTCTCCAGCGTAAGCCCACCGAAGCCGAGCGCCTCGTCGCACAGCGACTGGACAGTCACGCCCTGCTCGTCACCGACACGGGTGACCGACACCCGGAAGATCGTGATCTCGTAGCGCGTCGGCGTGCCGTAGGCGACCTGGATGCTGCCGAGCAGCTCCGCGGTGCCTTGGGTGCGGTTGGGGCCGTCCCACGGCTTGTCGTAGCGGCGCCAGGTCGCGGGATCCGCCGACCACTCACCACCCAGCTGGACGTCGCGCATCGCCATTTCGACCAGGATGTTGCGGGTCGCGTCCTCCGGCACGATCGCCGACGGTCGAAGGACCTCCGTGACAGCGCCGTCACCGAACGCCTCGCTGATGAGGAGCTCGATCTTGTCCACGAATCTCACCTTCGACGTACAGGAGCCGCGAACTCGTCCGGGTCCGGTTCGACAGGGCGCGTGCTCTGCCCCGTCAGCGTGTCACGCCGCCGCCCGGATGTCTCGCCGTGGCCAAAACTCGCCCGCGTGTTGGGGTGGTTACGCTCGAAATATGGGCAATCTCGGCACCGAGCTCGATACCGATACGCGCGTCGAGGAGCGGTCAGAGGTACTCCCGGCCCACGATGGCGACCACGAGCGCTTCGCGCACTACGCCGACCGGGACAAGATCACCGAGGCGATGGTGACCGGTACGCCGGTGGTCGCACTGTGCGGAAAGATCTGGGTCCCCAGCCGTGACCCCAAGAAGTACCCGGTCTGTCCCGAGTGCAAGCGGCTGTTCGATCTCGGCCCGGAGGGCCGGATGCGCGACTGGCAGGAGCGCAACTCGGGCTCGTGAGTGTGGTGGACCGGCGACAAAGCGGGCAGCGCGCGCCATAATTGGCACATGGCTGAGAAGTGGTTTCCGATGATGCCGTCCTTCGACTCCCTCGAGGATGAGCGGCAGCATCGCAAGGAGAGGCTCGCGGCCGGTTTCCGGCTGTTCTCGAAGTTCGGCTTCGAGGAGGGCGTCGCAGGCCACATCACCGCCCGCGACCCGATCGAGCCCACAACGTTCTGGGTCAACCCCTTCGCGGTGCCTTTCGCGCACGTGTCGGTGAGCAAGCTGATTCGGGTCGACGAGACCGGCGAAGTCGTCGAGGGCAGCTACCACGTCAACGAGGCCGCCTTCTGCATCCACTCCCGGGTGCACGCGGCCCGTCCGGACGTCGTGGCGGCGGCGCACAGCCACTCGACGTACGGCCGGGCGCTGTCGGCGCTCGGTGAGCTGCTCGAGCCGATCACCCAGGATGTCTGTGCGTTCTACGACGACCACGCGCTGTTCGACGACTACACCGGCGTGGTGACCGACCTCGAGGAGGGCAAGCGGATCGCGCATGCTCTCGGTGAGAACAAGGCGGTCATCCTTCGCAACCACGGTCTGCTGACTGCGGGGACGTCCGTCGACTCGGCGGTCTGGTGGTTCATCACGATGGAGCGCTCCTGCCAGGTTCAGCTGCTCGCGAAGGCGGCCGGGAAGGTCGTGCACATCGATCTCGACCAGGCGAAGAAGACCCACGACGTCGTCGGGTCGGAGTTCGCAGGCTGGTTCTCCTTCCAGCCGCTGTACGAGAAGATCGTGCGCGAGCAGCCCGACCTCCTCGACTGAGCCGACTTGTCAGAACCTGGTCCGGCTATAGCCGGACCAGGTTCTGACGGCTTTCCTGATGGGACCCGTCGTCGAGGTCGACGACCCCGACGATCCGCGGCTGTCCGACTACCGGTCGCTGACCGACGTCGCGCTGCGCTCTTCGATCGAGGCGCCGCACGGCCTGTTCATCGCGGAGGGCGCGCTGGTCATCGAGCGGGCGCGGTCCGCCGGGTACTCGCTGCGGTCGGCGCTGATGACACCGGAGTGGCTCGATCGCACGGCGCACGCGCTCCGCGGCTCGGACGCCCCGATCTATCTCGGCTCGGACGCGACCCTCCGGGCAGTGACCGGCTTTCACGTCCATCGCGGCGCGCTCGCGTCGGTCCAGCGGCTACCGCTGCGGCCCCTTGAGGAGGTCATCGCCTCGGCGTACCGGCTGGCCGTCGTCGAGGACATCGTCAACCACACCAACCTCGGCGCGATCTTTCGTACGGCGGCAGCGTTGGGCGTGGACGGCGTCGTGATCTCCCCGCGCGCGGCGGACCCGCTCTACCGGCGTTCCGTTCGT
The DNA here is from genome assembly GCA_025929365.1 of Frankiaceae bacterium. Classification (GTDB taxonomy): domain Bacteria; phylum Actinomycetota; class Actinomycetes; order JAFAQI01; family JAFAQI01; genus DASZTV01. Next base: position 2,604 of record JAICMG010000134.1, read on the forward strand.
GTCTCGATGGGCGCGGTCTTCACCGTGCCCTACGCGCGGGCCCAGACCTGGCCAGGTGTGATCGACGACCTGCGTGCGGCGGGCTACCGAGCGATCGCGCTGACTCCGGCGGATGATGCCGTCGATCTCGGCACCCTTGATGTCGGCGCGGGCGAGCGCGTTGCGGTGGTCATCGGCACCGAAGGTGACGGGCTGTCCCGCGAGACCGTCGACCGCTGCGATCTTGCCGCCCGGATTCCCATGTCGGCCGGCATCGACTCGCTCAACGTCGCCACGGCCGCGGGGATCGCCTTCTGGGAGCTGCGGCGGGGTTGAGTAGCGACGACGCCGTCGGGAATGCTGTGCGAATGACCCAAACCGCAGCACCGGTGCACGCCTCCGGAACGTTCGTGCTCGGCGGTGACCTCGAGGTGCATCGGCTCGGATTCGGCGCGATGCAGCTCACCGGCCGGGGGATCTGGGGTGAGCCGACCGACAGAGACGAGTGCATCCGGGTGCTGCGCCGGGCCGTGGAGCTCGGCGTGGATCTGATCGACACCGCTGACTCCTATGGGCCGTACGTCTCCGAGGACCTCATCCGCGAAGCGCTGCACCCGTATCCCGAGGGCCTGGTCATCGCGACGAAGGGCGGCCTGACCCGCGCGGGGCCCGGTGACTGGCGTCCCGTTGCGCGGCCGGCGTATCTGCGCCAGTGCGTCGAGATGTCGCTGCGGCGGCTCGGCCTCGAGCGAATCGACCTCTACCAGCTGCACCGCGTCGATCCCGAGACGCCGATGCAGGACTCACTCGGTGAGCTGCGGGCGATGCAGGAGGAGGGCAAGATCCGCCACATCGGGGTCTCCGAGGTGGACGTCGACACGATCCAGGCGATGCGCCAAGTCGTCGACGTCGTCAGCGTGCAGAACCTGTTCAACCTGACCGACCGCCATCACGAGGACGTCGTGGCCTATTGCGAGCGCGAGGGCATCGGCTTCATTCCATGGTTTCCGTTGGCGACCGGCGCGCTCGCGAGACCAGGCGGGCCACTGGCCAATCTCGCGAAGCGACACGACGCGACGGCCTCGCAGCTCGCGCTGGCGTGGTTGCTGCGGCGCTCGCCTGTCGTGCTGCCGATCCCGGGGACGTCGTCGGTGGCGCACCTCGAGGAGAACTGCGCCGCCGCTGCGGTTCAGTTGAGCGATGAGGAGTACGACGAGCTCAGCACGCTGACTGGATAGGCTCCGGCACCGTGCCGGTGCTTCCCGATCGCGTCGACCGCGACGCGCCGGAGTTCGCCGCGCGTCGCGAGGCACTTCTCGAGCTGCTCGCCGAGCACGACCGGCAGCTTGGCCTCGCGATCGCGGGCGGGGGCGAGCGCGCGGTGGAGCGGCATCGCAAGCGCGGCAAGCTGCTGCCGCGTGAGCGGATCGAGCTCCTGCTCGATCCCGACTCGCCGTTCCTCGAGCTGTCGCCGCTGTGCGCATGGGGGACCAGCTACACCGTTGGTGGCAGCGTCGTCACGGGTATCGGCGTGGTCGAGGGCACCGAGGTCCTGGTCCAAGCGCACGACCCGACGGTTCGCGGCGGGGCCGTCAACCCGTTCGGCGCGAAGAAGCAAGGGCGTGCCTCGCAGATCGCCAACGAGAACCGCCTGCCCGTCGTCAATCTCGTCGAGTCCGGTGGCGCCGACCTGCCGACGCAGAGCGAGATCTTCATTCCCGGTGGGGCCGGGTTCCGCGACCTGACCCGGAAGTCCGCGGCCGCCATCCCGACCGTGGCACTCGTCTTCGGCAACTCCACGGCGGGCGGTGCCTACGTCCCCGGCATGTCGGACTACATCGTGATGGTCGAGGGCCGGGCGAAGGTCTTCCTCGGTGGCCCGCCGCTGGTGAAGATGGCGACCGGCGAGGAGTCCGACGACGAAGAGCTCGGTGGCGCCGAGATGCACGCCCGGACGAGTGGACTCGCCGACTACCTCGCGGTCGACGAGTACGACGCGATCCGGCTCGGCCGCCAGATCGTGCGGCGGCTCAACCGCCAGAAGCTGGGTCGCCCGCCCGCATCGTCGTACTCCGAGCCGCTGCACGACATCGACGACCTGCTCGGCGTCGTGCCCACCGACCTGCGTGAGCCGTTCGACCCGCGCGACGTGCTGGCGCGCATCCTCGACGGCAGCGAGTTCGACGAGTTCAAGCCGCTGTACGGGTCCTCTCTCGTGACCGGCTTCGGGCAGCTGCACGGATACCCGATCGGTGTCCTCGCGAACGCCCGTGGCGTGCTCTTCAGCGAGGAGAGCGAGAAGGCCGCCCAGTTCATCCAGCTTGCGAACCAGAGCGATACGCCACTGCTCTTCCTGCAGAACACCACCGGCTACATGGTCGGCAAGGACTACGAGCAGCGCGGCATCATCAAGGCCGGCGCACAGATGATCAACGCGGTCTCCAACAGCGACGTACCGCACTTCACCATCAACATGGGTGCGTCGTACGGCGCCGGGAACTACGGCATGTGCGGGCGCGCCTACGACCCTCGATTCCTCTTCACCTGGCCCAACGCAAAGTCTGCGGTCATGGGGCCCGCGCAGCTCGCCGGGGTGCTGTCGATCGTTGCGCGCGCTTCAGCCGAAGCGAAGGGACAGCCGTACGACGAGGAAGCCGACGCGGCAATGCGCGAGATGGTCGAGAACCAGATCGAGGCCGAGAGCAAGGCGCTGTTTCTCACCGCCCGCGTCTACGACGACGGGATCATCGACCCGCGCGACACCCGCACTGTGCTGGGCATGTCGCTGTCGGTCGCGCACAACAATCCCGTCAAGGGGCGCCGTGGCTTCGGCGTCTTCCGGATGTAACGCATGTCTGCGATTCGCCGGATCCTCGTCGCCAACCGGGGCGAGATCGCGCGCCGCGTCTTCCGGACCGCGCGTGAGATGGGCATTGCGACGGTGGCCGTCTACAGCGACGCGGACGCCGACGCGCCGTTTGTGCGGGAGGCCGACCTTGCGGTGCGGCTGCCGGGCACGACCCCTGGGGAGACCTATCTGCGCGGGGATCTCGTCGTCGCTGCCGCGCACGCCGCCCGGGCCGATGCGATTCATCCGGGATACGGATTCCTGTCCGAGAACGCGGAGTTCGCGCGACAGGTGGTTGCCGCCGGGCTGACGTGGATCGGGCCGCCGCCCGACGCAATCGAGGCGATGGGATCGAAGCTCGGCGCGAAGCGAATGATGCGGGACGCCGGCGTACCGACCCTTCCGTGGTCGGAGACCGTCGACGGTGCGGCAGAGATCGGGTTCCCCCTGCTGGTCAAGGCATCGGCAGGCGGCGGCGGTCGCGGCATGCGGATCGTCCGCGATGCCTCGGAGCTCGCTGACGCGGTCGATGCCGCGAGCCGCGAAGCGGCGGGCGCGTTCGGCGATGCCACCGTCTTCTGCGAGCGCTATCTCGAGGCACCACGGCACATCGAGGTGCAGGTGTTCGCCGACAGCCACGGCAACGTCGTGTCGCTGTTCGAGCGCGAGTGCTCCATCCAGCGGCGGCACCAGAAGATCGTGGAGGAGGCACCGTCGCCGGCGGTCGACGACGAGCTTCGATCCCGGCTCGGCGAGGCGGCCGTCGCGGCAGCGCGGGCTGTCGGCTACGTCGGGGCCGGAACCGTCGAGTTCGTGATGGCGCCGGACTCGACGTACGCATTCCTCGAGATGAACACGCGGTTGCAGGTCGAGCACCCGGTCACCGAGTGCATCACCGGCCTCGACCTCGTCCGGCTGCAGATCCTCGTCGCCAGCGGCGAGCCGTTGCCCGCAGAGGCGCTGTCGCCGTCAATCACCGGTCACGCGATCGAAGTCCGGCTGTACGCCGAGGACGCCACCAACGGGTTCTTGCCGGTGACCGGGACGCTGCGTGAGTTCGACATCGCTCCGGGTGTTCGCAACGACGTGGGTGTGGAACGCGGCAGCGTGATCTCGCCGTACTACGACGCAATGATCGGCAAGGTCATCGCGCACGCGCCGAGTCGCGGCGAGGCGGCAGCGAAGCTGGCCGCCGCCTTGCGGCAGTCCCGCATCCACGGTGTGACGACCAACCGCGATCTGCTGGTCCGGATCCTGGGCGAGGAGGACTTCCTCGCCGGCGCCACCGATACCGCCTACCTCGACCGGCACGACCCGGCGCAGCTGGGCGCGCCGCTGCTCGACGAGGCCGGACGCCGTGCGCACGCCGCTGCCGCCGCCCTGGCACTGCAGGCGGCAAACCGCGCGGCCGCGCAGGTCTGGCCGCGGATCCCGAGCGGATGGCGCAACAATCCCTCGCAACCACAGCACGTCGTGATCGCGGATGCCACAGGCGAGACGCGGGTGACCTACCGCATCGGTCGCGGCGGCGCCATCGACCTCGACGTCGATGGTGAGCGTCTGGAAATCGCGGTTCATGCCTGTGCGGCGGACCTGGTCGATGCATCGATCGGAGGTGTGCGGGAGCGCTTTCGCGTCGCGGCGACGCCGGACAGCGGCACGGTCGACGTCGACTCGGCACAGGGCGGATCGTCGTTCACCGTTGTTCCACGCTTCGAGGATCCGTCCCACCACGTCGCCGCCGGTTCACTCGTCGCGCCGATGCCCGGGTCCGTGGTCCGGGTCCTGGTCGAAGCGGGTGCGGCCGTTGCCAAGGGCGATCCACTCGTCGTGCTCGAGGCGATGAAGATGGAGCACACCGTCGCGAGCCCGACCGATGGCACGGTGATCGAGGTGCAGGTCGCTGCCGGCCAGCAGGTCGACGCCGGGTCGGTGCTGGTGGTCGTCGACGCGGGCGACTCTGCGTCATAGCCCGCCATCGGCGGACGCGTGACCGGAACCTCACGGCTCCGCTGGGCGTCTCACCTTCAACTGAGGGTGGGGAGGACGTCATGCGACTCGCACACAAGACCCGGGTAGTCCTGATCGGGGCCTGCGCGCTCCTGGTGGCGCTGATCGCGACCGCGTTCGCGATCGGCGGCTCCGGGTCGAAGGAATCCGCCGGACCGGCGCTGACCCGAGCCAACGGGCTGGGGGGAGTCGCTGTCGGCTCTCCCGCCGGCCTTCCGCCCGTCTTCGCTCATGGTTCCGCGGCCAAGCGGGCGCCAGTGCCGGCAGTCGGCGCCCCGCCGGCGTTGGCTCCGCAAGTCGGCTCGGCGCCGGTGACCAGCTCCGAGGACCAATCCGCGTTGCCCGGCGCCGCTGCCGCCACGAGTGGCGGCGGAACGGTGGTCGCGGACGGGCCGAGGTCGCTGGTGCCGCGCTCGTCGTCGCTCGCGGCCACGCGCATCGTGAAGACGGGCAACGTCGAGATCCGGGTCGCCAAGAGGGACGTCCAGGCCGTCACCGACAAGCTGAACCTGCTCGCGACGGCCGAGGGTGGATACGTCTCGCAGAGCAACACCGAGCTGGGCGCGGGCGCCCCGTCGAGTGAGGTGGTGCTGCGAGTACCCGTCGCGCACTTCCAGGATGCGATCACCGCCGCGGAGAAGCTCGGCACTCACGTCATCTCCGTGTCGACGTCGGCCGCTG
>JAICMG010000226.1 GCA_025929365.1 Frankiaceae bacterium
CGCGGCGCATTCTCGTCGCCGATGATCCGTGCGAAGCCGGTCAGCGGGTGATGCGGGTTGGCGAGCCAGTACGAGTCGTTGGAGTTCGTGACGTAGTCGCTACGGAACAGGTACGGCTCGTGTTTCGGCCCGAAGAGCCCCGGCTCGACGGCATCCTTGTCGTTGCCCCAGTTGCACGACGAGGTCGAACCGTCGAGGACCGGCAACCCCAGCAGGCGATACGTCGCGACGCCAAGCGCGGTGTTGCAGCGCGCCGCGAGGGCGTTGCTCACGTTGGGGATCGACCCGATGTCGGCGTACAGCGCGTGCCCGGTGCGATCGGCAACGATCGTGTTGACCCACGGGATGCCTTGGTACTTCTTGAGGATCCGCAGCTCCTGGTGCGCGGAGTGCGCCTCGTCGGTGGCAAGGAAGTGGTTGAACACGCGGAAGTCGTCCGCGTTGCCGTCGCGGAAAGTGAAGCCCTCCGCCGTGGTCCACGGCAGTGGGATGCCTTCGAGGGAGTTCACCATCGGCCCGTAACGGGTCCACCACAAGGTGCGTGTGACGGTCGACAGCTTTCCGCCCGCGCCGCGCACCTCGACGTGCACGGTCCGCGGCTGCATCTTCGTGGGCTGGCCGTCGTACATGTACTCGGTCGGGTTCCCCGGCACGATCGTCAGCTGGTACGGCGTGAAGCGGAAGGCCGTCGAGACGGTGTGGCTCCACGCGATCCACCTGTTGTGGCCGATGAGCACGAGCGGTACGCCGAACAACGATGCGCCGCTGACATCCACGACACCGGGAACGGTGATCTGCGCGTCGTAGAACCGCTCGGTGCCGATCCAGGGGAAGTGCGGATTGCCCAGCAGCACGCCGTGCTTGTGGTCGCGGGCGCCGGCCTTGCCGATCGCGACCGCGTTGCTGCCGAGGTCGCCGTGCGCGCGACGCCAGCCCTCTGCGAGCAGCCGCGCCGTCCGCCGGGTGTTCATCGTGGCGGACACGGGGCTGCTGGAGCTAGGCGGTGCCGCCTCGGCGATGCCCGGGATGAAGACATCGCCACTCGCGAGCAGCACGAGCTGGTAGAAGCGCAGGTACGCATCCTCGATCGTGATCGGATGCACCCATGGCTGGCCGTGGCACGCCGGGTCTTTGATGCCGGCGGCGCCGCCGACGCTGCGGAGGTAGCGGTTGTAACCGGCGACGTAGCCCGCCACCCCGTCACGCAGACTCTGCGGCGGTCCGTTCGGCGGTTTGCGCGCCACCAGCCGGTCGACGATGCCCGACTGCTCGATCTGGGTCCAGAAGATGTCCGAGTCGAGGTTGTTCACCGTCACGCCGTTGCCACGCTGGGCGTAGGTGCCGGTGGCACCGAAGTAGCGCGACCGCTTGCCCTCGACCGTGATGTAGTCGTCGGCCATCGTGCAGATGTTGTCCTGCGCGAAGGCGTAGCCGTAGCCGTACCCGACGTCGCCGAAGTTCGCGCCCACGATGTGCGGGATGCCGCCCTCGGTCCGCGTGATCGTTACCGAGTAGCGAGCGGTGCGGGCCTCGGTCTTGACGCGATGGTCCGGCCGGGCCGAGGCGACCGCTGTCGGCAGCACGAGACCAGCGATCAACCCGACGGTCAGCGAAGTGCGGAGCATGCCGCAATCTTCGACCTCGCGCTCGACGACCCTGCCAGCGCGCGGGTCCGCCCGCTACTCGACGCGCTGCGGCCGGCGGATCTGCACCGCCTGGCGGGCGAAGCCGACCGTTGCGGCAACGATCGCCGCGGCGACCGGCGCGATGTAGACAGGGGTGTAAGCCTGCAGCGCCATGGCGATGAGCAGCCACCAGACGTACGGCAGTGTGAGCAGCTCTCCAAGGACGTCGGAGAAGCCGGGCTGATCGTCGGCGGGCTGGGGGCGCTGGGAGGGTCTCACCTTCACAGCGTCGGCCTACCCAACTCCCGGCTGAATGACCAGATGGAGCAGTTGTGGATGACTTTCATGGGCCAGTCGGGCGTGCGTGCGTCGTCAGCGGCTGCGGATACCGGCCGATTCCTCCCGATATGGCACGCCGCTCACACCTTGGCCCGCTGGTTGAAGCCCGCCGCGATTCCGTCGCCGAGATACTCCGCGAGCGTGCGGGAGAACGTCGAGGTCAGGTGGTGGGCGTCGAAATACACCACCACGCCGCCGATGAGGGCGTGGCAGAGGCGCACATCGCAGAAGTACCGGTCGATCGGCAGGTAGGTGGCCAGCTGGGGACGTAGCCGAGCGAGCCGGGTCAGGATCGTCGGGCGCACCACACGTGTCCTCGGGACAGCACAGGGGTCGTAGTCGCGGCGAGACATCTGAATGCACTTGGGATCGAGGACCGGCCGCATGCCAGGCACGTCCTGGACGACGAACACCCGCACTCGCCGCGCCATGAAGTCCGACCAGGTCTGCAGGATCTGTCGTCGGGCCGCCGCGACCTGCCCGCGCGTCGGGTTCCGGCCCGTCGTGAAGTCCTCCCAGTCGCGGTAGCTCGCGAAGATCACGCCGCTCAGGTGGCGCATCGCGAGGAGGTGCTGTTTGACCTGCGCCGTCCAGGACAGGCAGGCCCGGCTGGCACCGTCACCGTCCACGGCAGTGGTGATCAGCCCGAGGCAGCTGACCCGCGCGGCTTCGATGATCCGCCAGTGATGGTGCTCCGCGTACAGCGCCAGGGCGGGCACCAGCCGCCAGGCATGGGAGTTGCCGACGATCGCAATCGTGCGGGCCGGGTGCCGCTGCTGGCCGAAGCTGCAGAACTGAGGCGTCGTCGTCTCCAGCTGCGACTGCAGGCACGGGTCGCTCCCGCCGTCCTGCGCGGCGAATGCGGTATCGAGATGTCGCGGTCGCGCGTAGGGCCGAGGACAGTGGTTGGCGGCGACCATTGCTGCGGCGCCGAAGCAGGAGCGATGGTGCGGGGCGACGACGAGCGCTGCGGACTTCGCGATGGCGACGGCCTCGAGGCGATGCTCGTGGCGATCGACCCGTGCGATGACGTCCCCGCTGATGCTTGTCACGGTGAGCACGCCGACGACGGCGAGGGCGAAGGCGGGCCACCGGCGCACCCCCCACGCCGCACCGTGCCGCACCGGGTTCTCGACCAGACGGGTCGTCAGGCCGGCAAGGACGAGCGAGGCCAGCAGGATGACGACCTTGGCGCTCCAGCC
>JAICMG010000237.1 GCA_025929365.1 Frankiaceae bacterium
CGACCACGAGCCCGTCGCCGTCCACGCTGATGGTGGTCTCGATGGCACCGAGTGCGTCATGCGGTGCCGGCTCGCCGTAACACCACGCGGCCGTCGCCGTCCCGGTGACGAGCTGCTCGAGCACCTCGAGCGCAGCCGCCGCCCCGACCGCCGACAGCGTCTCGGCGACGACGTTGACCGGGACGAGCGGCCCGGGCGCGGCCCGCAGGCCGACCTCATAGGCGATCAGGGACAGATCGGTGAGCGGAGCCCCGCTGACCGTGCCGCCGCCGTGATCCTCCGAGACGAGCATCGCGGTCCAGCCGAGCTCGCAGGCCTGCCGCCAGTAGTCGGCGGTGTAGCCGACCGGGTCGTCGCGAAGCCCACGGATCGTGGCGACCGGCATCCGGTCGTCGAGGAAGCGTGCCGTGGTCGACCGCAGTGCCTCCTGATCGGAGCTGAGCGCAACCAGCACACCTCATGATGCGGCAAAATCGACGTCGACGTCAATGTCGATGGATCGGCTACGCTGCGCTGAGCGGGCGCCCAGCGCTACATGTCGCCGCGTCGGCTGCCGACATCGAGAGGAAGGCGCGGTCCGGCGCCCGGGCGAGGGGGTCTGCGGGTGTTCGACCAACTAAGGCTCGAAGGAGCGATTGCTTCGGCCGCCAAGCTGGTCGGCGTCGCCATCGCCGTCGCGCTGCTGTCGAAGTACACCACCGGTCCGGTGCACGACCACCGCAGTGTCATTTACGCCTGGCTCGGCGCCGGCGCAGTCGGCGCGATCGCCGTCGCCTTCGCGCCGTGGGTGCGGACCAACGCGCCAAGGCTCGAGATGCCGCTGCTCGGTCTCGTCGGCAGTCTCGACATGGCCGTCGTCTTTGCGATCCTCGCGCTGACCGGCGGGATCGCGGGCCCGTTCTGGGCCTTGGTCCTGGTCAACATCACGGCGGCCGCCGTCATTGCTACCCAGCGGTTTCTCGCCGGCGGGATGGCGGCGCTCTACGTCGGCATCGTCATTGGATCGACCGCGGTCGCGCACACCCTCGACCGGGCGCACGCCGGCCCGCTCGTCGTGGTGTGCGTCTCGATCCCCCTCATCGCGATCCTCGGCAACGCGGTGGCGACGCGACTCGAAGTGCAGCGCCTCGCCAGCGAAGCCGAGCGCGACCAGCTCCAGCGGACCGTCGAGGGGCTGTCCGGCGCGTTGGCGCAGGCGGCTCGCGGGGACCTGTCGGTCCGGGTCGAATCCGATGCCGTCGCCCAGGAGCTGCTGGCACAGCTCGCGACGTCGTTCGACGACACGTTGGGCAATCTTCGTGGCCTGGTCGGTCACGTCCGCACCGGCGGCGAGCAGATCGTGGCCGCCGCAGTCGAGCTGCTGGCCTCGGCGGAGCAGCACGCGGCGAGCGCCACCCAGCAGTCGAGTGCCGTGACGGAGACCACGTCGACGATCGAGGAGCTCGCGGCAACCGCGGCGCAGATCGCGGAGACCTCGGAGTCGGTCGCGCGGTACGCCGCGGAGACGTTGCGTCACGCCGAGCACGGCCAGGACGCGGTGCGAGCCAGCGTCGAGGCGATGGACACCATCGCGACGCGGGTCGAGCAGATCGGCACCCGCGCGCTGTCCCTCGGGGAGAAGGGCCAGGAGATCGGCCGCATCCTCGACGTGATCAACGACCTGGCCGACCAGACCAACCTGCTCGCGCTCAACGCCGCGATCGAGGCGGCGCGGGCCGGGGAGAACGGCCGCGGCTTCGCGGTGGTCGCCGCCGAGGTGCGCAAGCTCGCCGAGCGCGCCCAGCAGTCGACCGGTCAGATCCAGGACATCGTGTCCCAGATCCAGGCCGAGACCTCCGCCACCATCCTCGCCAGCGAGGAAGGCAGCAAAGAGGTTCGGGTGGGCTCCGAGCTCGCCCGCGGCGTCGTCGACGCCCTCGAGCGGATCAGCGCGATGGTCGACGAGACGACGACCGCCGCCAAGGAGATCTCGGTCGCGACCCAGCAGCAGCGCTCCGCGTCGGATCAGGTCGTATCCGCGATGACCCAGGTCTCCGACGTCTCCCGCCAGTACGCCGTCGGCTCCAAGCAGTCCGCCGCCGCAGCCGCGCAGCTCAACAACCTCGCCGCCGAGCTGCGCGCCAGCATCGCCCAGTTCAAAGTCGCCTAGGTGACCTACGCGCGGTCGAGGAACTCGGCCACGATCGGGGCGACCCGCTCCGGTGCCGCGTAGTCGACGGTGTGCGCGGTGTCGGGCACCTCGACGATCTCGGCGTGAGCGGCGC
>JAICMG010000189.1 GCA_025929365.1 Frankiaceae bacterium
GGCGCGGGTGGGTGCTGTTCGTCGCCATGTGTCTCATCTGGGGAGTTCCCTACCTACTGATCCGGATCGCCGTGCGCGACCTCAGCCCGGCAGATCTGGTGTTCGCACGCACCGCGATCGGCGCCCTGCTGTTGGTTCCGATCGCCGCGCACCGCGGCGTGCTCCGAGGCCTGCGCGGCCACTGGCGATGGGTGATCGCCTACACCGTCGTCGAGCTCACGGTTCCGTGGTTGCTGCTGTCGAGCGCCGAGGAGCACCTCACGAGCTCCTTTGCCGGCCTCCTCGTGGCGGCGGTCCCACTGGTAGGGATCGGCATCACGCGGGTTCTCGGGCTTGCCGAGGAGATGACCGCGCGCCGCTGGTTCGGCCTGCTCGTCGGCATCGCCGGAGTCGGGTCACTGGTGGGTCTGCAGGCCGGAAAGGTGGACATGGCGGCGGTCGCGGAGATCGCGGTCGTCGCCGTCGGCTATGCGCTCGGTCCGCTGATCCTGTCCCACCGCCTCACCGGGGCGCCTGGGCTCGCGGTTGTCGCGGCCTCGCTCGCCATCACCGCTGTGGTCTATGCGCCGTTCGCGATCGCGCGTCCGCCGCGCCACCTGAGCGGTGAGGTGATCTGGTCGGTGATCGGACTGGCGGTCGTCTGCACCGCACTGGCCTTCATCGTCTTCTTCTGGCTGATCGGGGAGGTCGGCCCGACCCGCGCGACGGTCATCACCTACGTCAACCCTGCGGTCGCGATCGCCCTCGGCGTCGCCGTGCTCGGCGAGCACCTCACCGTCGGGATGATCGTCGGCTTCCCCCTCGTGCTGATCGGGTCCTATTTCGCGACCGCCCGCAAACCCGGCCAACCCGGGTCAGAGTCGATCGTCGTCGAGGACGCGGTAGTCAGTCCCGGCTGAGGCCGCATACTCTCGCCGGGGTGCGGTCGAAGCAGAAGCTTCGTGTGCTCGTCATCGATGACGACGCGCCCACCCGCACGCTCATCGAGGCTCTTCTCGGAGATGAAGGCATCACGGTCGACTGCGTGGCGAAGGCGAGCGACGCGCTTCCCGCGATCGACGAGCACCCGCCCGACGTGGTGCTGCTCGACATCATGATGCCGGAGATCAGCGGCTTCGACCTGATGAAGGAGATCCGGCGCCGCACCGACGTGCCCATCATCTTCTTGTCAGCACGAGGCGGCGAAGCCGACCGCGTCCGAGGCATCCACCTCGGCGCGGACGACTACGTCGTGAAGCCGTTCAGCAACGACGAGCTCATCGAGACCGTCCGGTCTTTCGCCGGACGCCGGATCAAGCGCGATTGACCGCGCTGACCAACGCGTAGAGCGAAGCAGTCGTGATGCTCGGCGAGATCCCGCATCCCCAGAGCACCTGACCACCGACCGCGACCTCGAGGTACGCCGCAGCCTGGGCTTCCTCACCGGCACTTCGCGCGTGCTCGTGGTAGTCGAGCACACGTGCGTCGATGCCGACATCGGCCAGCGCGTGGACCAGCGCCGCGATCGGCCCGTTGCCCTGTCCGGTGATCTCCTTCTCCACGCCGTCGATCGTCACCGTTGCGGTGATGCGGTCGATGTCGCCCGAATCTATCGAGTAGTGGTGCAGCTGCAGCGGGGCCGTCCGCTCGAGATAGGTCTCGCGGTACATCTGCCAGATCTTGTCCGGCGGCACCTCGCCGCCCTCGTTGTCGCAGACCGTCTGCACGATGCGCGAGAACTCGATCTGCATCCGGCGGGGCACGTCGAGGTGGTGGTCGTACTTCATGACGTACGCCACGCCGCCCTTGCCCGACTGCGAGTTGACGCGGATCACGGCCTCGTAGCTGCGACCCACGTCCATAGGGTCGATCGGGAGGTACGGCACGCCCCACGTGAAGTCCGTGACCGCGACACCCGCTTCCGCGGCGTCCCGTTCGAGCGCTTCGAATCCCTTCTTGATGGCGTCCTGGTGGGAGCCGCTGAACGCGGTGTAGACCAGGTCGCCGCCGTACGGGTGGCGCGGATGCACCGGCAGCTGGTTGCAGTACTCGACGGTGCGCCGGACCTCGTCGATGTCGGAGAAGTCGATGCCCGGGTCCATGCCCTGGCTGAAGATGTTGAGCCCGAGCGTCACCAGGCAGACGTTGCCGGTGCGCTCCCCGTTGCCGAACAGGCAGCCCTCGACGCGGTCCGCGCCGGCCTGCACGCCCAGCTCCGCGGCCGCGACGGCCGTGCCGCGGTCGTTGTGCGGGTGCAGGCTGAGGATGATGGCGTCACGTCGCGCGACGTTTCGACCGAACCACTCGATCGAGTCGGCGTAGACGTTGGGCGTCGCCATCTCGACCGTCGCCGGCAGGTTCAGCACGACCTTGCGGTCTGCACTGGGCTCCCAGACGTCCATCACGGCTTCGCAGACCTCGACCGCGTAGTCGAGCTCGGTCCCCGTGAACGACTCCGGGGAGTACTGCCACCGCACGTTGGTCCCGCCGAGCAGCGACTCGGCGTACTTCTGGCACCACTGCGCGCCGCGGACGGCGATGTCCTTGATGCCGTCCTTGTCCAGACCGAAGACGACCCGGCGCTGCAGGGTCGACGTCGAGTTGTAAAGGTGGATCAGCGCAGTGCCCTTGAAGCCCACCAGCGACTCGCACGACCGCTCGATCAGCTCCTCCCGCGCCTGGGTGAGGACCTGGATCGTCACATTGTCGGGAACGAGGTCTTGCTCGACCAACTGGCGGATGAAGTCGAAGTCGGTCTGGCTGGCGGCCGGGAAGCCGACCTCGATCTCGTTGTATCCGATGTCGACGAGCAGCTTGAACATCCGCATCTTGCGCTCGGCGTCCATCGGGTCGATCAGCGCCTGGTTGCCGTCGCGGAGGTCGACGCTGCACCACTGCGGCGGGGCGCTGATGACCCTGTTGGGCCAGGTGCGATCCGGCAGGTCGATCGGGGCGAAGGGGGTGTAGCGAACGTGCTTCGGCATCCGTGCCGTTTGGTCGCTCATTGGGGTTTGCTCCTGTCGAGGGTGTCGATCGGCAAACCGGCGCTGTGCGTGGTGGTCCGAGACCACGACCGACTCCCGCAGCGGGGGGCCGGTGGTCGACCCCGCTACGGGCGGGTAAGGAGCAGGAGCGCACTCATCTCGCTGATCACGGTACCAAACTCGGCCGTATCCGTCGCATGCCGAAATAGACCAGCGCGAGCAGAGCGAGCGCCGCAACACCGTCGAGCCAGTAGTGGTTGGCCGTCACGACGATGAAGTACGTCGTGAGGACCGGGTGGACGAGCACGAGCCAGCGCCACCTGCTCCGGCTCACCGCGATCACTGCCCACGCGACGAGGACCGCCCAGCCGACATGCACCGACGGCATCGCGGACAGCTGGTCGGTGATCCCCTTGCCTAGCCCGTCGTAGACGGACTGGTGGTAGCGCGCGGCGAGGTCGACCATGCCGAAGCTCGGGATCAGCCGCGGCGGAGCCGTGGGAATGAACTCGATCAGCAGCGAGATGCCGGTGAAGACGACAACGAGGTTCCGCCACTTGGGGTACACGTCCCGGTGGCGAAACATCAGCCAGAGCAGGGTGACGGCGAACACCGCGATGTGTGCCCACGCGTAGTAGCCGTTCGCGATCCGGTCCAATGTTTCGTGGCCGAGGATCTGCCGCTGCAATGCCGCCTCGCTCGGTAGGTGCAGCACGCGCTCGGCATGCCACAGCCACCTGCCGCGCCCGAACGCGCCGGCCTCGTGGAACAGCGAGTAGTGGCCGACGATCCGCCACAGGATGAACAAGACGTTGAGAAGCACGAACTCACGCAGCAGCCAGCCCCAGCGCGCGAAGTCCCGCTGTGTCTTCTCGCGCACGACGGGCTCGGCGAGCCCTTCGCCGAAAGCCCGGCCGCACGACGTACAGACGTTCTCCGCCATCGGCACCCGCGCCCGGCAACCGACACAAACCCAGGTGGGGCCCACGACTGCATCGGTCACCCGTCAAGGATGCGTCGAGCCCAACGCTTTGGGCGTCTCCGTCGGCGTGTTGACGTCAAGATCGTTGGGCTCGGCGAGCACTACGCTTCGCTCGTGCGTCTTCCGGTCGACACCCATCTCGTCGCGCCGCTCGGGCAGGAGGACGTCGAGATCCGGCGGCTGGCCGAGGTCGGCTTCGACGGCGCCTTCACCTTCGAAGGCGCCCACGACGCGTTCTTCCCCTTGGTTGCAGCGGCACGGGCGGGCACCGGGCTGCACCTGATGACCAACGTGGCGATCGCACTCGTCCGCTCCCCGCTCACGCTCGCCTATCAGGCATGGGACCTGCAGACGCTGTCCGGCGGGCACTTCCGGCTAGGGCTCGGCAGCCAGATCAAGACCCACGTCGAGCGCCGGTATGGCTCGAGATGGGAGTCACCGGTCGGGCAGATGCGCGAGTGGGTCGAGGCCATCCACGCGATCTTCAACGCCTGGCAGAACCGGGAGAAGCTCGACTACCGCGGCACCTTCACCTCGCACACGTTGATGACGCCGTTCTTCAACCCAGGGCCCAACGAGTTCGGGCCGCCGCCGATCCTGCTCGGCGCGCTCGGCCCGAAGATGACCCAGATGGTCGCTGAGACCGCCGACGGCTTGCTCACGCATCCGTTCAACAGCCGCCGCCACCTGATGGAACGCACGATCCCGGCGATCGACGCCGGACTGGCCGCCGCAGGACGCCCCGAGCGTGGTGGGGCCGACGACAGCTTCCAGCTGATCGTCGAGGCGATGATCTGCTGCGGCCGCAACGAGGAAGAGCTCGCCACCGCCCAGATCGAGGCCCGCAACCGGCTCGCGTTCTACGGCTCGACGCCCGCTTACCGCCCGGTGCTGGAAGCCGAAGGCTGGGAGGACCTGCAGCCGGAGCTGAATCGCCTGTCGAAGGAGGGCAGGTGGGCCGACATGGGCGATCTCATCGA
>JAICMG010000025.1 GCA_025929365.1 Frankiaceae bacterium
CCGGCTACTACGGCATGAACGTTCTCGTATACCCCCACGCCGGCACGGAGGCGGGCGGGATCGCCGCGTTGGTACTGATGGCAGGGCTCGTCGCCGTGCTCTATGTCCTGTTCAGGAAATCCGACTGGCTGTAAGCCCCGGCTACCTGTAGTTGGTGAACTGCAGGGGGATGCCGATGTCTGCGTTCTTGAGCAGCGCGATCACGGCCTGAAGGTCGTCGCGCTTCTTGCTCGACACGCGCACGGTGTCGCCCTGAACGGCGGCCTGGACGCCCTTCGGGCCGTCCGTCTTGATCAGCTTGGTGATCATCCGCGCCTTGTCCGAGTCGATGCCCTGACGGATCTTCACCGCGAGCCGTGAGTTCCCGCCGGCGGCCGGTTCCGGATCACCGTGGTCGAGCGCCTTCAGCGACACCTCGCGCTTGACCAAGCGCTCCTTGAAGACGTCGAGGACCGCCTTCACGCGCTCGTCGCTGTTGGCGGTGATGACCACCGAGTCCTCACCGCTCCATGCGATCGAGGCGCCGGTGCCCTTGAAGTCGAACCGCTGGCCGACTTCCTTGGCCGCCTGGTTCAGGGCGTTGTCGACCTCCTGGTGCTCGACCTTGCTGACGACATCGAACGATGAATCGGCCACGTTCGGCTACCTCCTCGCGCTCCGGGAACCGACCGCTATCCTGTGCGACGCGCACCCTCGGGTGCCGCAGGCGGGTTGCCCGAGTGGTCAAAGGGAACGGTCTGTAAAACCGTCGGCTCAGCCTACGTTGGTTCGAACCCAACACCCGCCACGCAGTGCCGAGGAGTCAGGCCGGCCAGGGCTAGGCGACCGGGACATGCGCGCCGAGCTGCTTGTCCAGCCAGACGCGGAACGCCTGGTCGTCGCACAGCGTCGCGAGCTCTGCGGGCGACATGACGAGCACGGTCAGGTCGGTCTCGGCGACAATGTCCGCGCTACGCGGGCTGTGCTTCAGCACCGCAACCTCTCCCACCAGGTCACCGCGGGAGCGCACCGCGATCGTCTCGCCGTCGCGCCGGATCGCCGCCACACCGTCGGTGATGAGGAAGGTCTGGCGGCCCGGGTTGCCCTGCTTGACGAGGACTCGGCCCGCTGACACGTGCATCTTCGTCGACAGCGCGTTGATCTGCGTCCGCGTCCCAGCCGGAAGGGTGTCCACCCCTGGCACCTCCAGGAGCCTGTCTGCATCGATGACTGTCGTCTGGTGGTGTCGCATGTCGTCCCTCCGCGCGTCGTGCGGCTGACTGCCGCTGGTGGTCGAGTGTTGGACTTCGGCGAGGGGCGTTCCGTATCAAATGAGACGTCGCGCTGAGACCTGCGTCACATCTCGTCGTCGGCATGGGCGTAGGCGCGCAGCCCGGTCGCGTCGGTTACGGAGATGGCTCGCCGGCCCGTGGTCACAAGCCCTGCGGCACGCAGCTCCCCGAGCGCCCGTGCCGCCGCCGGCCGCGAGACGGCGATCCAGTCAGCGAGCTCGTCCTGGGTGAGCGGGAGATCGATCCGAAGCCCGTCCTCGCCGGGCTTTCCGTAGCGATCCGCCAGCTCGATGAGCCGTACGGCGACCCGACGGCTCACGTCGAGCGCGGCAGCTTCAACCCGGGCGCGGTCGGATTCGCGCAGCCGGTCGGCAAGCGTCGAGCTGAGCGCGACCATCGCGTCGCTGCTCTCGAGGACACAGCGACGAAAGGCATCCGCCGTGCCGATCCTTGCAAGCACCGGATCGACCGCGACGACGTCTGCCCCGCGACCTTGCTGGTCGAGGATCGCGACCTCGCCGACCAGTTCGCCCGGCCCCCGTAAGCCGACAAGGACGGTCCGCCCGTTGCCGGCGCGAGTCAGCACCTTGACCCTGCCCTCGATGAGAAGGGCGAAGGTGTCG
This sequence comes from Frankiaceae bacterium, assembly GCA_025929365.1. Taxonomy (GTDB): domain Bacteria; phylum Actinomycetota; class Actinomycetes; order JAFAQI01; family JAFAQI01; genus DASZTV01. The sequence goes on from JAICMG010000025.1 coordinate 1,895, forward strand.
CCCGGATCACCGTGGCGGAACAACATGCTGCCCGCGCCGAAGCGCGTTTCGCGCGTCGCCTCGAAGAGCGCATTGCGCGCCGCCGGCGACAATGCCTCCAAGAACACTCGCCCACCCACCCCGCTACCTGCTCTCGGCCACCCTGGAAATGCTCGGGTAACCTCGTCGGCGCCGCCCCCTTAGCTCAGTCGGCAGAGCGTCTCCATGGTAAGGAGAAGGTCTACGGTTCGATTCCGTAAGGGGGCTCGATGCAGGGCCCGGCTGGATCAGAAGCTGCAGGGCACGTTGGCCGGCAGCAGCCCACCCGTTGAGCTGTCCCAGACGAAGGTGTTTCCGGACGACGACGTCGAGCTCAGGCAGAACGACGTACCGTTCAGGTCGAGGTGCGTCGTGATCGAGGCGGCGCCGCCCTGGTAGTCGGATCCGGACGAGTACTTGAAGCCCTCACCCTGCAGGTCGGCAGCGACCGGGCTCTGCGCCGAGTAGGCCTCGTGGCCGGCGAGGTAGCCCTCTTCGGCGGTGGCGGCGTTACGCAGGTCGGACCGCACCGTCGCGTCGTAGCTCTTCCCCCGCTGACCGAGCAGGACCGGGATCGCGACGGCCGCGAGGATGCCGATGATGATGACGACGACCAGCAACTCGATGAGAGTGAATCCGTCATCTCGCCGACCATGGGCCGCGACAAGTCGGGCAAACATCAGTGCTCCTCCGTGGCATGCGCTGGGACGCGCCTCGCGCTGCCAATCGGCGGGGCATGCCCGGTTGTGAGCCGTCGAGGTGAGGTTTCACCCGTTTGCGGTACCTGGGGGTTCCTCAGGCCCGACCACTCCAGGCCGAGCTGGGAACCGGGCCGTGGCACGATGGAGCGCCGGCCCACTCCATGCGGGCCATGGCGGAGTAGCTCAGCCTGGTAGAGCAAGCGGCTCATAATCGCTGTGTCGCCGGTTCAAGTCCGGCCTCCGCTACAGACGATTGAGGCGAGGGAGCGAGGGCTTGCTCTCGTTCCCGAGCCGATTGAGTCGGTTGACGGCTGGGCGAAGCCCGTAGGAACACAACTTGGAACGGCCTCGGCTCGCTCGGCTATCCTCGATGGCCGGGCGTGCGCCCTGGTTGACCCAAATCGCGTTCTTCTGAGAGGTACCTGCCGTGGCTGCCACCGACGTTCGGCCCAAGATCACGTTGGCGTGCGCTGACTGCAAGCACCGCAACTACATCACCAAGAAGAACCGGCGCAACGACCCGGACCGGCTCGAGCTCAAGAAGTTCTGCCCCAACTGTCGCCGGCACACGGAGCACAAGGAAACGCGCTGAGCTGCGCGCTCGCCTCGTTCTCCCTCGCTTGCGTGCGGTAGGCACGCGGCGCTCGGTGCCGCCTGGCGAGCGTCCACCTCAATCTGTTTCCGCCGCCGTCGAGACCGTCAAAGCCACGCGGTCGTAGGCCTCAGTCACACTTGGCGCGTGGATCTGGGGGAGTTCGAGGCGGCGGGGCTCTACGACCCGGCCTCACCGGAAGCCGGCCAGCGCGCTGAGCTGCTGGCATACCTCGTCGATCTGGGCTGCACCGTCGAGGAGATGGTCGCGTCCAATGAGCGCGGGCGGTTGTTCGCCCTCGCCGGTGACCGGCTGATCGTCCCGGGCCGCGACCAGTTCTCGCTCAGCGACATCAGCCTCGCCACCAACACCTCGATCGCGGACATCCGCGCGATCTGGCGCGCGCTTGGTTACGTGGCCGCCGCGGATGACGAACCGGTCGCGAGCCCCGACGAGGTCGAAGCCGTGCGCGTGTGCGCCGAGATGGCCGCGCTGCTCGGCATCCAAGGCGTTTTGGGTGTCTGCCGCGTCGTCGCCTCCTCGCTGTCGCGCGTTGCTGACGCGGCTTCGGCGGCGGTTCGCACCCAAGTTCCGCAGCTGGCACTCGGCATCTCGGGCAGCGAGGTGGTCACGGCGCGCACGTTTGCAGGCGTCGCGACCTTCGTGCCGCGGCTGGGCCAAGCCATGGACACGATCTTCAGGCATCACCTCGAGGTCGCCCGGATGCACTGGGAGCGCAGCGACAGCGCCGATCTCGTCGACAGCGGCACCGTGCGAGCCGGTGTCGGGTTCGCGGACCTGTCGGGATTTACGGGTATGACGGAGAGCCTGTCGATGGCCGAGCTCTCGCAGCTTCTCACTGGCTTCGAGACAGTCGCTGAGGACGTCGTGCGGCAGGGCGACGGACGCGTCGTGAAGTTCATCGGTGATGCCGTCATGTACGTCACGCACGACGCCGCGGCCGCAGTTCGTGTCGCGCAAGCGCTTCTTCAGGCGGCCCGCGTCCGAGGCATGCAGGCGCGGGCTGGGGTCGCTGTCGGAGCGGTCCTCACCTTGCAGGGCGACTACTTCGGTCCCGTCGTGAATCTTGCGGCCCGGCTGGTCGCGATGGCGCAGGCAGGCGAGATCCTCGTGACCGACGAAGTGGTCCAGCGCGTGGGCGGAGCAGTCGAGACCGAAGCGCTCGGTGCGCGCGCGATCCGCGGCTTCAGCCACGAGATCGAGATCGCACGGCTGCGATAACGTCCCTGAGGCATATCGGCCAAGATCGAGAAGGACTGAGAGATGGGCGCGAGCGTCAACTACGACGACGTCGAGGTGGGCACCGAGCTGCCCGCACAGAGCTTCCAGATCACTCGCGCAAAGCTGGTCATGTACGCCGGCGCATCCGGCGACTTCAACCCGATCCACTGGAACGAGCGGACCGCGAAGGCCGTCGGCCTGCCCAACGTCATCGCACACGGCATGTGCACGATGGCCCACGCCGGGCGCGTCGTGACGGACTGGGCCGGTGACCCGGGCGCTGTCGTCGAGTACGGCGTGAGGTTCTCCGCGCCGGTCCCGGTTGCCGACGACGACACAGGGACCACGCTGACCGTCTCGGGCCGCGTCGAGGAGAAGCTGGACAACCGCCAGGTGGCCGTGGTGCTCGAGGCGAAGGCGCTCGACGCCACCGTTCTGTCCAAGGCGCGCGCGGTCGTCCAGCTGGCGTAGAAGGGTCTGGCTCGTCCGGATTCGTTCCGCGGATTTCTCAGGGCCGCGGTTTTGCTGCCGATAGCGGACCTTGTGACGGTAACGACGTTCCTTCGCAGGGCGCGGCGCGCCAGCGCGCCCGCGCCGCGAGAGGTCGTCGTGATGTCCGGAGGTGGTCGGCTCGGGGCAGCGCAGGTCGGAGCGCTTCGGGCACTGCTCGAGGCCGGCATCGTTCCGGACGCCGTGGTCGGCTCCTCGGTCGGCGCGATCAACGCCGCATACTTCGCGATGGAGCCGACCGTCGAGCGGCTCGAAGGCCTCGAGCGGATCTGGTGCGGGCTGTCCCGCGGCGACGTCTTCCCGGACGGCTGGCTGACGGTCGGCCGCCGGCTGGCGCGACGCGCCAGCCACCTCTACTCACCGGACCGGCTGCGCGCGACCATTGCCGAGGCGATCCCGCAGCGCGACCTCGCGGACACGGCGGTCCCCTGCCATGTGGTGACGACCGACCTGCACACGGGCGAGGCGGTCTGGTGGAACAGCGGCGATCCGGTTCAGGTGCTCAGCGCGAGCGCCTGCCTTCCCGGTCTGTTCCCACCGGTGCAGATCAACGGACGGATGTACGTCGACGGGGGCGTGTCATGCCCCGTCCCGGTCCAGCGCGCGCTTGACCTCGGAGCGCGCCGAGTGTGGGTGTTGAACCTCGCCCGCGACGTGTCAGGCTTCCCGCGCGTCGAGCACCAGATGAATGCACTCGACGTGCTGCTGGAAAGCTTCGCGATCTCGCGCGCACATCTGGCGCATCGCGAACCCGTGCACCGACCGGACCAGCAGATCGTGCGGTTGCCGGCGCTTCCGATCGACCGTCGCGACCTACGAGACTTCTCGCAGACCCCTCGCCTGCTCGAGGCCGGCCACGCCGCCGCCCAAGCCATGATCGCCGAGGCAGACCGCCGAACCGTCCCGCACCAACGCCTCGCGGGCTGAGCGGAGCGAGGCCGGCCGAGGAGGCGGCATCAGGGTCTCGCGCGAAGCGCGACGGCCCAGCCGCCGACTGGTCGGCTCGCTTCGCGTTTAGTCCAGTGGACGGCCCAGTCGCCGACTGGTCGGCTCGCTTCGCTGCTACCCAATCACTCCCGCGCGGCGTAACAACCAACGGTTCTCAGGTCCGACGAGGCCGCATTCGCCGAAGAAGGCGAGCACCTTCGACGCCGCTCGCTGCTTGGTCGCTTGCCAGTGGGGGTTGGCGTCCGCAGCGGCGCGAGCCGCCTTCGGGTCGAGCCCGGCGTCGGCGTACACCTGCGGGTGGATCAGCGACTTCGTCGCCTGGTGGACGATCAGCCCGATCATGATCCGGTTGTAGGTGCGGCGGATGATGCCGCTCTTGGCCTGCGCGCGCAGCGTCTCCTCACGTGCGTAGCTGATGTGGCGCGCCTCTTCGACCACGTGGATCCGGCTCACCTCCCGGACCAGCGGCTGGATCGACTCGTCGTCCATCGCCTCGCGCTGCAACGCGTCGAGGATCTCCTCGACGTACATCGTTCCCGCGAAGGTGAGGACGTTGTTGGAGATCGACTTGAAGATGCGGCCCAGCTCGTGGGCGGTACGTCCGACACCGTAGTTCGGCACCTCGAGGGCGCTGATCATCGAGGCAAACATGATCGAGTGCCGGCATTCGTCGGCGATCTCGGTCAGCGCCCACTGGACGTCCTTGCGCCGCAGGTCGCGGTCGTAGGCGTACCGCAGCAGCATCTGCATCAGGATCTCCTCGAACCAGATGCCGACGCTGGCGATGCTCGCCACCTCGTGCTTGGTGAGCGTGGCGCGCTGCTCGGCGCTCATCGCCTCCCACAGCGCGGTGCCGTGAAGGCTGGAGCAGCGCTCCGGCGCGTACAGCACCTCGGGCGGCTGCGGTGCCTCCCAGTCGACCTCGGTCTGCGGGTCGAAGGAGACCTTGGCGGCTGACTTGAGCAGCCGGGCGGCAGTGCGCTCGCGCTCAGGGACGCTGCGCGCGCGGTCGGGCAGGCCGGTCGAGGTCGCGAGGGTTGCTGTGCTCATGGCCACCATTCAACGTCACATCGACCAATGGCGCAAGGGTAGATGGTAGTGTTCTGCATCACTGTGGAGTACCGCATCGATGACCTGGCGCGTGCCGCCGGCATGACCGTGCGCAACGTGCGCGCCTACCAGGAGCGTGGGCTCCTGCCGGCGCCGACGCTGCGCGGGCGGACCGGCTGGTACGACGACGGCCACCTGGCCCGGCTCCGGCTGATCGGCCGGCTGCTCGAGCGCGGCTACACCTCCGCCCACATCGCCGATTTCATCGCCACCTGGGAGGCCGGCCACGACCTCGGGCAGACGCTCGGGCTCGAGGCCGCCCTCCTGGCGCCGGCGTCCGGTGAGATCCCCGAGCTGCTGAGCATGGACGACCTGGTTGCCATGTTCGGCGTGCTCGACCCCGAGGCGGTGGAGCGTGCCGTGCGGATGGGCGTGCTCGAACGGGAGGGCGACGAGCTGTTCCGCGCCCGCTCGCCCCGGTTGCTGAGAGCCGGTGCCGAGCTGGTCGCCATGGGGATGCCACTGCTCGAGGTGCTCGATCTCGGGGCACAGCTGCGGCTGCGGGTGCAGACCGTCGCGACGCTGTTCGTCCAGGCTGTGGCGCCCACGATCATCGGCGACCACGAGCCGGGCTGGGTGCCGAACGATGCCGAGATGGAGCGGATCACGCAGCTCGTTTCCGACCTGCGCCCGCTGGCTCGTGTGGTGGTCGACGAGGAGCTCGCTCGCGCGCTGGACAGCGGCATCGGCGACTACGTCGCGCAGTGGCTGTCCGCCGCGGTCGAGGCGGCCGCCGCAGGTGCGCCGGCTGCTACAGCTGAATCTCGCTGAGCAGCTTCTGCAGACGCCCGACGCCTTCGGCGAGGTCGTCGTCACCCAGCGCGTAGGACAGCCGAAAGCAGCCGGGCGCGTCGAACGCCTCCCCGGGGACGACCGCTACTTCGGCCTCCTCCAGCACGATCTCGGCGAGCTCGGCAGACGTCTGCGGCGTGCGGCCGCGTAGCGGCTTGCCCAACAGCGCCTGGACCGAGGGAAAGCAGTAGAACGCGCCTTGCGGCGTGGGGCACTCCACGCCGGGAATCTCGCGCAGCATCCGCACCATCGTCTGCCGCCGTACGTCGAAGGCCGCCCGCATGGTCGCGACGGCCGACAGGTCACCGCTCACAGCGGCCAGCGCTGCCGCCTGCGCCACGTTGGAGACGTTGGAGGTTGCGTGTGACTGCAGGTTCGCCGCGGCGCTCACGACGTCGGTCGGGCCGATCAGCCAACCCACCCGCCAGCCGGTCATCGCGTAGGTCTTCGCCACCCCGTTCAGGATCACGGTTCGGTCGGCGAGCTCGGGGACGACCACCGGCATCGACGCCGCCTCGGCCCCGTCGTAGAGCAGGTGCTCGTAGATCTCGTCGGTGACCACCCAGAGGTCGCGTTCGAGCGCCCAGCGTCCGATCGCCTCGACCGCCCCGGGCGGATACACCGCGCCGGTCGGGTTCGACGGTGAGCAGAAGAGCAGGACCTTCGTCTTCGGCGTACGCGCCGCCTCGAGCTGCTCGACGGTCGCCAGGTAGCCGCTCGCGGTCGTCGTGGAGACAACGACGGGCACGCCTCCGGCGAGCCGGATCGCCTCCGGATAGGTGGTCCAGTAGGGCGCGGGCAGCAGCACCTCGTCGCCCGGGTCGAGCAGCGTCGCGAACGCCTCGTAGACGGCCTGCTTCCCGCCGTTCGTGACCAGGACCTGCGCAGGCTCGACGTGAAGGCCCGAGTCACGCTCGGTCTTGGCCGCGATCGCCTGACGCAGCGCCGGGAGGCCCGGGGTCGGCGTGTAGTGATGCATCACGGGGTCGTAGCAGGCCGTCACCGCCGCCGCGACGATGGTCTCGGGCGTGGGGAAGTCAGGCTCGCCCGCCCCGAACCCGATCACATCGCGCCCAGCCGCCTTCAGCGCCTTCGCCTTGGCGTCGACGGCGAGGGTCGCGGACTCGGCAATGCCGCCCACGCGGGCGGAGACTCGGGGGAGGGCCATGGCTATATCGTCGCCTACCCGGAGCGCGGGATTCCATCCGGTTACCGGCTCCGGCCGGCGGTTCGACCGCTCGCGCGCACCAGACGTAGACTGCGTCGTTCGGCAACAACGAATACAGGGCAGTAGCTCAATTGGCCAGAGTCCCGGTCTCCAAAACCGGTGGTTGGGGGTTCGAGTCCCTCCTGCCCTGCGGATGACCTGGACCGCGCGCGACAACGTCGCGCTTCGCGCCGAAGTACAGGCGCTTGGCGCGCTGATGAACAGGGAGGTGACGACACGGTGACGCAGACCCGCGAGAGCGCGTCAGCGGCGCAGCCGGGAGGTTCCGGGCGTGGTCGCGGCAAGCCCGGCTACCCCGAGCGGATCGCCACCTACAACCGCCAGGTCGTCGCCGAGCTGCGCAAGGTGCTCTGGCCCACCCGCAACGAGCTCGTGACGTACACGATCGTCTCGGTCGTGTTCGTGACCGCAATGGTCGCCTTCGTCGGTGTGCTCGACTTCGGCTTCACCAAGTTCGTCTTCCACGTCTTCGGCTGACGCTCGCGTTCGCCGGCCCCCATCCGCCACACAGACCTTCTGAGGACACCCACCGACCGTGACCGAGTACGTGCCCGACAACCTCGGCGAGCCCGCCGAGCCGCTCAGCGACGCAGCCGAGCCCACTCCGGCTGAGCCGGATTCTGTGGTGCCGGAGACGTTTTCCGACGTCCCGGCCGAGCCTGGCGCGGCGGAGCCGGCCGAGGGTCGGACCGAGCCCACCGACGTGCAGGTCGAGGCTGCGGCAGCCGACGAGACCCCGTCGGAGGAGGACGCGACCATCGACCTCGCCGCCGCCGAAGCGTCTGCGACGCCCCTCGACCCCGCCGAGGAGGGCGCTGCGGAGGTCGACGAGGTCGAGGCCTTCCGCACGAAGCTGCTCACGCTTCCCGGCGACTGGTACGTCGTCCATACCTACGCCGGCTATGAGAACCGCGTGAAGTCCAACCTCGAGTCGCGGATCGCCTCCCTCAACATGGAGGACTACATCTACGACATCCAGATCCCGACCCAGCCCGAGACGATCATCAAGCAGGGCAAGCGGCAGACCGTCGAGTCGAAGGTCTTCCCGGGCTACGTGCTCGTCCGGATGGATCTCACCGACGAGTCGTGGTCGGTCGTCAAGAACACACCGAGCGTGACGGGCTTCGTCGGGACGACGCACCCGACGCCACTGTCGACCGCCGACGTGGTGAAGTTCCTCGCGCCGAAGCCCGCCGAGCCGAAGAAGGCGGAGACGATCCGCGTCGTCGACTTCTCGGTCGGCGAATCGGTCACCGTCATGGACGGGCCTTTCGCCACACTCCCGGCCACCATCAATGAGATCAACGCCGAGGCCCAGCGGCTGAAGGTGCTCGTGTCCATCTTCGGCCGGGAGACACCGGTCGAGCTGTCGTTCAGCCAGGTCAGCAAGATCTGACGGATTAGGGAACGTATAAATGCCTGCCAAGAAGAAGATCGCCGGTCTGATCAAACTGCAGATCCAGGCTGGGGCCGCGACTCCCGCACCCCCGGTTGGTCCCGCGCTCGGTCAGCACGGCGTCAACATCATGGACTTCTGCAAGCAGTACAACGCGGAGACCGAGTCGCAGCGCGGCAACGTGGTCCCGGTGGAGATCACGGTCTACGAGGACCGCAGCTTCACGTTCATCACCAAGACGCCGCCGGCAGCGCGCATGATTCTCAAGGCCGCCGGCGTCGAGAAGGGCTCGGGCGAGCCGCACAAGACCAAGGTGGCGACGATCACGGGCGCCCAGGTGCGTGAGATCGCGCAGACGAAGATGGCCGACCTCAATGCCAACGACATCGAGGCCGCCGCCAAGATCATCGCCGGCACGGCTCGCTCGATGGGGATCACCGTCACCGACTAGGACGACCGCAACACTTTCTCTGCCCGCACCACCCGCCCAACTCATGTCGTGGGAGGGGCCACCCGGTCCCGCACGCACCACCTAAGGAGACATCAAGATGGCACGCAGCAAGTCCTACGAAGCAGCGGCGAAGCTCATCGACCGCGAGCGGCTGTACTCGCCGATCGAGGCGGTCCGCCTCGCGAAGCAGACGTCGACCACCAAGCGTTTCGACGCGACGGTCGAGGTCGCGATGCGACTCGGCGTCGACCCCCGCAAGGCCGACCAGATGGTGCGTGGCACGGTCTCCCTGCCGCACGGCACGGGCAAGACGGCTCGCGTCGCGGTGTTCGCCACCGGCGAGAAGGCAGAAGAGGCTCGCGCGGCAGGCGCCGACATCGTGGGCGGCGACGAGCTGATCGCACAGGTCGAGGGCGGCATGCTCGACTTCGATGCAGCGGTTGCGACACCCGACCTCATGGGCAAGGTCGGCCGGCTCGGCCGCGTGCTCGGTCCCCGAGGACTGATGCCGAACCCCAAGACCGGCACCGTGACGATGGACGTCGGCAAGGCCGTCGAGGACATCAAGGGCGGCAAGATCGAGTTCAGGGTGGACCGTCAGGCCAACCTGCACTTCGTGATCGGCAAGACGACGTTCACCGAGGAGCAGCTCCTCGACAACTACATGAGCGCCCTCGACGAGGTGACCCGCGCGAAGCCGTCGACCGCCAAGGGTCGCTACATCAAGAAGATCGCGATGTCGACGACGATGGGCCCGGGGATCCTGGTCGACCCCGCCAAGACCAAGGCCGGCGACGAGGGTGACGCGCCAGCGGCGCCTGCCGCCGCAGCCCCTGCCCCCGTCGATGAGCCGGCAGCCGAGGTCGAGGAGGCGCCGGTAGAGGCCGAGGCTCCCGCGGCTGACGCCGAGGAGACCGCGGCCGAGTAGTTCGGGTCGGTCAAAAGCCAAACCCGCAACAACCAGGGGACGGCTTGCGCTTTCCCCGGCTTTCGCTCCCTGCTTGCGGTTGATCCCTTGAATTTGTTCTCTAGCCAGCCAGATCCGGCGGTTTTGGCAGGCTGCAGCACAAATCCGCGTCGGTTTGTGTCGCTGACGCGCCGTTCGGGGCCGATGTGGCACGTCGGTGGCACAAATCCAACGCAGCGGGCCACCGAAAGGCGCCGCGAGCGGAGCCCTTACCCCTGGTCTTAGCGGGTTTTTGCTTTTGATCTGACGATCAGTAGCCTGATTGCTGCCGAAGACCGCCGGATGTCACTCCGCGAGGGGTGACCGAAGGTCCCGCGACAGCGGGCGTCCTGCGCAGGTGAGTGGTACGTCGTCGAGCTCACGCTCGTCCACGCCCCGCGCGCCTGGCGCCGGGGTGTTTTTGGTTCTTCAGGACCGACGTACCACCGAGAGGAAGCCCATGGCCAGGCCGGACAAGGCCAGCGCGGTCGCCGAGCTCACCTCGGCGTTCCGGGACTCCAGCGCTGCGGTGCTCACCGAGTACCGCGGGCTCACGGTCGCCGAGCTCAAGGAGCTGCGCCGCTCGCTCGCGGGCAACGCGACCTACAACGTCGTCAAGAACACCTTGTCGAAGATCGCCGCCCGCGAGGCAGGTCTCGACATGCTCGAGCCGATGCTCGAGGGGCCGTCCGCGATTGCGTTCGTTTCCGGCGACCCGGTCACCGTGGCGAAGGGTCTCCGCGCCTTCACCCGCGAGCACCCGCTGCTCGTCATCAAGGGCGGCGTCCTCGACGGTGCCCCGCTGTCGGCCGACGACATCCGCAAGCTGGCTGACCTCGAGTCGCGTGAGGTTCTCCTCGCCAAGCTCGCCGGCGGCTTCGTCGCTCCGGCGACGCAGCTGGCCAGCGTCCTCATGGCCCCCGTCCGCCAGCTCGCCCAGGTCCTCGGCGCACTCGCGGCAAAGGCGGCTGCCGACCCGAGCTGGGCCGGCGGCGATGGTGCCAGCGCGACCGAGCCGACCCCCGCCGCGGCGGAGGAGGCAGCTCCGGCCGAGGCAACTCACGAGGCCCCCGCGGCCGAGGCCGACTCACCCGTCGAGCAGACCGCCCCCGCGGCTGAAGCAACCGATGAGGCTCCCGTAGCCGAGACCACTGACGAGGCCCCCGCGGCCGAGTCCACTGACGAGACCACTGACGAGACCACTGACGAGACCACTGACGAGACCACTGACGAGACCACTGACGAGGCCCCCGCGGCCGAGTCCACTGATACCGCTCCCACCGACGGCGTCGCTGACGCGTCGACCGACAGCTGACACCAAGGAGATAGGCAATGGCGACCCTGACCAACGACGAGATCATCGAGGCGCTCAAGGAGAAGAGCCTCATCGAGATCTCCGAGCTCGTGAAGCAGTTCGAGGAGACCTTCGGTGTCTCCGCGGCGGCCCCCGTCGCCGTTGCGGCGGCTCCCGCTGCCGGTGGTGGCGCTGCCGGTGGTGGCGAGGCCGCTGCGGAGCAGGACGAGTTCGACGTCATCCTCGACGCGGCCGGCGACAAGAAGATCCAGGTCATCAAGGTCGTGCGTGAGCTGACCAGCCTGGGCCTGAAGGAGGCCAAGGACCTCGTCGACGGCGCTCCCAAGACGGTCCTCGAGAAGGCCAACAAGGAGACGGCGGACAAGGCCAAGGCTTCCCTCGAGGAGGCCGGCGCCACGGTGACCGTCAAGTAACGACCGCTCTTCCGTCCTCGGGACGGGCCCTGTCCGGGTCCGTCCCGAGGCTTTTTCGTGCGCGGTCTGCACCCATGCGGCGGCGTCGTCGTACGGCGGGGGAGGTGGCAGATCTGGGCAATCTGGCAGTAATGTCACGCGATGTGACCCGCCTCACATGCGGCGGCCGGTGCGCCGGAGGAGGAAGGCAGGGGCTGCGTGGGCGTTGAGGTCAAGGTCGAAGGTCTGACGAAGTCGTTCGGTCGCCAGGTCATCTGGGAGGACGTCACCCTCACGCTCCCGAAGGGCGAGATCTCGGTCCTGCTCGGGCCTTCTGGCACCGGCAAGTCGGTGTTCCTCAAACACCTGATCGGGCTGCTGCGTCCGGACCGCGGACACGTCTACATCGAGGGCCACGACGTTCCGAACGTCTCCGAGCGGCATCTCTACGAGGTGCGCAAGATGTTCGGCGTGCTGTTCCAGGACGGCGCGCTGTTCGGCTCGATGTCGATCTACGACAACGTCGCCTTCCCGCTGCGCGAGCACACCAAGAAGGGCGAGACCGAGATCCGCGGGATCGTCATGGAGAAGCTCGAGCTCACCGGTCTGCTCGGCGCCGAGGAGAAGCTTCCCGGCGAGATCTCCGGTGGCATGCGCAAGCGTGCCGGCCTGGCCCGCGCGCTGGTGCTGAACCCTGAGATCCTGCTGTTCGACGAGCCGGACTCCGGTCTGGACCCGGTGCGCACGGCGTACCTCAACCAGCTGATCGTCGACCTCAACCAGCAGATCCAGGCGACGATGCTGATCGTCACCCACGACGTGAACACCGCGCGAACCGTCCCGGACAACATCGGGCTGCTCTACCGGCGCCACCTCGCGATGTTCGGTCCGCGCGAGATGCTGCTGTCGAGCCAGGAACCGGTCGTGCGGCAGTTCCTCAACGCGCGGCGGCAGGGTCCGATCGGCATGGCGGAGGAGAAGGACGCCGCTGAGCTCGAGGCCGAGAAGGAAGAGGGCGAGGAGATTCCGCCGCTGCCGCCGATCCCCCCGCAGATCCTGCCGACCGACGGCCGCATGCGTCCCACCCAACGGCCTCCCGGCGAGTGGCTGCGCGAGCACGACATCACCCCGCCGGCCGGATCGTTCGACGGCGTGGGATACGCCCCCCGGTCCGGCGGCCGCCCGGCCCAACGCGAGCGGGTGTCCGCCGAGGGCGACGGGGTGCGGGCGCTGCGGACGACGCCCGCCCGCCGGCCGGCACCCAGCGCGACCGCCGAGGCGGCGCCGCGCAAGCGCGCCGCGACGACGGGCAAGAAGGCCACGGCGAGTCAGGCGGCAACGGACGCGCCGGCCAAGAAGACCGTGCGACGTGCCGCCGGCACGCGTTCAACGTCGACCGGGGGCACCGGGCGGAGACGCTCCTCGTGAGTTCCGTCGGCGTCGCTGCACCGTTTCGATCCAGCGGCAGCTTTTTCGCGATGTGCCTGGACACCTTCGTGGCGTTCGGGCGCTCGATTCGCCATCTCCGCTTCCAGTGGCGGGAGATGCTCGAGCAGGCCTGGTTCATCGCGAGCGTCACGATCCTGCCGACCGCACTCGTGTCGATCCCGTTCGGCGCGGTCATCGCGCTGCAGATCGGAAACCTCGCCCGGCAGGTCGGCGCGCAGTCGTTCACCGGGTCGGCGTCGGTTCTCGCGATCCTGCGTGAAGCCGCGCCGATCGTCTGCGCGCTGCTGATCTCCGGCGCCGGCGGGTCAGCGATCTGCGCGGACCTGGGCAGCCGCAAGATCCGCGACGAGATCGACGCCATGGAGGTGCTCGGCATCTCCCCGATCGAGCGGCTCGTCGTCCCCCGCGTCGCCGCGAGCATGATCGTCGCCGTCCTGCTCAACGGCCTGGTCTCGGTCGTCGGCGTGATCGGCGGCTACATCTTCAACGTGATGCTGCAGCACGGCACACCCGGCGCATACATCCAGTCCTTCACCGCGTTGGCGCAGCTCCCTGACCTCTATGTGGGCGAGGTCAAAGCACTGTTGTTCGGCGCGATGGCGGCACTCGTCGCGTCGTACAAGGGCCTGAACCCGAAGGGCGGTCCGAAAGGCGTGGGTGACGCGGTCAACCAGTCCGTGATCATCTCGTTCATGTTGCTGTTCGTGATCAACTTCGTGATCACGCAGGTCTACTTCACCCTCGTCCCGCCGAAGTTCGGCTGACCCGTGGCCAACGCCCCGCTTTCGCTGCCCCGTCCGGTCCGGGCCGTCACCCGCATCTTCACGCGCCCGGTCGACCTGGTGCTCGGCGGGCTCGAGGACGCCGGCGAGCAAATGTCGTTCTACGGCCGTGCAATCAGCTGGCTCCCGCGCACCGTCGTCGCGTATTGGAAAGAGGTCATCCGGCTCATCGCCGAGGTCAGCCTCGGCTCCGGTGCGCTAGCGATGATCGGCGGGGCGGTCGGCGTCGTCGCCTTCCTCACCTTCTTCACCGGGACCGAGGTGGGCCTCGAGGGCTACCAGGGCTTGCAGCAGATCGGGATCTCCGCCTTCGCCGGATTCGTCTCGGCGTACTTCAACACCCGCGAGATCTCGCCGATCGTCGCGGGCCTCGCGCTGACCGCAACGGTCGGCGCGGGCTTCACGGCGCAGCTGGGTGCGATGCGGATCAGCGAGGAGATCGACGCGCTCGAGGTCATGGGCATCCCGTCGATCCCATACCTCGTCACCACCCGCTTGATCGCGGGCTTGATCGCGGTCATCCCGCTCTACGTCGTGGGCCTGGTGGCGTCGTACTTCTCCACCCGGCTGATCGTCACGCTGTTCTTCCACCAGTCGGGCGGCACTTACGACCATTACTTCCATACGTTCCTGGTGCCGACCGACGTCTTCTATTCATTCGTGAAGATCATCATCTTCGCGATCGTCGTCATGCTGATCCACTGCTACTACGGCTACTACGCAAGCGGTGGTCCGGCCGGTGTCGGCGTGGCGGTTGGTCGCGCGGTCCGGACGTCAATCGTCGCCATCAACGTCATCGACCTGTTCCTGAGCCTCGCGATCTGGGGCGCCAACACCACGGTCAGGATCGCGGGCTAGCGACATGGCACGCAGCGAACGACGTCACCGGGCATATCGCCGCCTGCAAGGGCTGGCGTTCCTCGGTGTCGTCGTCCTCCTGCTCGGGCTGACCGTCGTCATCTACGACAAGAAGCTGCCGTGGCAGTCGACCGACGAGGTGATGCTCGACGCGTCGCGGATCGGCAACCAGCTGATCATCCCCGCTGACGTGAAGTACCAGGGCGTGCTGGTGGGTCGCGTCAGCGCGGTGCACAGCAACGGTGAGGAAGCGACCCTCACCATGCAGCTGTCGAAGTCGCTCATCAAGCAGATCCCCAACAACGTCGTGGCACGGATCCTGCCGAAGACGCTGTTCGGTGAGAAGTACGTCGACCTCGTGCCGCCCCCTTCGTCCTCGGGTGGGCAGCCCACGCCCGCGACGGGTTCTCTGCACGCGGGGGACGTGATCCACCAGGACCGCTCGACAGTCGCGGTCGAGCTGCAGCAGGTGTTCAGCCAGCTGGTCCCGGTGCTTCGCGCCGCGAACCCCGCCGCGCTGTCCGTCGCGCTGTCCAACACCGCCATGGCATTGCAGGGTCGTGGCAAGACGCTCGGCAAGAGCTTCACCCTGATCAACCAGTACTTCAGCCAGCTCAACAAGGACATGCCCAACATCCAGCACGACATCTCCGGGCTGGCTGACCTCGCGAGCAACTACGCGGACGCGGCACCCGACCTCCTCGCAACGCTGAAGCACTTCTCCGTGACCGCGAAGACGTTCACGGTGAAGGCTGACCCGTATGCGAAGTTCCTTGCCGGGACGGCCGGCTTCGCCGACACGGCGGCGAGCTTCTTCAAGAAGAACGGCAAGGGCCTCATCGACCTCGCGAAGTACAGCGAGGGCCCGCTCGGCGTCGTCGCGAAGTACTCGATCGTGCTCGAGTGCCTGCCGAACGGCCTGTCGATCTTCGACCGGACGAGACTCGAGCACGCCTTCGCCGCCGGCGAGCTGCACATCGACCTGATCCCGGTGAACAGCCGTGGCGAGTACACCGAGAAGGACCACCCGCGGCTGCGTGAGTTCACCCGCGCCAAGCTTCCCGCCAACTGCTACGGGCTGCCCTACGCCGGCAAGGCCCTGCATCCGGAGAACTCGAAGTACCCGTTCGCTCCCGGCGGCAACTACGCGGCAGGCGGCTACTCGGGATCGAGCGCCGCGACACCCGACTCCTCCGCGTCGTCGCCGTTCGGATCGACCGGGGTGGGCTCGCTCGCGGAGCAGGCTCAGATCCGCATGCTGGTCGCGGAGGTCACCGGTCAGCCACCGACCTCTGACGGCCTGAGCGACCTCCTTCTCGGTCCGCTCCTGCGCGGAATGGTCGTGGTTCCGTGAGGGGCCAAACGCTCGGGGCAGCGATCAAGCTCGTCATCTTCGCGGTCGTCACGATCATCGCCGCCGCAATCCTCGGTGTCGTGATCAGCAACCGCACCTTCGGCGCGACGCACACTTACAAGGCGAACTTCTCGGACGTCACCGACCTGATCACCGGCAACGACGTCCGGATGGCGGGCGTGCGCGTCGGCACGGTGAAGTCGATCAAGTCCGAGTCCGTGGACGGCAAGAGCTTCGCCCAGGTCTCCTTCGCGGTCGACACCAACGTCCCGATGCGGACCACAACATTGGTCGAGGTGAACTACCTCAACCTGGTCGGCCAGCGCTACCTCAACCTCGTGCCTCGCGCGGGCGGCGCCAGTCTTCCCACGTCGGGCGCGGTGATCCCACTCACCGACACGCGCCCGGCCGTCGACCTGACCGCGCTGTTCAACGGCTTCCGGCCGCTGTTCCGCGCGTTGACCCCGGCGGACGTCAACAAGTTCGCGCTCGAGATCATCAAGACGTTGCAGGGCGAAGGCGGCACCGTTCAGGAGCTGTTGACGCAGACCGCCTCGTTGACCAACACGGTCGGCCAGCGCGACGCCGCGATCAGCCAGATCATCGACAACCTGGACAGCGTGCTGGGCACGGTCGCGCAACGCGACAAGGGTCTTGGCGACACGATCAGCCAGCTGCAGCGGCTCGTGACCGGTCTTGCAGGCGACCGCAACGCGATCGCCGCATCGCTCGGCAACATCAACCTGCTCGCATCCAGCAGCGCAAAGCTGTTCGCCGGGATCCGGCCCGTGCTGCCCGCCGACCTGCGCAACCTCGAGCGGCTGGCGCGGGTGCTGAACGACACCAAGGACCCGGTCAACAAGAGGATGAACGCCCTCGCTGCCTTCCTGCAGCGCGAGCCCGCCAAGCTGACCCGCATCATCCGCACCGGCAGCTACGGCGGCTACTTCAACTTCTGGGCCTGCTCGCTTGACCTGACCGGCCTGCCACCGGAGCTGCAGCCGTCAGATTCGCAGTCCCCGTCCTGCCCGGCGGCGCACTGATGCGGCCGTTCAGAGAGCGCAACCCGCTGCCGATCGGCATCGCGGGCGTCGTGGCGATCCTCATCGCGCTGGTGCTGGCGTTCGACATCGGCAGCCTGCCGTTCATCAACTCCGGCCACACGGTCTACGCCGAGTTCACCGACGCGGCGAACCTGCAGAAGGGTGCGACCGTCCGGGTGAACGGTGTGCTCGTCGGCAAGGTGACCTCGGTGAAGCTCGAGTACGTCCCGGGCACGGGCAATCTCGTGAAGGTCGGCATGCGGGTCAGCGGTGGGCCGCACATCGGTGCCGACACGACCGCGAACCTCAAGATCGAGACACTGCTCGGACAGGTGTACGTCGCGATCAATCCGACGCCGACCGGTTCCCTTGCCGGCGACACGATCCGGGTCGACCGCACGACGACGCCCACGTCGATCACCGAGGCGTTCATCGGTCTCGGCCGCCGAGCCGGGGCGATCGACGTCAAACAGCTTGCGAAGTCGTTCAACGTCCTCGCGGACACGTTCAAGAACACGCCCGGCGAGGTGCACGCCTCCCTCGTCGGTCTGGAGAAGGTCTCGCAGGCAATCGCGTCCCGCAACAACCAGCTGACGTCGCTGCTCGGTCACGCCAATGCCGTCACGACGACGATCGCGACCCACGACGCCGAGATCCAGAAGCTGATCGACGACTCCTCTCTCATCTTGCAGACGATCAGCCAGCAACGCGCCGTCATCCACCAGCTCCTGGTCAGCACGGCGCAGCTCGCCGAACAGCTCACGGGCCTGGTGGCGGACAACCGCAAGCTGATCGGCCCGGCGCTCAAGCAGCTCGAAAAGACTCTCGCGATCCTGCGTGCCAACCAGCGGGGACTGGACCAGACGCTGCACCTCGCGGCCCCGTTTGTCCGCGACTTCACCGACACCCTCGGCACCGGCCGGTGGTTCGAAAGCAGCCTGACCAATCTGACCGACTCGGCCGGCAAGGTCGGTCTGGGCAACACCGGGAACCAGTGATGCGACGCCTCGGTGAGTTGTTCTCGGACCTCGTCCGCCGGTTCGGCGCGGGCGTCGTCGCCCTCGCGGCTGCCGTGGTTCTCGTGATCGTCATCGTCGCGGTGTCCGTGACCACGGGCGGCGGCAAGACCTATCACCTGACGGCGTACTTCACGAAGACCGTCGGTCTCTACACCGGCAACGACGTACGGATCATGGGCGTCAAGGTCGGCCACATCGACAGCATCAAGCCGGTGGGCACCGAGGTGAAGGTCGTCATGTCCTACGACGGCGACAACCGCGTACCGCTGCACGCGACCGCCGTCGTCATCACGCCCTCGATCGTCAGCGACCGCTACGTCCAGCTGAGCCCGGGCTACGTCAGCGGACCGACGTTGCCGAACAACGCCGTGCTGGGGTGTGCGCCGAGCGGCACGAACAGTCCGCAGTGCGCCGCGCAAACCGCGGTGCCGCTGGAGCTCGACGAGATCTTCGGAAACATCAACCAGCTCAACGCGGCGTTGGGCCCGAACGGTGCCAACAAGAACGGCGCCCTGTCCCGACTGGTCGCGATCAGCGCGAAGAACCTCAAGGGCAACGGCAAGGTCTTCAACCAGGCGTTCCGCGCGTTCTCCACGGCGATCTCGACGCTCGCCGGAAGTCGCGGCGACCTGTTCGGCACCGTGAACAGCCTGCAGAAGTTCACGACGATGCTCGCCAGGGACAACGGCGGCGTCGTCGCGTTGAACCGCAACCTCGCGAAGGTCGGCGGCCAGCTCGCCGGCGAGCGAAAGGACCTCGGGGCCGCACTCGCGAACCTCGCGTCCGCGCTCACGGCGGTGCAGAGCTTCGTCGCCGAGAACCGCGCCAGCCTTAAGACGGACATTCACGGGCTGGCGAAGGTCACCGACGTGCTGACGAAAGAGAAGACGGCGCTCACCCAGGTCACCGACCTGGCTCCGCTCGCGTTGTCCAACCTCAGCCTGGCCTACGACCCGTCGACGCAGACCCTCGACACCAACACCGCGCTCAGCGAGCCGCTGCTCAAGACCGGCCCGTCAGGTGCTCTCTGCCAGCTGCTCGGGACGCTCGGCCTCGACACGGTCATCGGTGACGCGGTCGGCTGCAGCGCGACCAAGCCGGTCGTGGGATCGAGCACCCTGCATCACCGCCCCGCAACGCTGGCCCAGCTGTTGGAGGGGTTGTCGTGAGCCGGGTCGGGCGCGCCGTTGTCGCCGCCGTTGCCGGCCTCGTCGCGCTGACCGGTTGCGGGTTCCATGGCGCGTACTCGCTGCCGCTGCCCGGTGGCGCCGCGACCGGCAAGACCTACACCGTCTCGGCGGAGTTCAAGGACGTGCAGGATCTGACGCCGCAGGCGGCGGTCCGCGTGAACGATGTCGCGGTCGGCGACGTCAGTGGCATCAAGCTCGACCCGTCGACGTTGAAGGCCCGGGTCACCATGCGGGTCAAGCAGTCCGTCGTCCTCCCGGCGAACGCCGTCGCGACGCTCGAGCAGACCACGCTGCTCGGTGAGAAGTTCGTCGCGATCTCCCCGCCGACCAACGTGGCGCCGGTCGGCCGCCTCACCAATGGCGCCACGATCTCCTCCGCCAGCGAGCTGCCGAGCGTCGAGGAGGTGTTCGGGCTGCTGTCCCAGGTCCTCAACGGCGGCGACCTGGGTGACCTGCAAACCATCAACCTCGAGGTCTCGAAGGCGCTGTCGGGTCGAGAGGCCGACATCCGGGGCGCGCTGGCGCAGCTGACGACGTTCATCGGCGGGCTCGCGGCGCAGAAGCACGAGATCGTGCGCGCGATCGACGGCCTCGACCGGCTCAGCGGCGCGCTCGCCGCTCAGAACACGACGATCGCGACGGCGCTGAACGAGCTCGGTCCGGGCCTGAAGGTGCTCGCCGACGAACGCGCCCAGTTCACCGCGTTGCTCACTCATCTGTCCCGCTTCGGCAGGATCGCCGGCAAGGTCATCAAGGCCTCGGCCTCGCAGACGATCGCCGAGCTCCACGATCTCAAGCCGGTGTTGCATCACCTGGCGGCTGCGGGTGCGAACCTGCCGCGGTCGCTCGAGGTCCTCATCACCTTCCCGTTCCCCCGCGACGTCGGGGTGGCGGCTCCGGGCGACTATGTCAACGCCGCCATCAACATCGACCTCTCACCGGTGCTGTGCGCGTTCTTCGCCGGGCAGACGCCCGCGCAGCTCGCCGCCGTCTTCGGCCCGGCAGAGGCGCAGCTGATCTCCCTGCTGTCGGGCGGCGCCGAGCAGTGCCCCAAGGCGGGGTCGGTGACCAGCCCGACCAGCCACCTCAGCGGGCGCGGCTCCTCCATCCCGGCCGGTCAGTCGCAACTGGCCCGACTGCTCATGGGAGGAACACCGTGATCCGCCGTCTCACGAAGGTCCAGCTCGCGGTCTTCGCGCTGATCACCGTGATCGGGATCACCTACGTCGGCGCCAGCTACGTCGGCATCAACCCGTTCAACGGCCCGTACACCGTGCGGATGCACCTGCCGTCGTCGGGCGGCATCTTCACCAACGCCGATGTCGCCGAGCGGGGGGTCGTCATCGGCCGGGTCGGAGCGCTGCACCTGCCGAGCACTCCTGGCGGCCCGCTCACCGTCGATCTCAAGATCAACCACGGCGAGAAGATCCCGGCAACCGGACTGACCGCGAAGGTGACCAACCTCTCGGCGGTCGGCGAGCAGTACGTCGAACTCGAGCCTGGCTCGGACTCCGCGCCGTACCTGTCCTCATCCTCGGCGCCGATCGAGGGAACGATCCCGGTCGACGACGCCGTGATCCTGCGCAACCTCGAGCAGCTCTTCGGCAGCATCAACGTCCACGACCTGTCGACCACGGTCAACGAGCTGGGCAAGGGCTTCGCGGACCTGGGCCCGAGCCTGCAGAAGCTCATCGATGGCGGCAGGTCGCTGACCGAAGCGGCGCAGAACGACTTGCCGGAAACCGAGCGGCTCATCAACGACGGCAAGACCGTCCTCGACACGCAGCGCCAGGTGTCCGCCGAGCTCAAGTCGTTTGCGCACAGCTTCAGCCAGTTCAGCGGCACGGTGAGCGGTCAGGACGCCGCGCTGCGCTCGATTCTCGACAACGGCACCGCTGCGGCGCAGCAGCTGAAGCTGCTCATCCAGGACAACCAGGATGTCGTGCCCGAGCTGCTGACGAACCTCGTCAACTTCAGCCAGATCCAGAGCGTCCGGCTGCCCTACGTACGCGCGGTCCTCGAGCTGTATCCCGCGATCGTGGCGGACTCCTTCTATGCCTTGCCGCCGCCCAACAAGAACGGGGTGTCGATCGCGCGGTTCGGCAACATCACCGACCCGGGCATGTTCTGCGAGAGCGGCTACTCGAGCACCAAGGGACGCTCGAACAAGCCGAAGGACTGGGGCGGGGCCGCCAACCTGAATGCGTACTGCCACGGCAACAACGCGTCGCTGGACGCCAACCGCGAGGACATCCGGGGCCAGCGCAACGCGCCGCGCCCCAAGGGCGACCACGCCAACGTCACGAACAGCACGCCGTACGACGGGCCGACCTACGGTCAGCCGTTCCCCGGCGCCGGCGTCGTAGGGCCCTGTGGCACCCCGACCTGCCCGAAGCCTCGGACGGCGGCGTCGAGCACGGCGCATGCATCCGACTCGGCGAATCAGACGACGACGCTGCTCGCGCCCTACGACCCGAAGACCGGCGTCTTCCAAGGCTTGGACGGGCAGCTCTACGCGCTCGGGCTGTCGGGCCGGCTGGCGCCCGTCTTCGGCTCCTCGTCGTACAGCTGGCTGCTGCTCGCCCCTACGATGCGTTAAGTGAAACGCGGCGGGGTCCCTCTTCTCCTTGTGGTCGTCGTGGTGCTGGCGGCCACGGGTGTGCTCGCTGCGCTCGGCGTGAGTCGCGGCTCGGACCTGTCGTCGCAGGCGAGCGAGCGCACCAGGGTCGTGTCGCTCGCCGGCCAGTACGCCGTGGACTACAGCTCGCTTGACTACCGGCACATGCAGGCCGACATGCAGCTGGAGATCAAGAACGCCACGCCCCAGTTCGCCACGCGCTACCGCGCCACGGTTCAGCTGCTTGCTCCGCTGTTCACCAAGCGACAGATCGTGGCGACCGGCACGGTGGCGCTGGCGGGCATCTCGTCGATGACCTCGACGTCGGCAGTGGTGCTCGTCGCGTTGGACCAGAAGGTGACCAGCACCAGCTCCTCGCTCGGCACCGACAAGCTGATCCGGATGCAGGTGAGCCTGAGCAAGGTCAGCGGCCGCTGGCTCGCCAGCAATGTGGTGCAGGTATGAGCGACATCGACAACGGCGCCGGCTCAGAGCCGACGGGAGCGCAGCCGCCGGAGTTCGTCGCGGTGACATCTCGTCGCGTCCTCCCCGAGCCGCCCCAGGCGCATGAGGAGGCGCCAACGGCCGACGCGCCCACCGGCACCGATCCCGACGGCCCGCCCGACGCAGGCATCGCGACGGGGGCCGCAGCCGATCCGGAACCGGCCCAAGAAGCCGATCCGCAGCCGCCAGCCGCACCGGCGCCGGCAAGTGAACCGGCCCCGACGGACGCGACGACCGTGCAGATCCCGGCGGCCGGAACCGAGGGCGCACCGGCGGGCGAGGCGGGCAGCGTCGAGCAGCCGCCCGCCACTCCTCTCGCGGAGCAACCCGAGGCGCAGTCGTCGGCCACCGAGCCGGCGCCGGAGTCTCCGGTCGTGCCCGAAGCCCCGCCGGAGGTGCCGGTGCGGATTGCCGCGGACGGGATGGCCGACGCGCTGGCCGGGCTTCCTGAGCGCGGACCGGAGGCGGACAGGCCCCGTCGCGTCGGGCCGCTGCAGATCGCCACGGCCATCTGCGTCATCCTCGCGATCGCGGCTTGCGCCCTGTTGGCGGTGACCGCGCACTCGAACTCACACCGTCGAGCCGTCGCTGCGGCCCGGGCCGAGGTGCTGGCAGCCGCGAAACGGGAGGCTGCACCGTTCCTCACCTACGACTACCGGACCTTCGACCGCGACATCGCGCGGGCCGAGGCGGGCCTGAGCACGAGGTTTCGGGCCAACTACGCGCACACGACGGCGACCGAGGTCAGGGCGCTGGCGCTGAAGAACCACTCGAGCAGCCACGCCACGGTCGTCGCGGCCGGGGTCGTCTCGGCCGGCTCAGATCGCGCCAAGGTCCTCGTCTTCGTCGATCAGGTGGTCCAGAACAGCCTCTTGCAGGCGACATCCCGCCTCGACCAGACGCAGATCGAGCTCTCGATGGTCAAGCAGGGCGGACGCTGGGTCATCGACGACGTCACGACGTTCTGAGCCCGGCTGGGCGCGCCGGATCAGGGCGGCGCCGCCCCTCCGGGCGAAACGCCGAGAACCGCAAGGGGCTTGACTCGGGCCCTTCGGAGGGCCCATGCTGCCGCGCAGCGTTGACAGCGTGCTGGCGCCGCTTGGCCTCGGCATGGACAGATAGCCCCATCGAGGCTATGCTGCTCGTTTGCGCTGCTTCCTGATGCCTCCGTGTCCATTTGGGCCGGGTCCATCGGCGTGCGCGCGCTCTGACAGCGGGCTCTAGAGAAGGACCCCACTTGGCCGCCTCGCGCACCACTGCTCCTGCCCCATCCACCCTCGCACCACGCCGCATCTCCTTCGCGCGGATCGACGAGCCGCTCGAAGTGCCAAATCTGCTGGCGCTGCAGACCTCCTCGTTCAAATGGCTGATCGGCTCACCCGAGTGGCGTGAGTCGGTCGAGGCCGGAACCCCCTCCGGGCTCGAGGAGATCCTTTCCGAGATCAGCCCGATTCGGGACTTCTCCGACACGATGTCGCTGGAGTTCCGCGAGCCGAAGCTCATGGACCCCCCGCACTCCATCGAGGAGTGCAAGGACAAGGACATGACCTACTCGGCGCCGCTGTTCGTGATCGCTGAGTTCACGAACAACGAGACCGGAGAGATCAAGAGCCAGACGGTCTTCATGGGCGACTTCCCGCTCATGACCACCCAGGGCACGTTCATCATCAACGGCACCGAGCGCGTTGTCGTCTCCCAGCTCGTGCGCTCGCCCGGCGTGTACTTCGACCGGACCCTCGACAAGGTCACCGACCGCGAGGTCTACACCGCCAAGGTGATCCCCGGCCGCGGCGCGTGGCTGGAGTTCGAGGTCGACAAGCGCGACCAGGTCGGCGTCCGGATCGACCGCAAGCGCCGGCAGCCGGTGACCGTCCTGCTGCGTGCCCTCGGCTGGGACGACGCGAAGATCCTCGAGCGGTTCGGTGAGTTCGACTCGATGCGCCTGACGCTCGAGAAGGACCACACCTCGACGCCGGACGAGGCGCTGATCGACATCTACCGCAAGCTGCGCCCGGGTGAGCCCCCGACGCGTGACGCCGCGGAGACGCTGCTCAACAACCTCTACTTCAACGACAAGCGGTACGACCTCGCAAAGGTCGGTCGCTACAAGGTCAACAAGAAGCTCGGCACGTCGGTCGCGCAGGGCGTCGGAGTCCTCACCGAGGAGGACATCGTCGCGGCGATCGACTATGTCGTTCGCCTGCACCGCGGCGACGCCGGCTTCGAGACCGACGACATCGACCACTTCGGCAACCGCCGCCTCCGTACGGTCGGCGAGCTGATCCAGAACCAGGTCCGGATCGGGCTGTCGCGCATGGAGCGCGTCGTCCGCGAGCGGATGACCACGCAGGACGTCGAGGCGATCACGCCGCAGACCCTGATCAACATCCGGCCCGTGGTCGCGTCGATCAAGGAGTTCTTCGGGACCTCGCAGCTGTCGCAGTTCATGGACCAGACCAATCCGCTGGCCGGTCTGACCCACAAGCGGCGGCTCTCCGCGCTCGGCCCCGGTGGTCTGTCCCGTGAGCGGGCAGGCTTCGAGGTCCGCGACGTGCACCCGAGCCACTACGGCCGGATGTGCCCGATCGAGACGCCCGAAGGCCCGAACATCGGCCTGA
>JAICMG010000184.1 GCA_025929365.1 Frankiaceae bacterium
GTAACGGAAGCCTTACCCATCGGTAGTTTTCACGCGTGCGCATAGCCGTGAGCGGATCCATCGCCACCGACCACCTGATGACCTTCTCGGGCCGCTTCTCCGAGCAGCTGCTGCCCGAGGCGCTGAGCTCGCTGTCGGTGTCCTTCCTGGTCGACGACCTCGAGGTACGACGCGGGGGAGTGGCGGCGAACATCTGCTTCGGGCTCGGCAGCCTCGGCCTCCGCCCGGTGATCGTGGGCTCGGTCGGCGCCGACTTCGGCGAGTACCGCGAGTGGCTGGAGCGCCACGGCGTCGACACTTCCGGCGTGGCCGTCTCCGCCACCCGCCACACGGCGCGGTTCGTCTGCACGACCGACACCGACCAGAACCAGATCGCGTCGTTCTACCCGGGCGCGATGAGCGAGGCCGCCGACATCGATCTCGGCGCGCTCGGCGACCTCGACCTGGTCCTGATCAGCCCGAACGCCCCCGACGCGATGGTCGCCCACGCGGCGTACTGCCGTGACCACGCCATCCCGTTCGCTGCCGACCCCTCCCAGCAGCTCGCGTCGCTGGACGCCACGGCGATCACGACGCTGCTGGACGGCGCCCAGATCCTGTTCAACAACGCCTACGAGGCTGCGCTGCTCGAGAGCAAGACCGGCATGTCCGCCGAGGAGGTGCTCACCGCCGTCGGCACCCGCGTGAGCACCCACGGCGCCGACGGGGTCGTGATCCAGCAGGTCGGCGAGGACGACGTGCGGGTGCCGGTCGTGCCGGCCGAGCACGTCGCCGACCCGACCGGCGTCGGCGACGCCTTCCGCGCCGGCTTCCTCGCGGGCCGATCATGGGGCCTCGGGCTGGAACGGAGCGCGCAGCTGGGCTCGCTGCTCGCGACGTCCTGCCTCGAAAGTCTCGGCCCGCAGGAGTACGTGCTGGACAAGGCTGCGGGTCAGGCCCGGCTGGCAGCGGCGTACGGCGAGGCGGCGGCCGCCGAGATCGCCTCCCACCTGTAACAGGCACCGGACACGCCGCCCCTGCGCGCGGGCGCGTGCACACGCTGCGTTAAGTTTTGTCTCGTGCTCCGACGCTCCGCCCGCGTGGCCCGGCTCGCCGCAATCCCCGCAGTCATGCTCCTCGCGAGCGGCTGCACCGGCGAGGCAGCGAAGTGGGAGCGCGGCGGCTGGCCGCAGCCGGTCACCAAGCAGGGCCGCGACGCGCTGCACCTGTGGCAGGGGGCGCTGATCGCCTCGCTCATCGTCGGCGGAGTCGTGCTCGCGATGATCGTCGGCGCCGCGGTGCTTTTCCGCCGCCGTACGCCGGACCAGATGCCCCGCCAGGTCCGCTACAACCTCCCGATCGAGGTCCTGTACACGTTCATCCCGATCGTGGTCGTGTCCGTTTTGTTCTATTTCACGGCCATCGGCGAGAACAGCGAAGACAAGATCAACAACTCACCCGCCGTGCAGATCGGCGTGGTCGGATTCCAGTGGGACTGGCAGTTCAACTACCTGCGCCAGGGCCTGTCGGTCACCGGCCGGCCGGGTGAGCCGCCCACGCTGGTGATCCCGACCGAGAAGCAGATCCACTTCTACCTGACCTCGCCGGACGTCATCCACTCGTTCTGGGTGGTGCCGTTCCTGTTCAAGCGCGACGTGATCCCGGGCCACCCCAACGAGTTCGAGGTGACGGTCACGTCGGCGGGCACGTTCCAGGGGCGGTGCGCGGAGTACTGCGGCGTCGACCACGACCGGATGAGCTTCTACGTGAAGGCGCTGCCGATGCCTCAGTACCTGGCGTGGCTGAAGAACGCGAAGGCCGAGGCGGCCGCCGGCACCAACAAGGAGCTCACGATCTACACCGGCCCGACCCATGGACAGAAGTCAGGAGGCTACCTCTCGTGACGGTCGTCGAGCCGGTTCGCCGGGTACGCCCGCAGCGGGTCCACGTCGTACCCGGCAGCCGCGTCGTGCGCTGGATCACCAGCACCGACCACAAGGTGATCGGGCTGCTCTACCTGACCACCTCGTTCGTGTTCTTCATCATCGGCGGCATCATGGCCGAGCTCATGCGCACCGAGCTCGCGCGGCCAGGGCAGCAGCTGATGAGCTCGGAGACCTTCGACCAGCTGTTCACGATGCACGGCACGATCATGCTGCTGTTCTTCGCGACGCCGCTGTTCATCGGGTTCGCCAACGTGATCATGCCGCTGCAGATCGGCGCTCCCGACGTCGCGTTCCCGCGGCTGAACATGTTCAGCTACTGGCTGTTCCTCTTCGGCGGCCTGATCATGATGTCCGGCTTCCTCACGCCCAACGGCGCCGCGGACTTCGGCTGGTTCGCCTACACGCCGCTGTCCGATGCCATCCACACGCCGGGCGCCGGCGCGGACCTGTGGATCATGGGTCTCGCGCTGTCCGGATTCGGCACGATCCTCGGCGGCGTCAACTTCGTCACGACCATCATCTGCCTGCGCGCGCCCGGCATGACGATGTTCCGGATGCCGGTGTTCACCTGGAACATCCTGTTCACGTCGATCCTGGTGCTCATCGCGTTCCCGGTGCTCGCCGCCGCGCTGTTCGCGCTCGAGGCAGACCGCAAGTTCGGCGCCCACATCTTCGACCCGAACAACGGCGGGGCGGTGCTGTGGCAGCACCTGTTCTGGTTCTTCGGCCATCCCGAGGTCTACATCGTCGCGCTGCCGTTCTTCGGCATCGTCACCGAGGTCATCCCGGTCTTCAGCCGCAAGCCGCTGTTCGGCTACAAGGGCATCGTCTTCGCCACGATCTCGATCACCGGTCTGTCGATCACCGTGTGGGCGCACCACATGTTCGCGACGGGCGCGGTGCTGCTGCCGTTCTTCTCGCTGCTGAGCTTCCTCATCGCCGTGCCGACCGGCGTGAAGTTCTTCAACTGGATCGGCACGATGTGGCGTGGCGCGATCTCCTTCGACGCCGCGATGCTGTTCGCGATCGGCTTCCTGATCACGTTCCTGCTCGGTGGCCTGACCGGCGTACTCCTGGCGTCGCCGCCGATCGACTTCCACGTGTCCGACTCGTACTTCGTGGTCGCGCACTTCCACTACGTGCTCTTCGGCACGGTCGTGTTCGCGATGTTCTCCGGCTTCTACTTCTGGTGGCCGAAGATGACCGGCACGATGCTCGACGAGCGGCTCGGCAAGATCCACTTCTGGACGTTGTTCGTCGGCTTCCACACGACGTTCCTGGTCCAGCACTGGCTCGGCGTCGAAGGCATGCCGCGGCGTTATCCGGACTACCTGCCGAAGGACGGCTGGACGACGCTCAACACGGTCTCGACGATCGGGGCGTACATCCTCGGGCTGTCGATGCTGCCGTTCATGTACAACGCGTGGCGATCGTGGGCCGGGAAGAACGAGCGCGTCATCGGCGATGACCCATGGGGTTATGGCAACTCGCTGGAGTGGGCGACCTCGTGCCCGCCGCCACGCCACAACTTCACGTCGGTGCCACGGATCCGCTCCGAGCGGCCCGCGTTCGATCTGCACTACCCGCACCTCGCCGGGATAGCCGACCATCACCATGGGGCCGCCGTCGAGTCGGGAGCGTCCTCATGAGAGTCGAGGCGTTCCTCTTCGGCTTCATCGCGGTCTTCCTGCTCGGCGCGGACATCGTGTACTGGTTCACCTCGCACGACCCGACCGGTACGACGGCCCTCGCGCTCGGCGTCGGCCTGGGCGCGCTGGTGTCGACGTACATGTTCATGACCGGCCGCCGGATCGACCCACGATGGGAAGACCTCGACGACGCCGAC
Organism: Frankiaceae bacterium; assembly: GCA_025929365.1. Lineage (GTDB taxonomy): Bacteria > Actinomycetota > Actinomycetes > JAFAQI01 > JAFAQI01 > DASZTV01. The sequence continues at coordinate 3,772 of JAICMG010000184.1, forward strand.
ATCGCCGACGGCGCGGGGGAGATCGGCTTCTTCAGCCCGTACAGCTGGGCGCCGCTGTGGTGCGCCGGCTCGGCCGCGGTCGTGTTCGCGGGCGTGGTCTTCGGCTGGTGGATGGTCTTCCTGGGCGCGGCGTTCGCCGTCCCGGCCGTCGGCTCGATGCTCTTCGAGTACTACTCCGACGAGGCCTGACCCGCTATTCGGAGGCTGCTTGCAGCCATGCGGTCTTCGCCTCGGCGGCGTCCAGCCACACGTGATCGCCGCTCGGCCGCTCCACGCTGTTGATCGCCGCGGAGTCAGGGTCGGCGGTGCTCACCAGGTCGCACAGCAGGGAGAGCGGTATGCCCTCAGCCAGCAAGCGCATGACTGGGGAAGTCGTCATGGTGGCCCCCGGCTCTGCTTGTCGTGGACATCGGGTCGTGGCGTACGAATGACAAGGCTGTGATTCGACCAAAATCCTCCCACACTTGAGCCAAAACCCCGGTGATCATGACCGTTAATTCCCGACACGCCGGACGAAGTGAATCAACGATCATGATCACCGTTTGCTGGCGGTGGTGAGAATGAGGAAGTGGCAGAGGAGCTGCGGGTCAACGCGCGCCTGGCGATCCCTGCCGCTGAGCTGATGTGGCGGTTCTCGCGCTCGTCCGGGCCCGGCGGGCAGTCGGTCAACACGGCGGACTCACGCGTGGAGCTCTCCTTCGACGTGGCGGGCTCGCCGACGCTCGGCGCGACCTACCGACACCGGGCGCTCGAGCGGCTGTCGGGCCGCCTGGTCGACGGCGTGGTGACCGTGAGCTCGCAGACGGAGCGCTCGCAGCTGCGCAACCGCGAGGTGGCCAGGGATCGGCTCGCGGACCTGCTGCGCGAGGCGGTGGCGCCACCGCCGCGTGCGCGCCGACCGACGAAGCCGACCAAGGCGGCGACCCAACGCCGGATCGAGTCGAAGAAGCGCCGCGGCGAGACCAAGTCGATGCGCCGCCGCCCAGCGACCGACGACTAGCGACGCCGAGCCCAACGATTTGGGCCGAAACAAGCCGATGGAAGCGTCCATTTTCGTTGGGCTCGGCGGGTACGAACCGGATGTCAACCGCACGCGCCTGCCGGGCGTTGAGTGCGAAGGGGGAGCCACCGTGCATACCGGCACGCGCAAAGGAATGGAACAGAACAGAATGGCCCTCAGCGCTCCGAGACGATCTCCGTACCGCCTCCTGTGCGCCACCGTCCTCGGCGCTGCGCTCGCAGGCGGCTCGCTGGTTCAGTCGGCTGCGGCCGCAGCGGCGGCAAAGCACCCGGACGTCATCACGTTGCTCGCAGGCTCGCCGCGCTTCCTCGTGTACGAGCTCACCCGTGACCCCAACGCCGGCACACTGCCGCCCACGGGATCTCCGTACCGGCTGGTCGCTCGCCGTTCCGATGGCCGGCAGGAGAC
>JAICMG010000129.1 GCA_025929365.1 Frankiaceae bacterium
ACGCTCGCGGTTCTCATGGACGCGACGATCGTTCGCGGCACGCTCGTGCCGGCGTTCATGCGGCTTGCCGGCCGGTGGAACTGGTGGGCACCGAAGCCGCTCGCCCGGCTGCACGCACGGTTCGGTCTGTCCGACGAGGCCGCGCCGCTGGTGTCCGCGCCTCAGCAACCCGTGGCGGTCGGATGACCGTCCCCACGGTGGCACGTCGCCAGCGGTCGCTGCGCGGCGCTGGCGAGCAGCTCCGCGCCGAGATCGTGGCTGCCGCGACCGAGCTCCTCGCTGCCGCCACGTCCGTTGACGAAGTGTCGATCCGTGCGGTTGCCGATGCGGTGGGCGTGACGCCGCCGTCGATCTACTTGCATTTCGCCGACAAGAACGAGCTCGTAGCCGCGGTCGTCGCGGAGGTGTTCACCCAGCTCGATGCGGCGATGGTGGAGGCGGCAGCTGACGCCGACGGGCCAATGGCGCGGCTTCGCGCTCATGGCCTCGCGTATGTGCGGTTCGCTCTGGAGCATCCCGAGCACTACCGGATCGCCGCGATGGACCCGTGTCCGCGTCCCGACGTCGACGAGGTGCTGGCGAGTGGAGCATTCCTGCACTTCGGAGCGACGGTGCAGGAGTGCATCGACGCGGGCATCTTCGTCGGCGACGATCCACTTCCGATCACACTCGATCTTTGGGCAGCGGCCCACGGAATCGCCGCTTTGATGATCGCGAAACCCTTCCTGCCGTGGGGTGATCGAGACGCTGCCGCCGAACGGGTGCTGTGCGCGGCAGCGCTCGGCCACGCCGCCGCTGGGCTTGTGGGACAGCCACTCACATCGCAGCGAATCACCGACTGGGTCAAGCGGCGGCGACCAGGTCGGCGTACTCCTGGTGGCTCTCGATGAAGCTTCGGACGAAGGGACACTCCGGGTTGACTCGCAGGCCGTTCGAACGCGTCTGATCGAGAGCTTCACGGACCAGCCGCCCGCCCAGGCCCTGTCCTTCGCGGGCTGGGTCGATCTCGGTGTGCACGAAGGTGCGGACTCCGCCCCGGTCGTAGAACCGCGTGTAGCCGGCCGCCTCGCCACCGACCTCGATCTCGAATCGTCGAGCCTCAGGCCGAAAGTGAACCTCAACGTCCTCGGCGCTCATCGATGACCTCCTCTGCCGTCGCAACGTCTCGTGATGGGTTGCGGACTCCCACCAGTCCTGTCGTACCCGCCAGAACGAGGCAGACGACGCAGGCGATGACGGCTTCGTGGAAAGCCCGCACCGAGGCCCGGGACCGGCCGAACGTGTCGCCGACCAGCGCATGCGCGACGATGACGCCGACGATTCCGATCCCGACGAAGCCCGCGACGCGGGCGATCGCATTGTTGATCGCCGAGGCAATGCCGGCGTCGCTCTCGTCGGCGCACGCGAGGACCGTGGTGGTCAATGGGGCGACCGTGAGGGACAAGCCGAGGCCGAAGACGCTGACCGCCGGCAGCACCACGGCCAGGTACGACGTGTGCAGGTTCGCGCGCAGCAGGAGCAGCACCCCCGCGGCAGAGACAAGCGGGCCACCGCCCATGAAGAGGCGAGGGCCGAGCCGGCTTGCGAGCGCTCCCATTCGACCTGACAGCACAAACATGATGATCGTGATGGGCAGTGTCGTCAGTCCGCTGCGAAGGGCGGAGTAGCCGGCGACCTGCTGCAGAAAGATCACGAGATAGAAGATGAGGATCGACAGCCCGCCGTACATCGCGAGCGTCTGGAGGTTCGCGGCGGTGAAGTTTCGTGACCTGAAGAGCTCAAGCTTGACCATCGGGTGCGCAGCGCGACGTTCATAGACCACGAATGCTGCGACGAGCACAAGGCCGCTGCCCATGAGGGATGCGATGACGGGGCTGGCCCAGCCGCGATGGGGCTGCTCGATGAGTGCGGCCATCACTCCGCCCAGCCCGAGTGCACACAAGCCGGCGCCGGCCAGATCGAGGCGGCGGCCCACGACCGGTGACGTGCGTGCGACGGCGAGCGCGATCAAGGTGGTCGTCGCCATGATGAGCGGCACGTTGATCGCGAAGACCCAGCGCCAGGACGCGGTGTCGACGATCCAACCTCCGAGCAGAGGTCCGGCCACGACGCCGATGCCGGTCCACGCTGTCCAAGCCCCGATGGCACCACCTCTGCGATCCGTGGGAAAGGCGGCGACGATGATCGCCAGCGAGCTCGGCGTGACCATCGCCCCGGCGACGCCCTGCAGGGCACGCGCGGCGATCAGAGTCCCGACATCAGGTGCGAGTGCGCAGCCGAGGCTGCAGATGCCGAAGGCCACGACGCCGATCCCGAAGACCTTGCGTTCGCCGTAGATGTCGCCGAGCGAGCCGCCCACCAGGATGAAGGAGCCGAGCATCAGCAGGTAGGAGTTCGCAACCCACTGCTGTGAGGCGAGACCCCCGCCGAGATCGCGGGCGATGGCGGGGAGGGCGATGTTGACGATCGAGCCATCGAGCATCACGACGCTCGTACCGACAATCGCAGCCAGCAGCGTGAGTCGCTGGGTGCGGGTCATCTGTCACAGTGTCGGACATGAGCGGACCTGTCGAAGCCGCCGAGGCGCCGCTCACTCCGGACTGCGGGGTGGCCGGTCCTCCTGTGGTTGAGATCTCGCCGGCAAGGATCGCCGAGGTCGGCCGAGTAGCGGTTCGCCGCGCGCTGCCGCAACGAGCCCGCCGCACCGTCGGAGCCTGGTGCTTCGCCGATCATTTCGGCCCCGTCGAGGCGACCGAGGACCAAGGTTTCGACATCGGGCCGCACCCGCACATGGGCCTCGCGACCGTGACGTGGCTGTTCGAGGGGGAACTCGTCCACCGCGACAGCCTCGGCAGCGAGCAGCCGATCCGGGCCGGTGAGCTGAACCTGATGACCGCGGGTCACGGCATCAGCCACAGCGAACAACGCACCGGTCGCTATCGCGGCGATCTGGCCGGCATCCAGCTGTGGCTGGCCCAACCGGAGGCAACACGGCATGGCCAGGCCGGCTTCTCCCATCACGCCGATCTGCCGAAGCTCGACCTCGACGGCGGTACGGCGACCGTGCTCGTCGGGTCGTTCGCCGGGTCGCGCAGCGCCGCGGAGTTCGCCTGGCCGACGTGCGGGGCGGAGCTCGCCGTCGCGACGGGCGCGACCGACGTTCCGCTCGATCCCGCGTGGGAGTACGCCCTCGTCGTTGCCGGGGGGCGCGTCGAGGTCGGCGGTCAGCCGGTGACACCTGGCGTGCTGGGGTACGTCGGCACCGGCCGCGAGGAGCTACGACTGAATGCAGCGGAACCGAGCCGGCTGATGCTGCTCGGTGGCCTTCCCTTCGGTGAACGCGTCGTCATGTGGTGGAACTTTGTCGCCCGCTCCACCCATGAGCTCGATGCCGCCTATCGCTCGTGGTTGCGCGACGACGAGCGCTTTGGCGTTGTTGCATCGGAGCTGGCGCGGATCGCGGCGCCGGCGCCGTACTGGGTCAATGGAGGCGCCAACTGAGCGGCCGCGAGCATCGGGTAGCGGCGGCAACTGTGGCGCAGTCGCTACTTCGGCGGGAGGCTCTGCGCATAGGTCACGCCGCGGTCGACCCACTTGCGCAGTGCGGCGTCCTTGCTGACTGCTGCAGTCTCGACGCGCAGCCAGCCCGCCATCGGGCCGCGGCCGCCCATCTCGAACTCTGCCGTGCCCGGCTCTTTCAGCAGCGTCGCTGTGAGCGCAGGATCGTGGCGGACCAGCAGGCCGCCCTGGCCGCTCGCGGCAACGCTCATGTTGCCGTTCACGAGGAAGGCAAGCCCGCCGAACATCTTCTTCTCGGTGACCGGAACTTTGATGAGCGACCGAACTCGGTCAGCCAGATCCTCGTCGTATGCCACGCCGCAGCGTAACGCCGAGTGTTAGGAGGTGGCGTACGTCGCAGCCGTTGTGCGACCAGCGACAGCCGGGTTGCAGCGTCAAACGCCGAATGCGGCCTCGACTCGCAACGCCGTGGCGAGGAGCAGTTCCTCTCCGCCTAGCGGTCCGACGAGCTGAAGGCTTGCGGGCAGCCGTGAGTCGTATGCCCGAACCGGCTGTGCCGTGCAGGGCGTGCCGGCGGCGTTGAACGGCGTCGCATGACTCGTGATCTCGATGATGATCGAGAGCAGTGTGTCCGCGTTGATGGCATCCAGTCGCGGCGGGAAGATCGGCAACGTCGGCAGCGCGAGCAGCTCGACCTCTTCGAAGACGCGCAACACGGACTCGCGCCACGCCTTCAGTTGTTCCCTGGCCGCATCGACGTCGGCCGCAAAGGCAGGTGCCATCGCCAGCATGCCGGCCACGTCCTCGCCGATGCCGTCAGGATGGTTGTCGGCGAGCTCGCCGTCGCTGGCCAAGAGCTCGGCGGTGTAGACGGCAGTCCATGCATCGGACCCGGCAGCCCAGGGTGCGAAGTCGAGGTCGACGACCGTCAACTCGGCCTCACGCAAGGCGCGGTCCACCGCCGCCTCGATGCGGGGGTCTCCAGCAGTGCGCAGCCGGCCGACCGTGGTCGCTGCGGTCGGCGCCATGGTGAAGCCGGGCTCGAGTAGCTCCATCCCGTGGATCAGGCCACCGATGCTGATGGCCATCGGCCCGATCGTGTCGAAGCTCGGCGCAAGCGGCCAGACGCCGTCGCGGGAGATCCGGTCATAGGTCGTCTTCAACCCCGTGGTGCCGCAGCAGGCCGAGGGGATCCGGACCGATCCGCCGGTGTCGGAACCGAGTGCGACATCGGCCTGTCCGGTGGCGACGGCAACGGCGGAGCCGCTGCTCGACCCACCCGGGATGAGATCGGGATCCAGCGGGTTGACGGGGCTGCCGAACCACGGGTTGGTGCCGATCGGCAGCGCGGCCAGCTCATGCAGGTTCGCCTTGCCGACGATCCGGGCTCCTGCCGCACGCGCGCCGGCGAGGCACGCGGCGTCGCGCGTCGCCGGCTCAGCGACGCGCTCGAGCGCTCGTGATCCCGCGGTGGTCGGTACGCCGGCAACGTCGATGATGTCCTTGACGGCAAGCGTCGGGCCGTCGCCGGTCGCGTCGAGTTTCGTGATGAACGTCGTCATGATTGACAGTCTTCCTGATGCGAACGGGCCGACAGGTCCTCGATCAGACGGCGGCGGCCGCGACGCCTTCGTAGAGCGACCCGAACGCCTTGGGCTCGCCTTTGCCGTAGTAGCGGTCGAGCTTCGTGATGGTCATCCCGCCGGCCTCGATGATCGCGCTGATGTCGCGGTTGAGGTTGCAGCCTCCGCCGATGCGGTTCTGCATCGGGTTGAGCCGCTCCTGCCATCGACGCACATTCGAGTCCGGGGCGGTGCCGTGCTCGACGAAGTGAAACGTCCCGCCCGGGCGCAGCACTCTGCGAGCCTCGCGGACGGCGCCGACTGCATCCGGAATCGTGCACAAGCTCCACGTGCACAGCACCGCGTCGACGCTTTCGTCGTCGGCTGTCAGCCGTTGCCCATCGAGCCCGATCACCTCGACCTCGACGGGGGAGGCGTCGATGCGCTGTCGAGCAAGGCCGACGCTGCGGCCGGAAGGTTCGACGGCAAGAAGCTTGGTCACAGCGGTCGGGATGAACGGCAGGTTGTGCCCGGTGCCGAACCCGATCTCGAGCACCTCGCCCTTGAGATCACCACACACCCGGCGGCGGATCTCGCGGGTCTGCTTGGTGTTCATCACCACATTGATCACGTGGGGAAGAACCCGATCGTCGTAGAAGCCCACGTCGTGACTATCCCACCGGCCGCGCGTCCGCAGGTGTGACCACGGGTGTGTGGTGCGTCTCATACCTGCGCGCGGCGATCGATTCCTGACGTGCCCCTCGGCTACCGTGCGCAGGTGGAGATCGAGTGCGCGGAATGTGGCTGCCTCGTGGACCGCGGGGTCCGGCTGCGTCCATGCGGAAAGCCGGACCGCTGTTGTCGGCGCCTGCCGAAGCGGTCATGACGCGACGGCCCAGCACCGCCGGCCGGGTCGCGGACCGGCTGTGAATCGGTCTGAGTCAGAGAACTCGGCTCGGGTTGACGTGGTGATCCCGTCCGGCGACGGGACCCTTGCGGCGTGGCTGTATCTCCCCGAAGGGGCGCAGCCGTGTCCTTGCGTGGTGATGGCGCACGGGTTCACCGGCGTCCGAGACATGCAGCTGGACGTCCCGGCAAGATCGTTTGCCAGCGAAGGGTACGCAGCCCTTGTTTTCGACTACCGACACTTCGGCGACAGCAGCGGTGAGCCCCGTCAGCTGCTCGACCTACGAAAGCAGTATGCGGATTGGGATGCCGCGGTCGCGTTCGCGAGGCAGCGGGCCGAGATAGATGCAGCCGCAATCGTGCTCTGGGGAACGTCGTTCTCCGGTGGGCATGCGATCGATGCGGCCGCACGGATCGGCGGCGCGGCGGCGGTTATCGTCCAGGCGCCGTTTGTCGATGGGCTCGCGATGGCGCCGTTCATGATGAGGCGGTACCCGCGCCACCTCCTTCGGCTGCAAGGGCTGGCGATCGCTGATCAGATCCGCGCCTGGAGGCGGCGGCCACCCAGGTACGTTGCCGTGGCAGCGCCAGCTCATGGCCTAGCCATGCTGCCTTCGTCGCACGTATGGGAGTCGATTCCGATGGTGGTGCCCCCTGGATCCACCTGGCGCAACGAGGTCGCTGCGCGAATCTGGCTTCGGCTGCCGGCACATCGGCCGCTTCGCGCCGCGAAGAAAATCAAGTGCCCAGTCCTGGTGCAAGTCCTCGACGACGAGACGGTGCTGCCAACCGCGCCTGCTCGCGCGGCAGCGCGTAAGGCACCTCGTGGCGAAGCCCGAAGCTATTCACAGCTCGACCACTTTGATGTCTACGTCGGAGCCGGGTTCGAGCGCCTCCACCGGGACCAACTCGCGTTTCTCAGAAGGGTGCTGCGGCAAGGCGCCGCAGGCTCAAGTTAGCGACAACCTGGGCTCACGCGAGTACGAATGTCACCCGGCGGCGAGCAAGGTCGAGATCCTGCAATCTGACCCTGACCTCCTCGCCGAGCGGGAGAGCGTCACCTAGAAGGCGGGCGCGGATGGCGGGGTCGCGCAACTGGATCTCGCCCTTGGGACCGGGCTCCACGACGACACCGCGGAACTCCTGACCCTGCTTGTCCTCGAGCACCAATGCCTCCGCGAGATCCACGACAGCGCGATCGACGTCATGTGAGCGACGGTCCGCTGCCGACATCGCCGACGGCAGCGCGGGCAAGGCCTGACGCACCCACTCCGGCACTTCCGCGCCGGCGTGTATCGCGACGCAGCACTCGCTCACATATCGGTCGGCCAGCCGGCGGAGGGGTGCAGTCGCGTGTGCGTAGGGTGCCGCGACGGCCGAGTGCGTGGTGGATGCGGGTGGCTCGCCGTCGAATGCGACGTACGTCGCGCCGCGGAACAGGACAGCCGCCAACCGCACCAATGCCGCATCGGCCGGCTTCGCCGGGTCAAGCCCGCGGATCACGTCCGCGTAGCGGGCACCGTCCGGCCACGCAACCCCAAGTGCGAGAGCTGACCGCCGCAGCGAAGCGACTGTCGCGGATTCCGGCGGAGGCATCGTTCGCAGCAGACCGATTCCCGCGTCGAGCATCAGGCGTGCGGCGGACATTCCGGTGAGCAGCGACATCTGAGCGTTCCAGTCCTCGACCGGCAGCGGCGCGCGGTAGCTGAGGCTCCAGCCCGATCCGTCCCCGACCACCTGCTGTTCGGGTTCGGGCAGCGACACCGCGCCGCGGTCGCGTTCGCGCGCTTGCCGAAGCGTGCCGAAGGCCTCGAGCAGTCCGAACAACTCCCCGCCGGCGCGCTGGAGCGACTCGTAGTCCAACTGTGCCCGGCTGCGGACGATCGCCCGGCGTACGTCGACCCGGGCCGGCTCGCCGTCACCGTCGAGATCGATCTGCCAGAGCACGGCCGGACGCTCCTGCCCGGGCAACAGGCTCGCCGCGCCCTCCGACAGCACCGGTGGGTGCAGCGGGATGCGGCCGTCCGGCAGGTACAACGTCTCGCCGCGCTGGTGCGCCTCGATGTCGAGCGTCCCGCCGGGGCTCACGAACGCGGCGACATCGGCGATCGCGTAGTGGAGCCGTAGTCCTGCATTGAATCGCTCGAGCAGGAACGCCTGGTCCAGGTCCGTGGATCCCGCCGGGTCGAGCGTCACCAGCGCGAGATCGGTCGCATCGGCATGGCCTTCCCTGGACCATGACGTCGCGGCGCGCTTCGCCGCCTCCTCAACCGGCTGCGGGAAGCCAGCGGGCAGGTCGAACTCGGCACGCAGTGCGGCGAGGTAGGGATCGATGTCGACACCGCTGACGGTGGTGTG
>JAICMG010000128.1 GCA_025929365.1 Frankiaceae bacterium
CCACGGCGTGGGCGGCGTCGCTGGATGTGTAGTGCTCGGCGGAGCGGCAATCTCTTGGCTAGGAGGGATCGCCCTCGCGGGCATTGGAGGGGTGCTGTTCGAAGGCATTGCGGTCGCCGGGATCGTCGGAATCATAGGAGGCGCAGCCATCGCAACCCTAGGCGTTGGGTGGCTCATCTGGAATACGTTCGGTCGGCATCATCATCATTGATCCTGGGGACGAGCCAAGTCGAAGCAGACCTCCCCGCCACCGGGTAGAAGACGGGGGCGTTGCATGCAGCTACTCGTGATCGTGGCCGTAGGACTGTGCGTCGCGGCGGTGGTCGGCCTTGCCGTGATCGGCTTCAGGTCCCGGGCAACTCTCGCACGAGCCTGGTCGCCTTTGGAGGCACTGATTGGGCGAAGATTCCAAACGCATGACCGCGGACAGCAGCCTGCGGAAGATGATGAGAACTAGGGCGGGTCGCCGCATCGGCGCCTGGACATTGTCCGAGTTCGTCATCTTCAACATCGCGATTGCAGCCGTAGTGGCGGGTGTCGTTCTGGGCGGTGCGCATCGGGCGCCGGGCGGAGTGACGATCGGACTTTCCGTGGTGGGGTTGCTGACGGTGATGCGACTTGGTGCGGTTAAACTCGCCCGATTCAGGCGCGAGAGTCGTGATCGTGGGCGCTAGAAGGTTTCCCGCTCGGTGATCGCCACTGCAGCCTTATAACGCGCCCGCAAGCGGTTGCTGTCCTGGAATGCACGAAGGTACAAGGAGATCGAACGGCACGGCCCTCCGGGGAACTCCGCAACATCACCGCGAAAGCCGCGTGGGCCGCCGGATCGAAGGTGATCGTCACCGTCATCACCCACTGCGTCGTGCGACCTGCTTCGTCACGCCCGTGCTGTTGTAGCGGAATCGCGCCATTTCGACGGTGACGACGTACTGCTTCGCGATTTCTTCGGGTGACATGCCGGCGAGCGCGGCCTGCATCAGCAGTGGGCGCGGAAGTAGCAGCGTCCCGCCGAGTGACGTCGCTTGCTCTTCCTCGTCGGGCCGGCAGGTACGAAAGGGCACACCATCAACCTCACGGACTTCGCTGAGGTCGTGCCCGAGATCGAGGTGGCTGAGCTCGTGCGCCACGTCACTGGCAAGCCGACCCGCTGAGCGAAGTGGGTTTGTCACGACATAGGAACGGCCGCGCACGTCGAAGGTCGCAGCTGAGAACGAGAACGCCTGGAGTCGCTCGAGCTCCTCGAGGCGCTCGTGTGGGATCAGCCGGTCCGCCGACACCACCTTGACACCCATGTACAAGGCGAGGTCCGTAATGTTCAACGCCTCGGCGGAGCGCAACCCCATTGCGCGCCGCAGCTCGACGGCTCGGCGCTCGGCTGCCGCCTTGAAGCCGCGGGGAAGCGTCACAGTATTCCCGCGTCGACCTGACGCTCGAGCTCGTCATGCATGTCTCGCAGCGCTGCGGCGAGGCGCTCGGGCACGCCCGGTCGTAGCACCGACGACGCCCGCAGATGGCAGGCAACTACCGGCAGCGGCGCGACGTCCTGTGCTAACGCCGCGTAGATATCCGTGAGCATCGAGCTGATCCGGCCGGCGTTCTCCGGGGTCAGCCGTGGGTCGGCGCGCAGGTGAGTGATCGCCTCTTCGAGCGGTGACAGCTCGCGCTCAACGATCGGTGTGAAGAACTTCGATGGCGAGGCGCCGAGCCACGCGCAGAGCCGCGTGAACGTGGCGAGGTCAGGGTGCGCGCCGCTCTCAACGCGGGAGAAGGTGCTGAAGCTGACGTCTGCCTCGGCGGCGGCCTGCCTGATCGACAGCTGCCCGCGCCGTTCTCGCAGCAGTTGCCCAAGTTGGGTGATGTCCAGCCGCTCGACTTCACCGCCGGACGGCTCACGGTCTGAGGACACGTTGTGGTCTTTCGTCCGCGCCACGGCGCGACATTAGTGCGCCGTTGATGCTTGCGTGCAACACCACGCGGTGTCATGCTAAGAGCACTGACGCTTTACTGCAACACGCTACCGGGCCTCCGGTGGCCGAGCCGGAGGTTTCGATGACGAGCACGACGCACACGATCAACACCCATGTCACGTTCGCTGCGGCCACGCACCCCTACGTGCATGCCTACCCGCCAGACACCACCGCTGCTCAGGTGCTGACCGACGCGCTCGCCGCGTTCGGCATCACCACGGACGGCACCACCCGTTACTACCTGCTGTTCAACGGAACCGAGGTCGCCGGCACCGCGACCCTGGGGAGCCTCGTCACCGGTGAGAAGGGGCACGCGCACCAGATCACGCTCGCGCTGCGCACCGAGACGATCTCGGGGGCGAGCTGAGGTGGATCTCGAGAGTCGGCTGCGGCTCGAGCGCGACATCCCGCAGGTAGAGGCGTTCCTCGAGCCGCTGCACGGCAACCTCGTTCACCGCCAGGAGGACGAGGACCGCCTGTACTGGGTCGTCTTGCAGCCCGCAGACACCGCCACCCGGCCGTTCATCGCGCGCATCACCTGGACGGTTTACCCGGACAGGCCGCCGTCGCTACTGTTCGCCACCGAGGTGGGAGGGCCGACCAGCGATCCGGCGGCCTGGCCGGCAGCCCCCGGCTACCGCGCCCCGAACGACGTCTGCAAGCCCTTCACCGCCGAAGGTCAAGCGCTGCACCCGGACTGGGCGAACGGGCTACACCGGTGGCGCAGCCAGGGCAACCCGTTCCTGTTCGTCGTCGAGACCGTGCAGGCCGACATCGACCGCGCCTGCGGGCGGCGAGCAGCATGACGGTCCCACTGCAACTGCCCCGTACCGCCGTCGACGCGATCGCCGACCACGTAGCCGCCTGCGGCAAGCAGCGACTCGAGACCGGCGCGCTGCTGCTGACCGAACCCGGCGACACCACGGTGACCACCATTGCCATCGCCGGCACCACCGGCGTCCACCGCGGCTACGGACGGTTCGTGCTCACCATGCCGGTCATCGACCGGCTATTCACCTACGCCGAGACGAACAACCTGCAGGTCGTGGCGCACGTGCACTCCCACGGCCGCGGCGCCTTCCTTTCACCTATCGACCGCACCGGCACCATTCGGATGACGGGCTTCATCGCCGCCGTCATCCCGACCTTCGCCACCCCGCCACGTGACCCGGACCGGTGGGGCTGGTGGAGCTTCCGCGACGGCGACTGGCACGATCACCCCCCGGCGGTGATGACCGACGAAGGCACGGTCGAGCTCGTCACCGTCGACGCAGACGGTGTGCGGTGAGCACCGACTACAGCCGTAGCCTGCGGCTCGCCGCCACCAGCAGCGACACGAACGCCGGCGATCTGCGGGCCCTGGTCGAAGCCGCAACGGTCGTCGTCACCGTCGACGCGGCCGAGCCGCAGTCGAGCGTCACCGCCGAGGTGTTGCTCGCCAACCTCCGCCGACTTCCCAGCCGGCTTTACCTTGCTGGGGCGGCCGGGATCACGACGCTGCCGACTGACGACCTTCAGCGGATCACCCAACGGCTCAGCGAGATCGACCCCGACCGGGCACTGCATCACGGCATGCCTGGTGACGATGCACTCCACCTGCACATCGGCAACCGCTCCGACGTCGGCGACATCGCGGCGATCGCCGACGGGCACGGCGTCCGCCTCCGCCGCCGCGGCCTCGCTTTCCCTCCGCATGCTGGTCTCGCCACCGGCCTCGGCGCGGTCGTCACGGCCGCCGCCCTCACCGGCGAGGCCTTCAAGGCCATCGTGCCCGTCGCAGCGAACCGGCACCGGACCGTCGACGAGCTCGACTTCTGCCCCGTCACCCTCGAAGCGCCGTGTGCACCGGCGCAAGTGCCCAGCCTGGATCGTGTGGCGTTGATCGGCGGCGGCGCTATCGGCACTGCCATCGCGCTCATCCTCCGCGCCCTCAACGCGGCCGGCGATCTCATCATCGTCGACCCGCAGACCTTCGACGCGCCGAACGTCACCACCTACAGCCTCGGTAGCTGCGCGGACGCCGCGGCCGCGCTCGCAAAGGTTGACCTGCTTGCCCGCGAACTACCCGACATCCAGGTTCGTGGGATCCAGGGCACCGCGCACGACCTGATCCTCGCCATCGACAACAACGTCGTTCCGATGCCGCGGGTCGTATTCGGTGGCGTCGACAGCATCGACGCGCGGCACGAGATCGCCAGCCTGCACGCCGCCCTGACCCTCGACGGCAGCACCGGCGGCGACACCGGTACCCGCGTCGGCCTGGCCGAGGCCACACCGACCGGCCCGTGCCTCCGTTGCTACTACCCCGCTGCGCCGGTCACCTCCAACACCGTCGAGCGCCAGCTTGCCGAGAAGACGGGCCTGCCACTGGCGCGGATTGCCGCGGGAGACCTGCTCACCGACGACGACCTCACCGACCTCGACCCGCAGCACCGCGCCGCGCTTGCTGACCACGTCGGCAAGCCCATCTGCGGTCTCGGCCGCGCCCTTGGGCTGACCGGAACCGACTCCGAGTTCGCACCATCCGCCGCGTTCGTGGCGCAGCAGGCAGCGGCACTCGTTGTTGGCGCGTGGATCCGACGCAGCGGCGATCCTGGTCTGCACCTCCGCGACATCGAGTACGACGCCCTCTTTGGACCTGTCAGCGGAATGGTTCAGCCGCGACGGGCACGGCCGGGCTGTCGCTGCCAGACTGACGCCGCCCTCATCGCGCGGGTCCGGCAGGTGCGGCAGCAGTGACGACGCAACGCTGTCCGCGGCCGAGCAAGAAGGCGTACGCCACCGAGCACGAGGCGCTGCGGCACCGCAACGCCCTGCGGTTCCGTCGTGGCGGCTCTTCGGACCTTGCGGCGTACCGCTGCCGGTGCGGGTCCTGGCACGTCGGACATAGCGCTGCGCGACTCGGCAGGCGAATCGCCGCATCGCTTCCGGTCCGTCGGTCACTGCCCGGCGCCCGACCAAGACGCTGGTAGACCTCGTCGTTGTTGTGGCCCACAGCGAGAGCCACTCGACGAGAGTTGCGACCTTCCAGTAGCAGTTCCAGTTGCAGTTCGTGCCGTTCCTTCGTGTTGTCCGTTCATGTCCGTCCCGATGCGGCGTCCGTCCGGGACTTCGCTCTGACCTGCGGAAACGCCGCTACACGCGGACAGCGGTGGACGTCGACGGTCATCCACGGACAGGCTGACGGAGCACTGCAAAGGCGGTTGCAGTCCGACGACCCTCGCCCGGTGCCAACACAGGGACTCGCTGACGACGGCCTGAGAAGATCGGTTGATGCCTCGCACTTGGATGTCGATTCGAGTGGAACTCGTAGAGGGCCGTGGTGACGTCTTCTGGCCGCGCCCGGGTCGCGTGTTCGCGGCGAGGCGCACCGACACCTTCGCGGATCTTGCGTCAGCGATCGACGAGGCGTTCGCCCGTTGGGACCGTGCGCATCTTCACCAGTTCTGGCTTGCCGACGGTCGGCGATTGACAACGCTGACCGACTGGAACGACGTCGATGAGGATGACGAGCATGTGCTCGACGATCGTCTGGTGAAGCTCGGCACCCTCGGTCTTGGCGACCGGTTCGTCTACGAGTTCGATTTCGGTGACGGCTGGACGCATCTGTGTGTCGTCGGTGATGAGCGGATCGATCCGCTTGACGCCCTCAGGTTCGTTCCCA
The DNA here is from genome assembly GCA_025929365.1 of Frankiaceae bacterium. Taxonomy (GTDB): domain Bacteria; phylum Actinomycetota; class Actinomycetes; order JAFAQI01; family JAFAQI01; genus DASZTV01. Next base: position 5,632 of record JAICMG010000128.1, read on the forward strand.
CCAAGCCGCTGCCGTACTGGGGCTGGGGTCAGCTCCCTGATCAATACGGCCGTCGCTGGCCAGACGACGATGGTGAAGGCAAGCCGCCGGCTGACACCAAGGGCAAAGACCTGCCTGCCGTTGGGCCGTGGCGGTGGCGGCAGTGACGCCCTCGGGTACCGGGTAGCACTGACGGCATCGGCAGCCATTCTGGCAGCCACGCCGATGGCTTTTTGCGCATTCATGCGGATGGCTATGGATGTCGACAACACGCTGACCTGCAACGATGCACTGTCACGGATCGCAGTGGACGTCCCCGATAGGCCCTTTTAATCCGTAGGTTGTGGGTTCGAGTCCCACACGACCCACAAGCGAACCGCAGGTCGACCCGAGTATCTGTTTTGCCTTGCGGGCAGCAAGAGGACCGTGCCACGACTCCTTGTGTGTCTCGCCCGTCTCTGCATCATCATCGCGGTAGCGACAGGATGCAACGGCCACGGAGCGAGTAGCCCGCCTCCCCGTTCGCCGCAGTCGCCCTCCGCCGCCCCGACGCTGGTGCTCGATCGCGGTGCCGTCACGTTCAGCAAGGCCGACATCCGCCGACTGCGGCAGGTCTTCCTCGCCGATCGCTCCTACCTCGTTCGCAGGGGGTTCAAGGACGCGTCGCGCATTCAGCTGCGTCTGTTGTCAGGGTCGGCCACCTTCTACTGCTCCCCGGTCGAGATCACCTATGGCGCGCGGGGACCCGGGCCGGACTACTGCCAGCCCACGCCGGGGGCGCCGGTCGGTACCGTCGTCCTCAACGCCCGATTTCTCAGCAACGACGTGCCGAATCTGCTGACGGCGGGCCCTCAGCACCTCACCGCGGCGCAGCTCCACTCGACAGAGCTCGGTGCCGCGGCTGCGGTGCTCGGCCACGAGCTGGGACATGCCGAACAAGGCCTTCGACGCGGCCACCGCGCGCCGCTCGAGGGCGTGGCGATCGAGCTTCAGGCCGACTGCTACGCCGGGCAGATGGTGGCCGGCGCCGAGCCGCGACTGTTGGCTTCGGCGATGCGGTTCGCGCGACGCATCCCTGGTGACTCCCGGCACGGGAGCGCACACCAACGTCTTGCCGCATTCGAGCACGGAGCACACGGAGGCAAGTGCGCCGCTCGCTGAGCCGATCGGCACTCCGGTGACGACACGGCGTGATCGCCGTTTTCCACGGCCTTCTAGGATCGTCGCGCTGATTGGGAGACGGAGGAGCCTGATGGGGATCTGCGACGGACGGGTCGTGGCGATCACGGGTGCCGGTAACGGCATCGGTCGCGAGCACGCGCTGCTGTTTGCCACGGAAGGCGCCAAGGTCGTCGTCAACGACGTCGGCGGGGCGCGCGACGGCACCGGCACCGATACCGGCGCGGCGCAGGCGGTGGTCGACGCGATCACCGAAGCCGGCGGGACGGCCGTCGCCAACACCAGCAACATCGCGACTCACGCCGGCGCGAAGGAGCTCGTCGACCAGGCGATCGAGGCCTTCGGCGACATCCACGCCGTCGTCAACAACGCGGGCATCCTTCGCGACCGGATGCTCGTCAACATGACCGAGGAGGAGTGGGACGCCGTCATCGCGGTCCACCTCAAGGGCACCTATGGCGTGATGCACCACGCCGCGGCGTACTGGCGTGACCAGTCCAAGGCGGGCAAGGAGGTCGATGCCCGCATCATCAACACCTCGTCGGCGTCGGGCGTGTTCGGCAACCTCGGCCAGACCAACTACGGAGCCGCGAAGGCGGGGATCGCCGCGATGACGATCATCGCGGCTGGTGAGCTCGGACGGTACGGCGTCACCGTCAACGCGATCTCGCCGACGGCCCTCACGCGCATGACCGAGGATCTCGCCGGCTTCCAACGCGAGGACGCCGCGCAGGCGCTGCCCCCGGCGGCGGTCTCGCCGCTCGTCGTCTGGCTCGCCAGCGCAGCCTCGGCCGGCATCACCGGCCGTGTGTTCGGCGTACGCGGCGGCCGGATCACCGTCTTCGAAGGGTGGGTCAACGGCCCGTTCGCGGAGACCGACGGCATCTGGGATCCCGGCGAGCTCTCCGAGGTGATCCCGGGCCTGGTCGCGCAAGCCGCACCCAACGCCGGGATGGACGGCGTCAGGCGGCCCTGAGCTCACGAGCGCGCCTACGCTCGAGTCATGTGCCGAAGCATCAAGACCCTGCACAACTTCGAGCCGCCGGCGACGGCGGAAGAGGCGCACGCCGCCGCACTGCAGTACGTGCGCAAGGTCAGCGGGTCGGCCAAGCCCTCGAAGGACAACCAGGAGGCGTTCGACCGCGCGGTCGAGGAGATCACCGCCACCACGGTCGAGCTCCTGGCAAGCCTCACCACGGCGGCGCCGCCCAGGAACCGGGAGGTAGAGGCCGCGAAGGCGCGCGCTCGTGCCGCGGAGCGCTACGCCTCGTGAGCCTGTGATGGCGGACCTCCCGGGAATCGACCCGGCGGCCGCCCCCTCCGGGACCGGCTGCGTCGAGTGCATCGCGGCATCAGGCTGGTGGGTCCATCTGCGCCGATGCGCCCAGTGCGGTCACGTCGGATGCTGCGACACCTCGCCCATGCAGCATGCGTCCGCGCACTTTCGCGCGACCGGGCATCGCTACATCCAGAGCTACGAGCCCGGCGAGGACTGGTTCTGGGACTACGAGTCCAACCAGTACGTCGAAGGGCCCACTCTCGCGTCGCCGAGCAGCCA
>JAICMG010000223.1 GCA_025929365.1 Frankiaceae bacterium
GCGGTGTGCGGCGTCCCCGAGTCGTACGCCGACGCCGTGATCGACAACACACTGTCGTTGCTCGCGACCGTCGTCACCACGGCCGAGCTTCTCGCCTACTGGGCATGAGTCAGCGCGGTTGCGATCTGATAATCTGATGTCGTGAAGGCGGTGACGGCGACCGAGGCCGCGAGGGGGTTCTCCGCCTTGCTGACCGCCGTCGAGAAGGACGGCGAGACGTTCTTCATCACCCGCGGCGGACGGGTCATCGCCCGAGTCGAGCCGGCAACGGGCACCTCGGGTGCGGCCGTCAAGGCGCTGTTGCGGCATTACCGACCCGACAGCAGCTGGAGGGCGGACCTCGATGACGTTCGGACGCTGCTCGAACCGCGGGACCGCGAGTGGCCCGACTGATTCTCGACACCTCGGTCCTCATCGAGTCGGAACGATCGAGCAAGCAACTCGACCGTTTGATCGCGGACGAGGATGACGTCGCGATTGCCGCCATCACGGCGGCGGAGCTTCTCGTCGGAGTGGAGTTGGCGGACGCGAAGCGTCGCGCAGATCGAGCGGCGTTCGTACAAAGCGTGCTGGAGACCGTTCCGGTCGAGGACTACGACCTCTCAGTGGCGCGGGTACACGCCGGCCTGCTCGCGCACACCCGTCAGTCCGGTACGCCGCGCGGCGCTCACGATCTGGTGATCGCGGCGACCGCGGCCGCACGGGATCGGGTGGTCGTGTCGGCCGACGAGTCAGCGTTTCGCGGCCTGCCGGGTGTAGCCGTGAGAGACCTCACGCCGTAGCGACTTGACGTAGGCGCGAAGCGCGGTCTGCTGCAGGAGGAGGGACAGCGGGCCGACGAGTTTCACCAGCAGCGCGCCCGGCCGGGAGAAGGCGACGATCTCCAGCCAGACCTCGTCGCCCACGAGTTCGACGACGAAGGACTCCTCGCCGGACTCCGGATGGCCCGGCAGCGTCCCATAGGCGAAGCCACGCCTGCCCGGCTCGTCGACGGTGAGACGACGCGGCAAGGAATCGCGAGGCCGATCGGCTTGCCGACGCAGAGCACAACGGTGCTGCCTTCGGCGGCCGGTCCGGTGGCCGCGACGCTGATTCCCGCGCCGCGCTGGATGCCCCACTCCATCGTGATGTCAGCGGCGCGCTCGAACGTCTTTCCGCCGTTCCCGACGAAGCGGCGCAGGCGGGTGTGGTGATAGCCGGCGGGAAGGTCGCTGCTTCGTGTGGCGCCGAGCTCGGCATAGGTGAACTGCTGCGTCTCGTAGTCGGCTATCCGCTCGACTTGCCGGGCCGTTCTGATCAGGCGCATGCGGATTACCTACCCAGCGAGCCAGCCCAGGATCTTCTTGTTGACCTCGGTCGGCTTCTCGAGATGCAGGAAGTGGCCGGTGCCCGGGATGATCTCGAGCTTCGAGTCCTTCGGGAGGTGCTTCTCGGCGCCCGTCACGCCCTCGACACCGAACGCCCCGTCCTCGTCGCCGTGCAGGTACAGCGTCGGTTGTGTCGGCGTCTTCGCCCCCGCGCCGCCACCGGAGAACATCGCGCGGTAGTAGCCGATGGCAGCGGTGATGTTCGACGGGCCGCGAAGCGCCGCCTTCACGTGGGCCAGGTCCTCGGAGCCGTCGTACGACGGCGACCAGTCGGCCCACAGCTTGTCGATGAACATCATGTCGTTGGCGCCCAGGACCATCTCCGCCAGCGGCGTCTGGAACAACATGATGTAGAAGCTCCGTTTGAGTTGTTCGTAGCGGAAGAACGCGTCCATCGTGACCCCCGGCGGCGGGACCGCGATCGTGACGAGGCGCCGCCACCGGTCGGGTGCGGTCGCTCCCGCCGTGTAGGTCATCAGCGCACCCCAGTCGTGACCGATCAGGACGGCGTCCGAGTCCCCGCCGAGCGCTTCGTGAAGCGCGTTGACGTCAGCAGCGAGTGCGGGTGCGGAGTAGTCGCCGTCACTGGGAACGACGGTCGGCGCATAGCCGCGGTTCCACGGGACGACCGCCCGGTAGCCGGCCGCTGCCAGCTCGGGCAGCAGATGACGCCACGTGTGCGCCGAGTCGGGGAAGCCATGCAGGCACAGCGCGAGGGGTCCCTCGTCGCCGCAGGTCAGGGCGGCGAAGCTCAGCCCGTTGGCCTCGACCGTGGTCTGCGTGATTTCCATCCGAGTTCCGTTTCTGACGGGTCGTCATATTCGCGTGGAGAGCACAGTACGGTAGCCCTGTGGACCTGCGCTTCTCGGCCGAGGACGAGGCGTTCCGCGACGAGGTTCGGGCCTGGCTGACGGCAAACCTGGCGGGGAAGTTCGCCGCGCTCGGTGACGCGGGCGGGCCCGGTCGCGAGCACGAAGGCGTCGACACCCGACGGGCATGGGAGCGGGTGCTCGGCGAGGCCGACTGGTCGTGCATCGGCTGGCCGAAGCCTTACGGCCGCGGCGCCACCCTCATGCAGCAGGTGATCTTCGCGGAGGAGTACGCCGCCGCCGGCGCGCCGCATCGCATCAACCACTTCGGCGAGAACCTGCTCGGCCCGACCCTTCTCGAGTGCGGTAGCGAGGAGCAGAAGCAGCGATTCCTGCCGCCGATCAAGGTCGGCGAAGAGTTGTGGTGTCAGGGCTACTCCGAGCCCGGCGCCGGATCCGACCTCGCCGGGGTGAAGACCAAGGCCGTGCGGGACGGCGACGAGTGGGTGATCACGGGTCAGAAGGTGTGGACCTCGCTCGCCCACCTCGCCGACTGGTGCTTCGTCGTCGCACGCACGGACCCGGACTCCACTCGTCACGCCGGGCTGTCCTACCTGCTCGTGCCGATGCATCAGGACGGCATCGAGATTCGCCCGATCGTGCAGTTGACCGGGACCGCGGAGTTCAACGAGGTCTTCTTCGACGGCGCGCGCACCTCGGCCGACAACGTCGTGGGTGAGGTCGGCGACGGCTGGCGGGTCGCGATGGCCACGCTCGGCTACGAACGCGGAGTCGCCACGCTCGCGCAGCAGATCGGGTTCGCCCGCGAGCTCGACCGCGTCATCGACCTGGCGCGTCGTACCGGAGCGGCCGACGACCCGCTGCTGGCCGACCGGCTCACGCAGGCCTGGATGGACCTGAAGGTCATGCGCTACACCGCGCTTCGGATGCTCTCCATCGACAAGCCCGGCGCGGAGGCATCGGTGTCGAAACTGATGTGGGCGCCGTGGCATCAGCGCCTCGGCGAGCTCGCAATGGCGGTACGCGGCGCGGCGGCGCTCGATGCCGACGCGGAGACCGGCGAGCTCGACGAGCTGCAGCGGCTGTTCCTGTTCAGCCGGGCCGACACGATCTACGGCGGGTCCAACGAGATCCAGCGCGACATCCTCGCC
>JAICMG010000051.1 GCA_025929365.1 Frankiaceae bacterium
CCGCGCCCGCGCGGAACGGGCAAGCGTGACGAGCTTCTCGTCCTCAGCGTCCACGGGCTACAGATTAGGGAGCGGCCTTCGTGATCAACACCGTGCCGACCTGGTTGCGGCGACCCTTGGCGGCCTCGGCGAGGAAGTGCAGGCCCTGGAGATCCACCGTCGCGCCGGCGATCGGCACCCGGCCGAGCTCGGCGGCGAGCAGTCCGCCGACGGTTTCCACGTCCTCGAGGTCGAACTTCACGTCGAAGCGCTCCTCGAGATCGTCGATGGGCATCCGGACCGTCACGCGCACAGCGCCGTCCTCCAGCTCCTCGAGACGTGGGGCCTCGCGGTCGTACTCGTCGGCGATCTCCCCGACGATCTCCTCGAGGATGTCCTCGATGGTCACCAGACCCGCAGTGCCGCCGTACTCGTCGACCACGATCGCGACGTGGACCTGCTTGGCCTGCATGTCCCGTAGCAGCTCGTCGACCGGCTTGGAGTCCGGGATGAGGTACGCCGGGCGCATCGCATCCTCGACGCGATCGGTCGTGTGGCCGTCGCCGTCGTACGCGCGACGGGCCAGGTCCTTGAGATAGGTCACGCCGACGATGTCGTCCTCGTTGTCGCCCACGACCGGGATCCGCGAGAAGCCGCTGCGAAGCGCGAGGGAGAAGGCCTGGCGGACCGTCTTGTTGCGCTCGATCCACACCATGTCGGTACGCGGCACCATGACCTCGCGAGCCAGCGTCTCCCCCAGCTCGAAGACGGAGTGGATCATCTCGCGCTCGCTGCGCTCGATGACCTGACGTTCTTCGGCGAGATCGACCAGGTCGCGCAACTCGGCCTCCGAGGTGAAGCCCGAGTCGCGCGCGACCTTGCCCGGCACCAGCGCGCTACCGATCGCGATCAGCACCCGGGTCGCCGCGCCCGTGATTGCTCCGAGCGCGAGCACGATCCCCGATGCGAGCAAGGCAAGCCGGTCAGAACGCTGCCGGCCGACCGTACGAGCCCCCACGCCGACGATCACGTAGTGGAGCAGGGCCATCCCGATACCGGCGATGACGACCGCCTCCCACAGCTCGCCCAGCCGGCGCTCACAAACCACGGCGGCGAGGGTCGTCGCCAGCATCTCGGCCACGGTCCGAGCGAGCAGCAGGACGTTGAGGTTGGTGGCGGCGTCGCGCACGACCCGCTCGAGCCGGCGAGCACCGCGCCGGTTGTCGCGCACCATCTCCTCGACCCGCAGCCGCGACACGTGCGCGAGGGCGGTCTCGGCGATTCCCAACCCCGCCGCGACGAGCAGGAGGACGCCCGCAAGCGCGAGGCCCCATGCATCGGTGACGGTCATCTCGCCTGCTGGTCCTTGGCACGTGACCACGCATCGAGCAGCCGAGCTTGCAAGCCGAACATCTCTCGCTCCTCGGCGGGATTGCCGTGGTCGTAGCCGAGCAGGTGCAGCACGCCGTGGGTGCACAGGAGGTCGAGTTCGGCCGCCAGGGAATGCCCGGCTTGCGTCGCCTGGGTGGTCGCGACCGCCGGGCACAGGACGACGTCGCCGAGCAGAGTGGGTGGCAGGTCGCCGTCCATGTCATCACGTTGGTCGTTGAGCTCGTCCATCGGAAACGCCAGGACGTCGGTGGGGCCGGGCTCGTTCATGAAGTGCACGTGAAGCGCCGTCATCGCCTCGACCTCCACGAGGCGGATCGACAGCTCGACGAGTGGGTTGACCCCCATCTCGCCCAGCACGAACCGTGCCAGCCGCTCGATCGCGAGAACGTCGACCTCGACGCCCGACTCGTTGGCGATCTCGATGCTCATGGGCGCGGTGGCGTGGCTGGTCTCAGTGACCACGCGAAGGCTTGCGCTTGGCCGCAGTCTTCTTGGCCGGCGCAGGCGCGTTGGCGGCGAGGGCGTCGTACCTGGCGTAGGCGTCGACGATGTCACCCACGAGCTTGTGCCGGACGACGTCGTGCGACGTCAGCTGGCAGAAGTGGACGTCGTTGATGCCGTCGAGGATCTCCTGCACGACGCGAAGCCCGCTACGCATCCCGGCAGGAAGGTCGACCTGGGTGACATCACCGGTGACCACCATCTTCGACCCGAAGCCGAGCCGCGTCAGAAACATCTTCATCTGCTCCGGGCTGGTGTTCTGGGCCTCATCCAGCACGATGAACGAGTCATTAATTGACCTACCGCGCATGAACGCGAGCGGGGCGACCTCGATGACCCCCGACGCGAGCAACCGCGGGATCGACTCGGGGTCGACCATGTCGTGCAGCGCGTCGTACAGCGGGCGAAGGTAGGGGTCGATCTTCTCGTTCAGCGTTCCCGGCAGGAAGCCCAGTCGCTCGCCGGCCTCGACAGCAGGGCGGGTGAGGATGATGCGGTTCACCTGCTTCGCCTGCAGCGCCTGCACGGCCTTCGCCATCGCGAGATAGGTCTTGCCGGTGCCGGCCGGCCCGATGCCGAAGATGATCGTGTGCGCGTCGATCGCATCGACATAGCGCTTCTGGTTCAACGTCTTGGGCCGGATCGTGCGGCCGCGGCTGGACAGGATGTTCAGGCTCAGCACCTCGGCCGGGCGCTCGTCCGTCTCCTGCCGGAGCATCGCGAGTGAGCGGCGTACGGCGTCCGCGTTGAGCACGTCGCCGTGGTCGAGCAGCGCGACGAGCTCTTCGAACAGTCGCGTCGCGAGCTCGACCTCGTCGGCCGGGCCGTTGAGAGTGATCTCGTTACCGCGCACGTGAATGTCGCAGTGCAGCGACGCCTCGATGATCCGCAGCAACTCGTCGCTCGAGCCCAGCAGCGTCACCATGCTGTGCGCGCCGGGCACGACGATGCGCGTCGACGTCGTCGTCCGCTGTGGCTTGGTTGCCATGTCTGATCTCAAGATTAGGCCGAGAGGCCGACAGCACGCATTCGGTTAGCCCGGCGGCCAGCCCATCGGTCGCCCGCCGAGCACGTGGACATGAGCGTGGAACACCGTTTGATGGGCTTCGGCTCCGGTATTCGCAACCAGCCGGTAACCGGTGTCGGCGATGCCTTCGATCGATGCCACCTCGACCGCGAGACGGAACAGGTCCGCGACGTCTACGTCGCCAGCTGCGGCGACTTCGCCGACATTGCGATGGTGATCGCGTGGGATCACCTGCACATGAGTCGGCGCCTGGGGCGCAATGTCGCGAAACGCGATCGCGGTATCCGACTCGGCGACGATCTCCGCCGGTATCTCACCGGCCACGATCTTGCAGAACAGGCAGTCGGGATCGCTCATGGCGGCCACCCTAGGCCCAGCGAGTGCGCGAACAGATCGCAGCCAAGGCCGCGACGCCCGCGGTCGAGCTGCGCAGCACAGTCGACCCGAGCCTGACCGCATGTGCGCCGGCGTCGGTCATCGCCCTCGCCTCCTCGTCCGTAATGCCGCCCTCCGGCCCGATCACGACGAGTAGTTCGCTGCTGCCGGCCAGATCGATGCCCCACAACGACGTGTCTGCGCTCTCGTGCAGGAGCAGCGCGACGTCCGCTGCTCCGACCTTCGAGACCACGTCGGACAGGCCCAGCGGGCCCACGACGGTCGGCCACCAGGTACGACGAGCCTGCCGCGAAGCGGCGTCTGCCACTGTCTGCCATTTGGGAAGCGTCCGCTCGGTCGGCTTCGCGATGCTGCGCGCCGCCGACCACACGACGATCTCATCGACCCCGACCTCGGTCATCGACTCGACGGCGGCCTCGTCGCGACCACCCTTTGCGAGGGCCTGCACCGCCACCAGCCGCGGTCGCTCAGGCGTGTCCTGAGTCCACTGCGAGACCGCGATCTCGAGCCCGCCGCGGTCAACCAGGTCCACCACGCCCACGCCTCGGGCGCCCGCGCCGTCGGTGATGCAGATCGGCTCACCCGTGCGCAGCCGGCGAACGACTGCCGCGTGATGCCCTTCTGGACCGTCCAGCCTCACCCGGGTCTCGCCCACCGCCGCAGCGGCGACGCGGAACATCGGTGGGGTCACGGGTTGATCATGGCGACCATCGCGCGACACGACGAGAACTCACACCTTCGCCGCGGTGAGGCGACGCCTGCCCGTCACTTGAAAGCGTCGCGCAGGCGGGAGAAGAGGCCGGACCCGCCGTTGGCTGCAGGGTTCGTCACGGTGATCTCGGGCGTCTCCTCGCCGCGTGCCTTGGCGAGCTCGCGAAGTATTCGCTCCTGGTCGGCATCGAGCTTCGTCGGCGTCACGACGTCGTAGTGGACGTGCAGGTCGCCTCTGCCGACGCCGCGGTTGAGGTGCGGAACACCGCGGCCCTTGAGCGTCGTGACGCTGCCCGACTGCGTGCCGGGCTTCACGACGAGCCGCTCCTCACCGTCGAGGGTCGCGAGGGCGACTTCCGTGCCGAGTGCTGCCGCCGTCATCGGAAGCTGGACGCGGCAATGCAGGTCATCACCGTCGCGCACGAACGACTCGTGCGCGCGCTCGCGGATCTCGACGTACAGGTGACCCGCAGGACCGCCACCGGGCCCGACTTCCCCCTCACCGGCGAGCCGCAGCCGCATGCCGTCCTCGACACCCGCCGGCACCTTCACCGTCACGGTACGTCGCGCGCGCACCCTGCCATCACCGGCGCAGTCCGGGCACGGGTTGCGGATCTTGGTGCCGAAGCCACCGCAGTCCGGGCACGGACGTGACGTCACCAGCTGACCGAGCAGCGAGCGCTGGACCGACTGGACCTCGCCGCGCCCGTTGCAGGTCTGGCAGGTCTCCGGATGGGTACCCGCCGCCGTGCCCGCGCCGTTGCACTTCGTGCAGCGCACCGCGGTGTCGAGGGTGATGTCGCGTGTGGTCCCGAATGCCGTGTCGGCGAGGTCGAGCTCGATGCGAATCAGCGCATCCGCACCCGGCTGGATCCGCGAGCGGGGGCCGCGCGACCCCATGCCGGCCGCCCCGCCGAAGAACGCGTCCATGATGTCGGCGAAGCCACCGAACGGGCCGGCTGCACCCGCGCCGCCTCCGCCGGGCGCGAGCGGATCGCCGCCGAGATCGACGATCTGCCGCTTCTGGGGATCGGACAGCACCTCGTAGGCCGCCGTCACCTCCTTGAACCGCTCTTGGGCATCAGCGCTCGGGTTCACGTCGGGATGCAGCTCGCGCGCGAGCTTTCGATACGCCTTCTTGATCTCGTCAGGCGTCGCGCGTGGTCCGACGCCGAGGATCGCGTAGTAGTCGCGATTGGCCATGTCTACGAGGACTCGGCCAGGATCTGCCCGACATACCGCGCGACAGCACGCACCGCGCCCATTGCACCGGGGTAGTCCATGCGGGTTGGTCCGACGATTCCGAGCGAGGCGAACGGTGTGGCCTCGGTGCCGTACCCGGTCGACACGACGGAAGCAGTGTGCAGGCCTTCGTGCGGGTTCTCGCCGCCGATGCTGACGTGCACCGCCTGGTCACCTGTCTCGCCGAACAGGCGAAGCAGTACGACGTGCTCCTCGAGGGCTTCGAGCACCGGCCGGATCGAGCCCGGGAAGTCCAGGGCGGTGCCGCGTGCGAGGTTCGCGGTGCCGGCCATGACGACCCGCTCCTCCACGTGCTCGACGAGGGTCTCGAGAACGGTTGCCAGCACGGCCGTGACATTCGCTCGCGCGTCGGGCGCCACCGCGTCAGGCAGGTCGGCGAGAAGGTTGGGCGCCTCAGACAGCAGGTGACCGGAGATCCGCATGTTGAAGCGGGCCCGAAGGTCGCTGACGTCGTCGTCGCTCAACACCCCGGGCAGCTCGACGATGCGTTGCTCCACGCGTCCGGAGTCGGTGATCAGCACCACCATCAACCTGGTCTCCGACAGGCCGACCAGCTCCAGGTGGCGGACCGCGGCGCGGGACAGCGACGGGTACTGCACGACGGCGACCTGGCGGGTCAGCTGCGCCAGCAGCCGCACCGTGCGGTTGACGACATCGTCGAGTCCGACCGCACCGCCGAGAAAGCCTTCGATCGCGCGTCGCTCGGGGGCGCTCAGCGGCTTGACCGACGAGAGCTTGTCGACGAACAGGCGGTAGCCCTTGTCCGTCGGCACCCGCCCCGCGCTCGTGTGGGGCTGAGTGATGTAGCCCTCTTCTTCGAGCGTCGCCATGTCGTTGCGGATCGTTGCCGGCGAGACACCCAGGCGATGCCGCTCGACCAGAGACTTCGAGCCGACCGGCTCGTTGGTCGACACGTAGTCCTCGACGATCGCGCGCAGCACGTCGAGCTTGCGGTCCTCGATCAACGCTGCGCACCTCCTCGCCCGGACACAGCTGGCACTCGGGGTCCTTGAGTGCCAAGTGTAATCGCGCGCCACAAGGAATGTCCCGATCCGCCAGCGAAGCCTGGGGGGTGCGACTCCGGCTGACCTGCGCGCTGGCGGTCGGCGGCGGGCTGCTGACAACCTTGGTCACCGGCCCGCCACCAGCCCGAGCGGCTACCGGCTGCAGCGCGTCGCGACCGGCGCGGTACGCGCCCGCCACCGGCACGACCTCGCGTCACGGTGATCTGCGCGTCTTCGGCATCCAGTACGACCAGCAGGTCCGCAACGTCGTCAGCTACGCGAGCTTCCGGCGCGCGATGACGTGCCTGGTCGAGGAGTTCGTCCTACCCCATGAACGGCCGGGCGAGCCGACGCTCGTGGTGTTCAACGAAGACATCGGGCTCATGACCCTCGCCACCGGCGCTCGAGGGGCGATCGTCCGCAGCCAGGCAGCGTCGTCACTGCGCGCCCCGGCCGGCGACCGCGAACCGCTGAGCGCAGCGGCGGCGCTGGGTGAGCTCAATGCGGCGTATGCCCCCCAGGTTGCGGCGTACCAGGCGATGTTCGGCCCGATCGACCCTCGCAAGCAGGTGTTCGTCGCAGCAACCGACACGTTCATCCGCGCGTTCAACATCACCTTCTCCCGGCTGGCCACACGCTTCGGCATCTACGTGGTCGCCTGCAACAACGAGGCGAGGTATCGCGAGACCCACGACCCGCTCCTGGTCCGAGCCTTCGGTGATCCCGCGGTCCCGGACCTGAAATCGGCGTACGTCGCGACCAGCGCGAAGGTCTACAACACGGCATTCCTGTGGGGGCCTCACGACGTGCGTCCCCGCGCACCGGACGGCGCACGCAACCTGTTGTTCCGCAACACCAAGGTCCCGCTCACGAGCATCGAGTCGACGCTGCTCGACCTCGACCCCGGCCCGTCGACCGGCGCGGCCGCTCGTCGTAACGCGGCCGGCTACGTCGTGGCGGGCCATCGGCTCGGCTTCGCCACCAGCCTTCCCGCCTTCACCTTCGGCTACCGGTTCGGCAGGCGGCCCTCGCACTTCCATCCGTGCCGCGACCTCGCCGTGACCTACATGGCATGCATGGACAGACTCGGCGTCGACACGGTGATCCAGGCGGAGGCGAACCCGGGTCGCTGGGCCGGCAACGGGGGCGCGAACGACTGGCAGCCGCTGGACTGGATGGGATCGGCGTGGCGGGCGGTCGCCGACCCGAGCGTGCACTTCCGTTACGCGGTCAACCCGATGATGGTCGGCAACCTGCTCGACCTCGACTTCGACGGGCAGTCGGCGATCCTCGCCCGCGGCCACCAGGGCCGGCCCCGCAGCTACATCGGCAACACCAGCTTGGACGGCTCCGACGGCGACCCGCGCAGCGCGGCGGTGTTCGCCGGCAGGAAGCCCCAGTTCCTGGCCCTCGCCCCATGGGTGCGACCAGACGGATCTCGCGCCGCGCTGCGGGCGGAGGGTGCGAAACTCGCGGCAGGGTCAGGATCGCCGGAGGAGAACGACTACCTGGAAACCGCGGTCTACGCCGACCTCACGACTCCGAAGGGCCACTCCCGATGACCAGCGTGAGTCGCCGCGACCTGCTGGCGGGCGGTGCCCTCGGCGCCGCGGTGTCGTTCCTTCCGTGGTCGGGCGACGACGCCGACGCTGCCACGCCAGCGCACGGCCGATCGCGCGCCGAGGTCGTCGTGGTAGGCGCCGGCTTCGCGGGGATCAGCGCGGCTCGCCATTTGAATGCGCAGGGCATCGACGTCCTCGTGCTCGAAGCGCGCGACCGCGTCGGCGGTCGAACGCTCAACCACGCGATCGACTCCCGCCACATCGTCGAGGTCGGCGGCCAGTGGCTCGGGCCCGACAAGAACCTGCCGGACCGCGGCCTGTCGGACCCAGCCGACTACCCCACCGACGACGCCGTCACCGGTCAGAGCTACATCTGGGCGCTGGCGAAGTCGGTCGGCGTCACGCGCTACCCGACGTACAACACGGGCAGATACGTCGACTACCGCAACGGCAGCGTCGCGACCTACAGCGGGCGGATCCCGACGGACACACCCACCGGTGCGGTGGAGGCCGGCGAGGCGATCCTCGCGATCGACAGCCGATGCGCCACGGTCCCACTCGACGCGCCGTGGCGAGCACCGCACGCGGCCGAGTGGGACGGCATGACGGTGCAGTCGTGGATGGACCACGGTGACTCGTTCACCGGGCAACCGTTCGCGGGTCTCGTCACCCGAGACGGCAGGCAGCTCGTCGAGCTCGCGATCGAGTCGGTGTTCTCGGCCGAGCCGCGCGACGTCTCGATGTTGCACGCCCTGTTCTACACGCACGCGGCCGGCAGCTTCGGCTCGCTGGTCAACACGAACAACGGGGCGCAGATGTACCGCCTCCACGGCGGATCCCAGCTGATCGCAATCCGCGCTGCCAAGACCCTGGGCGACCGCGTCCGGCTGTCCTCGCCGGTTCGCGAGATCGAGCAAACCGCGCGGGGGGTCGTCGTACACGGCAAGGGCTTCGAGGTGCACGCGCGCCGCGTCATCGTGGCGATCCCACCGACGCTTGCGGGGCGGATCGACTACCGTCCCCTGCTGCCGGCGCTGCGCGACCAGCTCACCCAGCGGATGCCCATGGGCACCGTGATCAAGGTGCAGTGCGTGTACGACGAGCCGTTCTGGCGCGCCGACGGGCTGGCGGGCCAGGCGACATCCGACACCGGGCCGGTGAAGATCACGTTCGACAACTCGCCACCGGACGCGACGGCGCACCACGGCCCGGGCGTCCTCATGGGCTTCATCGAGGCCTCCGACGGGCGGAAGGCGCTGTCGATGAGCCGGGACGAACGCCGCCGCGGCGTGATCGACAGCTTCGTCCGCTACTACGGTCCGAAGGCGCGCAGGCCCTCGGCCTACATCGAGAAGTCCTGGGCCGCGGAGGAGTGGACGCGCGGGTGCTACGCCGGGTACTTCGGCCCCGGTGGCTGGATGGACTTCGGCACGGCGCTGCGGGAGCCGGTAGGCCGCATCCACTGGGCCGGCACCGAGACGGCCACGGTGTGGACCGGGTACATGGACGGTGCGGTCCGGTCCGGCGAGCGGGCAGCGAATGAGGTCCGGCGCGCACTACGGCGATGACACCCGCAGGGTGTAGCGCCCGCCGTGGGGAAACAGCCAGACCTCGCGATCCGCTCCGCGGCCGCCCACGGTGTAGCTCGCACCCGCCACGGAGATCCGACCGCGAAACGCGGCGGGCACTTCGACCAGTGCTGCGCGCGAGCGGTCGCCGGACGGGACCTTCGGCGACGTCGCGACGACCTTCGCGGAGCCGTTGAACGGATCGCTGGTCGTGACAAGCAGCCGGCCCGCCGTCAGGACGGGGTACACCCGCGAGGTACGGCGGATTCGTTGCGGCTGCGGTACACCGCGAACCGACTTGCCCCAGAACGGCGGTCCGTAGACACCCCAGAAGGTGTCAGGAGCCGTGTCGTTCGCGTTCTCCTTCCACAACCACATCGTGCCGCCGATGCGCCACTTCTCCTCCTCGGCGTAGTGCTCCGCGAGCACCTTCCGGTCACTCGCCGGCGGGCCGCCGTACTCCCCCACCCACAGCGGCACATCAAGCGCCTTCGCATCGCTCGCCGCAGCGGCGTAGTCGGAGTCGAAGGTGGCGATCTCGGGTGTTCCGGCGACGGACCCGAGTGTGAAGACGTCTGTGTACACGTGCGGTGCGTAGACCGCGTTCGGGTACGACGACACCGATGACCACGGCGTGAAGAACGCGCGCTGCGCGGTTGTGTTGCGCTCGACACCAGGCTCGAAGAACAGCAACTGGCGGAACCCCGGAACCGCCGCGACGATCGTGCGCGCGACCTTCGCATAGAACGGCAGCAGCTCAGCGGTGTTCTCCACCTCGACGCTCGTGCCCGGCTCCGGCTCGTTCATCAGGTCATAGCCCGCGACCGCCGGCTCGTCCGCAAAGCGCTTGGCGAGGACGGCGAGCACGTGTGCGTAGTGCTCCTGCAGGCCGGTCCCGTCCGGCGCCGGCAGGTCCGACCAGAACGCTTGAGCATCCTCCTGCACCGCGAGGTCCAGCTCCCGCGTGTTGTCGAGGGTGCAGGCAGGCAACGGCGAGCGCGCAGCCCACCGGGGGGCGCCGTCATACCCGACCGTCGAGGCGAAGGGAGGAGGGCAGTGCGTCGAGGACGGCGTGAAGACGAACTTGCTCCATGCGTCCTGATGCATGTCGATCGTCGTCCAGATGCCCTGCCGCTTGGCCCATCCGACGACCTGCGCAATACGAGCGACGTACCGGCGATCGATGTGACCCGGACGTGGCTCGAGGAGCGACCACGACACGTTCAGCCTGATGTTGTCGTAGCCGAGACGCCTCATCTGGAGCAGGTCGAACCAGCAGATCGGGACGCCTTCGACGTGCCGGTCGTCCGCTGGGCAACGGTGGTTGCGGTACGCCGTCGGGTCGCCTGGGTACGGCGGGTGCAAAGACGGCTGCCAGTAGTCGACGAGGCCATCGATGTTCACGCCTCGCAACAGCACGGAGCGACCGCGCGCGTCGACGACCTGTCGAAGGCCGTCGCTGCCCGCAGCGCCGACATGGAGAAACGTGATCGGCCGGTCACCGGTCGCGAGGTAGCGCGTCACCTGCCCGGCGCCGGCGGCTCGATGGGGGGACTTCACCGCCATCGCCGGGTCCGGGCCCACGACTCCCGTCAACAGCGCGCAAACGCCCGATGCGGCGACCGCCGCTACACCTCGCCTCACGTACCGATCATTGCGCGCACGACGGCATCGGCCAGCAGGCGGCCGCGAAAGGACAGCACCGCGCGGCCGGTTCCGAGCGGTCCCGGTTCGAGCAGGCCATCGTCCGCCGCCTGCCGCGCGGCAGCTCTACCCGCCTCGTCCAGGTCTGCCAGCGCCAGCCCGTCCCGGACGCGAAGCGCCAGCATCACGCGCTCGACCCGCTTGTCGTCGATGGTGAGGACCTCGCGAGCCGCGGCCGGCGACCGCGATCCGGCAAGCCGGGCCGCGTAGTCGCGCGGATGCTTCACGTTCCACCAGCGCACGCCCCCCACATGGCTGTGCGCACCCGGCCCGACACCCCACCAGTTCGCGCCGTTCCAGTAGAGGAGGTTGTGTTGCGACCGCGCCGCCGGCGATCGCGCCCAGTTGGACACCTCGTACCACTCAAAGCCCGCCGCGCCCAGAACTTCCTCCGCGATCGCATAGCGGTCGGCCAGCACGTCGTCGTCGGGTTGCGGGAGCTCTCCACGGGATACCCGTGCGGCAAGCCGGGTGCCCGGCTCGACGATGAGGGAGTACGCGGACACGTGGTCCACGCCGGTCTCGACGGCAGCCTCGAGTGACGCCCGCCAGTCCGCGTCGGTCTCCCCGGGCGTCCCGTAGATGAGGTCGAGGTTGATGTGCTCGAAGCCAGCCGACTGCGCCTCCGCCACCGCAGTCGCCGCCCGCCCCGGGCTGTGCGCGCGGTCGAGCACGGCGAGCACGTGCCGGCGCGCCGACTGCATTCCGAAGCTGATCCGGTTGAACCCGCCCGATCGCAGCGCCGCGAGTGACGCCGGCTGCACCGACTCGGGGTTGGCCTCCGTCGTGATCTCGGCCTCCGGGGCGAGTCCGAGCGCCGCTTCGATTCGGGACAACAAGCCCACGAGGTCGGCCGCGGGCAGCACCGTGGGCGTGCCGCCGCCGAAGAAGACGGTCTGCGCGACCGGGCGACCGCCGAGCACCGTGGCCGCCAGGTCGATCTCCGCGCCCGCGGTGGCGGCGTACTCATCCTGAGAGGCGCCGCCACCCAGCTCGGTCGCGGTGTAGGTGTTGAAGTCGCAGTAGCCGCAACGGCTCGCGCAGAACGGCACGTGCACGTAGACACCGAACGGCGTGCTCCCGGCCGATGCGAGCGCGGACTCCGGCAGCCCGCCATCGGCGGGTGCCGGATCACCGTCAGGCAGAGTCGAGGGCACCCGTCCAGTCTGCGCCGCCCGCTATGCGAACGGCTTCGGCCACTCAGCCGACTTGGCGACCATCTCGGGGATCGGCGTGACGAGGTAGAAATCGAGGTTGTTGAACTGGTTGAGGCCCACTTCGTAGATGAAGTCGCGCAGCGCCTCAGCATTCGGGGCCTCCGCCAGCGCGAGAGTGCGATGACTCGGGTCGAGGTGGAGCGGTGGCCCCTCGAAGTTCACACCGAACTTCTCGGCCGTCGCGGCCAGCTTGCCCATCATGTCCTCCGCGAAAAGCTGCGCGGACTTGCTCGAGCCCGGGCACGCGGTCGGTGGGTGGTCTCCAAGTACGGCGTAGCGCGGCATGACGTAACCCTCCCCTTCTCACGGGTACGCCGCGATCCTGCCCCCCTGTGACGCGAATGGCAACGCCCGAGCGCTACTCCTTCGCGGCGTTGGTCGACAGCGCGGCGATGAAGGCCTCCTGCGGCACCTCGACGCGGCCGACCATCTTCATGCGCCGCTTGCCTTCCTTCTGCTTCTCCAGCAGCTTGCGCTTGCGGGTGATGTCGCCGCCGTAGCACTTCGCGAGCACGTCCTTCCGCATGGCGCGAATGTTCTCGCGAGCGATGACGCGCGATCCGATCGCTGCCTGGATCGGCACCTCGAACTGCTGCCGCGGAATCAGCTCACGCAGCTTCGAGGCCATCGCCGTGCCATACGCGTACGCCTTGTCCTTGTGCACGATCGCACTGAACGCGTCGACCGGCTCGCCCTGCAACAGGATGTCGACCTTCACGAGATCAGCCACCTGCTCGCCGGCCGGCTCGTAGTCGAGGGACGCGTACCCGCGCGTTCGAGACTTCAGCTGGTCGAAGAAGTCGAAGATGATCTCCCCGAGCGGAAGCGTGTATTTCAGCTCCACCCGATCCTCGGACAGGTAGTCCATCCCTTTCAACGTGCCGCGGCGGCCCTGGCACAGATCCATCACCGCGCCGACGTAGTCGTTGGGCAGCAGCAGCATCGCGGCGACGACCGGCTCGTAGATCTCACCGATCTTCCCGTCCGGCCAGTCCGCGGGGTTCGTGACGACGACCTCGTCCCCGCTTTCCATGTCGACGCGGTAGACGACGTTCGGTGCGGTGGAGATGAGGGCGAGGTCGAACTCCCGCTCCAGTCGTTCCCTGACGATCTCGAGGTGCAGCAACCCCAGGAAGCCACACCGGAAGCCGAAGCCCAGGGCGGTCGAGGTCTCCGGCTCGTACACGAGCGCCGCATCGTTGAGCTGAAGCTTGTCGAGTGCATCGCGCAACAGCGGGTAGTCGCTGCCGTCGATCGGGTACAGGCCCGAGTAGACCATCGGCTTGGGATGGCGATATCCCCCCAACGACTCCTTCGCCGGGCGCGTAGCGCTGGTGATGGTGTCGCCGACCCGCGCCTGTCGCACGTCCTTCACGCCGGAGATGACGTAGCCCACCTCGCCGACGCCCAGGCTCGGCCGCGGAGTCGGGTCCGGCGCGGCGACCCCGACCTCGAGGGTCTCGTGGGCCGCACCGGTCGACATCATCAGGCAGCGGTCGCGCGTGGTGAGACGGCCGTCGATCACTCTCACGTAGGAGATGACGCCGCGGTAGATGTCGTAGATCGAGTCGAAGATCAACGCGCGTGCCGGAGCGTCCGGGTCACCCACCGGGTGCGGGACCTGCGCGACGACCTGATCGAGAAGGTCGCGGACGCCCTCGCCGGTCTTGGCACTCACCCGAAGCACGTCGCCCGGATCGCATCCGATGATCCGGGCGATCTCGTCGGCGTACTTCTCCGGCTGCGCGGCGGGCAGGTCGATCTTGTTGAGCACCGGGATCAGGTGCAGGTCGTTCTCCAGCGCGAGGTAGAGGTTCGCGAGCGTCTGCGCCTCGATCCCCTGTGCCGCGTCGACGAGGAGGATCGCGCCCTCGCACGCGGCGAGGCTTCGGCTGACTTCGTAGGAGAAGTCGACGTGCCCCGGAGTGTCGATCAGGTGAAGGACGTAGTCCGCACCGTCGACCTGCCACGGCAGACGGACGTTCTGCGCCTTGATCGTGATGCCACGCTCGCGCTCGATGTCCATCTTGTCGAGGTACTGCGCCCGCATCTGGCGGGAGTCGACCAGCCCGGTGAGCTCGAGCATGCGATCGGCGAGTGTGGACTTGCCGTGGTCGATGTGCGCGATGATGCAGAAATTGCGGATCCGGGCCGGATCCGTGATCGCATCGCTGGAGAGCACGTCCCATTGTCGCGGAGAATTCGATCGCGGACCGGCCCCACTGCTAATCTTTTGTGCGCTGTTTCCGCACGTCCTAATCCGAGACCGATCGAGGTAGTTCCCGCGTGGCCAACATCAAGAGCCAGATCAAGCGCAACAAGCAGAACGAGGCTGCCCGGGTCCGGAACAAGGCCGTCAAGTCCGAGCTCAAGACGGCGGTGCGCCGGTTCCGCGAGGCTGCGGACAGCGGCAACGCCGAGAACGCCACCACTGCCCTTCGCAGCGCCTCCCGGCTCCTCGACAAGGCCGCGAGCAAGGGCGTCATCCACAAGAACCAGGCGGCCAACCGCAAGTCCGCCATGGCGCAGCGCGCGGAGGGCCTGAAGTAGCCAGCTAGCGCCGGCGCCCTCGTCGGTAGCTACGCGTCAAGCTGCCCGCCAGCACGTCGTTGGCTTTGACCACGACGGCGACGACGAACGGCAACACGACGATCGTCCAGACGCTCGCGGCTTCCGCCAGCACGAGGACGACCGCGATCGCAACGGCCCCTTCGAAGAACAGCGCCCGCAGCCACCCGTTCGGGCGGGTGTAGCGCAACCGCAGCAACCGCCAGTACAGCGGCGCCGGCCGGCCGTCGACCTGGCTCGGGACGTCGGGCGCAGCCTCCTCGACCCAGTCGGGATCGACGACGAACGGCTCCGCAACGGGCGCGGCCTCCGGCGCCACCGGCACCAGGCGGGTGATGGTGGCGACATCGCCCGGATGCTCGTCGAGTACGGCGACCCGCCCCGGCTCGGGCGGTGCGGGTTCGCGCACCACGAGCACCTGCGAGACCAGCGGCGGCAGGTCCGCGCCGGCGGGTTCGACGACCTCGGGCGGCTCGATGACCTCGGGCGCTCGGACGGCTTCGGGTTCGACGAGGGCCGCAGGCTCGATGACCTCCGGCAGCTCGATGACGTGTGGCTCCTGGACGGTCGTGGTCACGGCCGCGTTCTCCCCACCGTCGGGAGGTCCATGCCGGGGACGCCGAGGTTCCGGGATCTCCGTACCGCGCCGCAGTCGACGCTGTCGGGCCGCCCACCGCAGCTCGTCGAGAGTCGGCGGCCTCAGGTCCGGCAGCAGCACACGGCGGCGTTCCCGCAGCCGGAACGGCGGATGCTCATGTCCGGCGCTGGGTGGCCGCACCTCCACGCTGGGCTCGGTCATGCTGCCGAGTTCGCCGCCTCGGCCACGATGAGAACCGCTCGCTCGACGGCGTACGCCGCGTCGTCGCCGGCGCCCTTCAGATCCGCGTCCGCGATCGCGACGGCACGAACGGCGCGCGCGAGCGCGTCGGGGCGCCAGCGGCGTAGCCAGTCCTGCGCGCGGCGCACTTTCCACGCCGGCATGCCGAGCCGAGCAGCCACGGCGTCAGGCGATCCTTGCCCGGCGGCCGCGACCTGCGCGATCAGCCGAAGGTTGGCGGCAAGCGAGCTGCTCACCAGGATCGGGTCGAGCCCGGTGGCGAACGCCCACCGCAGCGTCTCGATGGCGGCTGCGGCGTTGCCCTCGACTGCACGGTCGGCCACGGTGAAGCCGCTCGACTCCACCCGGCCCCGGTGGTACGTCGCCACCTCGGCCGCACCGATCCCCTTGCCGACGTCGGCCACGAGCTGCGCGCAGGCCGTCGCAAGCTCGCGGAGGTCGGTGCCGATGGCGGCGACGAGATCGGCGGCGGCTTCACGGTCGATCCGGCCGCCCGCTTGCTTCACCTCGTCGGCCACGAACTGCTCGCGGTCCCGCACCGAGGTGATCTTCGGCACGGCGACGACGGCTGCTCCGACCCCCTTCAGCGCCTCGAGAGCGGCCCGGCCCTTCGCACCGCCCGCGTGCACCGCAACGAGGGCGAGTTCCGCCTCGTCATCCTCGACGAGCGCGACGACTGCGTCGGTCGTCTCTTTCGCGAGGTCCTGCAACGCGCGGATCACGAGCACGCGCGGCTCGGCGAACAACGACGGAGACGCGACCTCGGCCAGCAGCTCGCGGGTCAGCTCACCGCCGGTGGTCTCCTGCACGGTGACGTCGCTACCGGATGCGGCAATCGCACGGCCGACGGCCCGATCGACGAGGAGTCCTTCCTCGCCCACCACGACCGTCGCGCTCGCCATCCCTAGAGAATCTCACGAGGCACGACCACCGCCGCTCGTCTCGCGGCACGCCACAGTGCGATCAAGGCACCGGCGGCTACGACCACCGCGACGGGCCGCGAGACGGCGGTGGCGGCTCCAGGCAGTGCGCCGAACGCGTGGGCCGCCCGCGCGACGACGGCGGTCGGAACGCTCCCGAGCCACACGATCGGTCGCGCAAGGGCGGTGGACATCGGCGCGACGACGGCTGCCGTCACGCCGAGCACCGTCGCCGGAACAACCGCAGGGACGGCGACGATGTTGGCCGGGACGGCGTACGGCGTCAGCTGACCGAATGCGAGCACGAGCACCGGCGTGCACGCGAGCTGCGCCGCGCCCGCCACGGCGACCGCCATCGCCAGCGGCCTCGGCATCCGCCACTCGAGCCGCTTGGCCCAGCCCGGTCCCAGCACCACGATCCCCGCCGTCGCGGCGACGGACAGAACGAAGCCGATGGAGCGAGCCAGGAACGGATTCATCACGACCAGCGCGAGCACGGCAACGGCCAGCGCGGACCGCGTCGCCGTACGACGCCCCGTGAACATGGCGAGCAGCATCACCGCGCTCATCATGGCGGCGCGCTGGACACTCGGTGAGGGACGGGCCAGCACCACGAACCCGGTGATCGCCATCGCGGCACCGGCCACGCGCAACCGGCGGCGAAGACCGACGCCCCGCATCGCCGCCAGCGCCACACCGAGCACGATGCCGAGGTTCTCGCCCGACACTGCCTCCAGATGACTGAGACCGGTCGCCCGCATGTCGTCACGCAGCCTCGGCGGTACCGCAGCGGTGTCGCCGTCGACCAGGCTCGGGAGCAGGCCGGCTTCGTCCGCAGGGAGTCCGGCACATGCCCGGCGCAACGAGGTCCGGGCGCGACCCGCAGCGCGTTGCCACCAGGGCGCTCGTCCCAACAGCTGCGGTGCCGCGACCGGGTCGAACACCGCGGCGACGTCGTCACCCGCCCGGGGGGCGACGACGCGAACGACGACCTGCAGCTGCTGACCGGGCACCAGGGCCGTCCACGTCGCGCCATGCGCGAGGAGCAGGACGGGCAGCCCGGTGCCGTGCCAACCGTGGTCGTCGACCCGCAATGCTGTGGCGTCCGCGACGACCAGGCCCGCCGACGAGCCACTGACCGCCGTCGGGTCCCTGACGAGCTTGACCACCGTCGCGACCACGGCGTGGCGACGGGCAAGGTCGGACAGCTCGTCCGAATGCAACCGATGGACGTGCCAGGCGACGCTGGGGCCCGCAAGGCAAACGCCAGTTGCGAAGCCGACGACAAGAGCGCTCGCGCCGCGCCGCCATCGCGACGTCAGCGCGACCGCGAGACCGAGCGCGGCTGCAGACAGAGACCAAGACGCCGAGAGGGTGGTCCCGACTGCGGCGACGGCCCACGCGCCCAGACCCGCCGCGACGAGGGACAACGAGCTCAGGGCGTCACGAGGGGCGAGAGCTGGGCGTATCGCGCCGGGCCGATTCCCGACACTTGTTGAAGCTGGGACACCGAGGTGAATCCGCCGTGGGCGGTTCGCCAGTCGATGATCTTCTGCGCGGTCACCGGGCCGACGCCCGGCAGCGTCTCGAGCTCGTCCAGCGACGCCGTGCTGAGGCTCACCGGAGCCGACGAGCCGCCACCAGGCGCGCCCGCCGCAGCGGACGCGACACCGACCATCAGCAGCTGGCCGTCGACAACCCGCGCGGCGAGGTCGATCCGGGCGAGCTCGCGGCGGCGAAGTGGTCCGCCCGCCGCACGGATCGCGTCGGCCACTCGGGCGCCGAGCGGCAGCGTGACGAGTCCAGGGCGACGGACCCGGCCACCGACGTCGACGATGATCGAGCTGCCGTCCATCGCCGGATCGGACGTCGAGCTCGCGGCCGGCGAGTCGCGGGAGGACGCGGCCGAGTAGCCGCTCGAGTAGCCCTGGGCGTGATGACCGTGCAGCTTCACGCCGACCAGAACCACCACGCCGGCCACGACGGCGGCGACTGCCATCACCGCTGCGTTGGACATCTGCTCGACCCTCACCGCGAGCGCACCAGGCAGTCGCGCCGCGAGTGCGAGCCGCAGATCGTCCATCCGTGTCCCCCGGGGCAGGTCTGCGGCGGGGACGGGTGGCTCTTGCGGGTCGGCGGCGTCGACGTCGACGTTCACCGTGGCGTCCTGCGCGGGAACCCAGCCCTGCGCGCGCGGCGGCAGGCCGATCGCGGTCAGGCGGTCAGCGCTGGACGACTCGAACGCACCGGACACGTGGCGACGCTACGAGTCCTTGTGCAAGCACCAGCCAGCCGGCGCCGCCGCTGTGGAAGGCGCCGTCGCCGGCAGCGACTGTGGACCGGCTGTCAGTCGGGGACGACGTTGACAAGTTTCGGCGCCCGCACGATGACGGTTCGCACGCCGCGACCGTCGAGGGCGCGCGCGACGCCTTCAGTCGCGAGTGCGCGCTCGCGCAACTCGTCCTCGCCGATGTCGGGTGGGACCGTGAGACGGTCACGCACCTTGCCCGACACCTGCACGACGCACGTGACGGTCTCCTCGACGAGCAGCCGCTCGTCGTACGCCGGCCAGCCGGCGAAGACGACCGACGCCTCGCGGCCGAGCAGCGACCAGGCATCCTCGGCGGTGAACGGCGCGAAGACCGACAGCATGCATGTCAGCGCCTCGCCGCCTTCACGAACCGCTGCGGCGCCGGCCGCCGAGTCGAGCGCGCCACCGTCGACCGCCTTGCGCAACAGCGATGTCAGCTCCATCAGCCGCGCGATCGTGACGTTGAACCGCTTCGCCTCGGTCTGCGCCGTCGCGTCCGCGATGAGCCGATGCACGCCCGATCGCAGCTCCGGATCGCCCGACGCGGGATCGGATCCACCGCCGGCGGTGGCGATGTCCTGACACAACCGCCAGACGCGCGCCAGCCACTTCACCGCGCCGGTCGGAGAGACGTCAGCCCAGTCGATGTCGTCCTCGGGCGGTCCGGCGAACAGCATCGTCACGCGCACCGCATCCGGGCCGTACTTGGCCAGCTCCTCCTGCAGGTTGACCAGGTTGCCCTTCGACTTCGACATCGCAGAGCCGTTCATGATCACCTGGCCCTGGTTCGTCAG
>JAICMG010000074.1 GCA_025929365.1 Frankiaceae bacterium
GGCGGACCTGGCTGACTACTTCCGAATCAAGAACCCGGAGGCTCGCCCTCGCATCGCCGAGCTGGTAGAGGGCGGGCGTCTGGTTGAAGTGGCTGTCGAGGGCTGGCGGCATCCGGCGTACATGCTGCCGGGAACGGTGATACCGCGAAAGGTGTCGGGTAGCGCGTTGCTCGTGCCGTTCGACCCACTGATCTGGGAGCGCGATCGCACCGAGCGGCTGTTCGGCTTCCGCTACCGCATCGAGATCTACACCCCCGCCCATAAACGGGAGCACGGCTACTACGTGCTCCCGTTCCTGCTGGGCGACCGGCTCGTCGCTCGGGTCGATCTCAAGGCCGCCCGGGCCGCAGGTGTCTTGCGTATACAAGCCGCGTATGGCGAACCCGACGCGCCACCCCATACGGGTGAGGCACTGCGGGCCGAGCTACGGCTGATGGCGGACTGGCTTCAGCTCGAGGATGTTGTGATCGTTCGACGCGGCGATCTGGCGGCGTACCTGTAGGGGAGGATCGCATGTCACATAGGGGTCGTGAATCACAGCGTCTGTGTCACATAGGGGTCGCGAAACGCAACACCTATGTGACATACGAGTCGTACTAGCGGGCGGCTCGGGCGGTGGCTCGTTCGTTCTTTATGGCGGTCGCGAGCTCCTGGGGGTGGCGCGTGGAGATCAGCCAGTACGGCACCGGCTGCGGGTTCGACAGCCGCACCATCACCGCCGGGCCGATCCAGCCGCGAACGACCGTGGTCGCCGCGGGGTCTGCCTTCGGCCCCAGCTGCAGCCGTGCCGCCTCGCGGTCGAGCGCCGTCACCGACGTCAACGCGGTCACGGCCACTTCGTGCTCGCCGGCGATGAGCATCCCTTCCTGCACCCGGACCCGTGCCCGCCCCGACAGCACGAGCGGGACGATGAAGAACCCGACGAGGAACAGGCCGACGGGGATGTAGACGACGAGCGTGAAGCCCGACGCCATCTCGAAGATGCCGAACGTCACGATCATGAGCACGGCCGGCCACCAGCTCACTGGCACCGACAGCCGCTCGTCGAACGACGGGGATGCCACGGACCAAGGGTAGGGTGCCGCGTGCCATGTCAGAGCCGACTGTCGAGGTGTTGCTGCAGCGCCTCGATCCCGCGCTGCCGCCGCCGAGCTACGCACACGACGGGGACGCCGGGGCCGACCTCGTCGCCGCGATCGACGTCGAGCTCGCGCCCGGCGAGCGGACAGTCGTCCCGACCGGTACGGCAATCGCCCTGCCCGCGGGGTACGCCGCGTTCGTGCACCCGCGCTCCGGTCTCGCGGCGCGCTGCGGCGTCGCGCTGGTCAACGCGCCGGGCACCATCGACGCCGGCTACCGCGGCGAGATCCAGGTGATCGTCGTCAACCTCGACCCCCGCGAGTCAGTACGCTTCGCCCGCGGCGACCGGATCGCGCAGCTCGTCATCCAGCGCGTCGAGCGGGCGCGTTTCCTCGAGGTCGACAAGCTCCCCGAGTCGCTTCGCGCCGACGGCGGTTTTGGATCTACCGGCGGTTGGGCCGACCATGGACGCGACCTGCCGAAAGGGATGTGACGTGTTTCGACGACGCCGCGCGACTGACGATGTCGCCGACGACGAGTTCGACGAGGCCGAGTACGACGAGCTCGACGACGACGCGGACGGCGATGACGGCGATGACGTCGAGGACGACGTTGCCGAGCCCCAGCCTCCCGGCGAGCGGCTGACCACGGGGCCGTGGGACCTCGCGGACCTGCCGTCGAGCGATGAGACCCCACGGGTCGATCTCGGCGGTTTGATGGTGCCGATCCCTGAAGGCGTCGAGCTTCGGGTGGAGGTGGCCGACGACGTCGTCGTGGCGGCCGCCCTTGTCGACGGCACCAGCCAGCTGATGGTCAACGCTTTCGCCGCGCCGAAGACGAGCGGCATCTGGGACGACGTGCGCAACGAGATCGCCGAGTCGTTGCGGGGCTCAGGCGGGTCACCGGAGCACGTGACGGGAAGCTTCGGCACCGAGCTGCGTGCTCGGCTGCCAGACGACACCGGCAACACCCATCCGGCCCGGTTCATCGGCGTCGACGGGCCGCGGTGGTTCCTCCGCGGACTGGTGAGCGGCGCGGCAGCGACCGACCCGACGCAGGCGCGTCGACTCGAGGAGATCTTCCGTGGCATCGTCGTCGTCCGCGGCAGCGATGCGATGGCGCCCCGGGACCCGCTCCCTCTTCACCTGCCCCGCGAAGCGCTGGAAAGCGTCGAGCACATCGACGCCGAGGACGACGACGGTGTCGACGCGGATGGTCCGCGACTTCAGTTGCAGGAACGCGGACCGGAGATCACGGAGATCAGATGAAGGACAAGGGGGCGGGGGCTGCTGAAGCAGGTCAGCAGTCCGACGGTGCGGGCCGGGAGCAAGGACGGCTGCGCCGCGCGGTGAGCCGATTTGCAAGCGAGGAGGACGTCCTCGAGGCCCGGGACCTGCAGAAGCAGTCCGCGTCGCATGGCGCGACCGCGGTGACCGAGTGCCAGAACCGCAAGCAGGTCGTGGTGATGGGCACCGTCAGGTCACTCACGCTGCGCCCGAGAGCCGGTGTGCCCACGCTGGAGGTCGACCTCTACGACGGCAGCGGGACGGTCACGCTCGTCTGGCTCGGCCGCCGAGAGCTCGCCGGCATCATGCCTGGACGCCGGATGCGTGCGACCGGCCGGATCACGACCAGCGGCGGTCGCCGCCTGATCTTCAACCCGCGCTACGAGCTGCTGCTAACTGCCGGCTGAGATATTCGCCAGCAGGTCGTGCAGCGCATGCTCCTGATCCGGCGCGCTGACGAACAGCAGCTCATCGCCCGCCTCGAGCGGGTCGTCCGCGCTCGGCGCGATGACGTGCGCGTCCCGCAGGATCGCGACCAGCGTCACATCGGGGGGCCAGACGATCGACCCGACGCGTGACCCGGCGAGCGGCGTGTCCGGCGGCAGCGTCACCTCGACCAGGCTCGCCTCACCCTCGCGGAAGGACAGCAGGCGCACGAGGTCGCCGACGGTCACCGCTTCCTCGACGAGTGCCGACAGCAGCCGCGGCGTCGACACCGCGACATCGACTCCCCACGCCTCGTTGAACAGCCACTCGTTCTTCGGATGATTCACGCGCGCGACGACTCGCGGTACGCCGTACTCCGTCTTCGCGAGCAGCGAGAGCACGAGGTTCACCTTGTCGTCACCGGTTGCCGCGATGACGACGTTGCAGTCCTGCAGGTCGGCTTGTTCGAGTGAGGCCAGCTCGCATGCGTCGGCGAGCAGCCATGCGGCGCCCGGGACGGTGTCGGTCTTGAAAGCCTTCGGTTCACGCTCTATGAGCGTGACCTCGTGACCGTTGCCGACCAGCTCGAGTGCGATCGACCGGCCCACGTTGCCGGCACCCGCTATGCAGACCCTCATGCGTGCTCACCACTCGGTGGTGCCGCGAGGAACTCCTCGGTGCGTTCGACGTCGCCTCTGGTCACGAACAGATGCAGCTGGTCCCCGTCCTGCAGGGCCGTGTCGCCCTTGGGAACGAACGCCTCGCCGTAGCGGGTGAGAAACGCCACGCGGGCGCTCTCCGTCGCGAGCCCGATGTCGCGCACGGACCGGCCCACCCAACCGATGTCGTAGTCGACCTCGACGAGCAGCAGGTGGCCCGTCGGGTCGCTCCATAGGCTGTGGGCGCCTTCGGGGAGCAGCCGGCGCATCATCTCGTCGGCCGTCCATCGCACGGTCGCCACCGTCGGGATGCCGAGCCGGCTGTAGACCTCCGCGCGTCGCGGGTCGTAGATGCGTGCCACGACGTTGTCGACGCCGAAGGTCTCCCGGGCCACGCGAGCCGAGATGATGTTGGAGTTGTCGCCGCTCGACACCGCCGCGAACGCCCCGGCCTCTTCGATGCCGGCTTCCCTGAGGGTGTCTCGGTCGAACCCGACTCCGACGACCTGGCGTCCACCGAAGTCCCGGGGGAGGCGACGGAATGCCGTCGCGTCCTGATCGACGACCGCGACGGAGTGGCCGCGGCTCTCCAGCCCCGTGGCAATCGTCGAGCCGACCCGGCCGCAGCCCATGATCACGACATGCACTGACGGAACGCTACACGCCACCGCCAGGCGTCACGTCAACGGCGTCACGCTGCCCGTACGCTTGCCGGGTGCCATCGCTGGGCGACCTTGGAAAGCGGGTCTTTGTCGGCCGCCCGCTTCGCAGCACCCAGCTCGGCGAGACGCTGCTGCCGAAGCGCATCGCGTTGCCTGTCTTTGCAAGCGACGCGCTGTCCTCCGTCGCGTACGCGACCGAGGAGATCCTGCTCGTCCTGTCACTCGGCGGCCTGACCTTCATCCACTACACCTGGTACGCCGCAGCGGGCGTCGCATTCCTGATGCTGGTCGTCGTCGCGTCGTACCGGCAGAACGTCCACGCCTATCCGAGTGGTGGCGGGGACTACGAGGTCGCCACCACGAACCTCGGGGCACGTGCCGGTCTCACGGTCGCTGCGGCCCTCATGGTCGACTACGTCCTCACCGTCGCGGTGTCGGTCAGCTCCGGCGTCGCCAACATCACGTCTGCGGTGACCTCCCTGCAGGGACATGCGGTGGTTGTCGCGGTGTCGATCGTCGCCGTCATCACCTTGCTGAACCTGCGGGGGGTGCGCGAGTCCGGCACGGCGTTCGCGATTCCCACCTACGCCTTCATCGCCGGCATCGCCGTGCTAGTGACGGTCGGGATGCTGAAGCTCGCCGCCGGCCACCACCTGACGGCCGAGAGCGCGCACTACCGGATCGCGCACACCCGCGACTACACGGGCTTCGCGCTGGCGTTCCTGCTGCTGCGCTCCTTTGCCTCCGGATGCACAGCCCTCACCGGGGTCGAGGCGATCAGCAACGGCGTTCCCGCGTTCCAGAAGCCGAAGAGCAAGAATGCCGCCACAACGCTCGCGCTGCTCGGCGGCATCGCGGTCAGCATGTTCATGGCGATCACGGTCCTCGCGATCGTCAGTCACGTGCACGTCGCCGACTCCGCCGGTGACCTGATCGGGCTTCCCAAGGGGCACGAGCCCAAGACCGTCATCGCCCAGGTGGGCCTGTCGGTGTTCGGCAAGGGCATCGGGTTCTACTACCTGCAGACGGTCACGGCCCTGATCCTCGTGCTCGCCGCGAACACGGCGTTCAACGGCTTTCCGGTGCTCGCCTCGATCCTGGCCCACGACGGCTACCTGCCGAGACAGCTCAACACGCGTGGCGACCGACTCGCGTTCAGCAACGGCATCCTCCTGCTCGCCGGCTTCGCGATGCTGCTGATCTTCGCGTTCTCGGCATCACCCACCCGCCTGATCCAGCTCTACATCGTCGGGGTGTTCGTCTCGTTCGTGAACAGCCAGGTCGGCATGATCAGACACTGGAACCGCAACCTGCCGCTCAGCGACGATCCGGCGCGGCGCCGTCAGATGAAGCGGTCGCGGGTCATCAACAGCGTGGGCGCCGTCGTCACCGCGCTCGTCCTGGTGATCATCGTCGTGTCGAAGTTCACCGAGGGCGCATGGATCGCAATCGTCGCGATGGCCGTGCTATTCGCGTTGATGAAGGGCATCCGCCGGCACTACGACGTCGTCCGCGACGAGCTCGTCCCGAGCGATGAGGACGACGTCCTCCCGTCGCGCGTGCACGCAATCGTGTTGGTCTCGAAAGTCCACAAGGCGACCCTGCGGGCGCTGATGTACGCGCGCGCCACCCGCCCGTCGACGTTGGTCGCGTTGACCGTCGACACCGATCCCGCCTCGACGGCGGCGCTTCGCGAGGAGTGGGAGCGGCGCGCCATCCCGGTGCCACTGCAGATCCTCGACTCGCCGTACCGCGAAGTGACGCGGCCGATCCTCAAGTACATCAAGGAGATCAATCGCTCGAGCCCGCGCGACGTCGTCTCGATCTTCATCCCCGAGTACGTCGTCGGGCGCTGGTGGGAGCAGTTCCTGCACAACCAGAACGCCCTGCGGCTGAAGGGTCGCTTGCTGTTCATGCGCGGGGTGATGGTGACGAGCGTTCCGTACCAGCTCGCATCCTCGGGTCGAGTCGTCGACCGGCAACGCCGGCCGGCCGTGGGCGACGTACGACGTCCGGTTGACGTCCCACCGCCTGCCCCGACACCGCATTCGTGACCCTCGACGGTCCCGTCGAGCTCGACGTCGGGGCGGTAGGACACGGCGGTGTCTGTGTCGCGCACGCACCTGACGGCCGGGTGGTACTGGTCCGCCACACGCTGCCCGGCGAGCGGGTCCGCGTCGCGATGACCGAGGAGAGGAAGTCCTTCCTGCGGGCGGACGCCGTCGAGATCCTCGACGCCTCACCGCATCGTGTCGAGCCGCCCTGCCCGTTTGCGGGGCCGGGACGTTGCGGCGGCTGCGACTGGCAGCACGTCGAGCTCGCCGAGCAGCGCCGCCTGAAGGCGGAGGTCGTCGAGACCGCATTGCGCCGGATCGCGGGTGTGGAGCGATCGGTGACGGTCCTCGCCGTTCCCGGAGACGGGGACGGCCTGCGGTGGCGGACCAGGATGCGCCTCGCGGTGGGCCCGGACGGGCGGGCCGGCCTGCACCGGCACCGCTCGGACGACATCGAACCGATCAGTGACTGCTTGATCGCGCACCCGGCGCTGCCGGTCCGGTCGGTGCTCGAGCAGCGATGGCCGGACATGGAAGCCATCGATCTCCAGGCGAGTGATACCGCCTCGGCTGCCGGACGCTCGTGGCGAATCCCCGAAGGCGGGTTCTGGCAGGTGCATCCTGGCGCCCCCGACGTGCTCGTCGACGCCGTTCTGCACGGCCTCGAGCTGCAGCCCGCCGATGTCTGCGTGGACCTGTACGCCGGGGTCGGCCTGTTCGCGGGGGCGATCGCGCCGGCGGTCCCCTACGGTGCGGTGATCGCGGTCGAGAGCCACCCCGAGGCCGCCGCCGCGGCGGCGGCGAACCTCGCCGACCTGCCCAACGTCACCGTCGTCGCGGACCGCGTCGCGCGGTGGCTGCGGCGCGGTCGGGAGGACACCGACGCGGTCGTCCTCGACCCGCCGCGAAAGGGCGCCGGCGTCGCCGTCGTCGCTGACATCGTGGCGCGAAGGCCTCGCGCCGTCGCCTACGTCGCGTGTGAGCCCGCCGCCCTCGCCCGCGATGTCGCCGCGTTCGCCGCGCACGGTTGGGAGCTCGCCGGGCTGTCGGCCTACGACATCTTCCCGATGACGGCCCACGTCGAGTGCGTCGCGCTCCTCAGGCCCCTCTAGACCGACGTCTCTACACTCGCCCTGTGAGCGGGCTGCTGGAGTCGATCCGGGACCCGGCCGACCTCAAGCGGCTGGATGCGGCTGACCTGCCCCTTCTCGCCCAGGAGATCCGCGACTTCCTCGTGGCCGCGGTGTCGCGCACCGGCGGCCACCTCGGCCCGAACCTCGGCGTCGTCGAGCTCACGATCGCCCTGCACCGCGTCTTCGACTCACCACACGACCCGATCGTGTGGGACACCGGGCACCAGGCATACGTGCACAAGCTGCTCACCGGGCGCCGCGAGCGGTTCGACGCGCTCCGGAAGGCGGGCGGCCTCTCCGGCTACCCGTCGCGCGAGGAGAGTCCGCACGACTGGGTGGAGAACTCTCACGCGTCGACGGCGCTCTCCTACGCCGACGGGCTTGCCAAGGCCTTCGAGATCCGAGGCGAGTCCGAGCGCGCCGTCGTCGCCGTCGTCGGGGACGGTTCGCTGACGGGCGGAATGTGCTGGGAGGCGCTCAACACCATCGCGGGTGCACCGCAGCGCCGTGTGCTCATCGTCGTCAACGACAACGGCCGGTCGTATGCGCCCACCGTTGGCGGGCTCGCGTCGCATCTCGCCGCGTTGCGGCTGTCGCCGTCGTACGAGCAGATGCTCGATCTCGTCCGCAACTCCCTGGCCCGCACGCCAGTCGTCGGTCAGCCGCTCTACGAGGCCCTGCACGGCATGAAGAAGGGCGTCAAGGACCTGCTGCAGCCGCAGGTGATGTTCGAGGACCTCGGACTGAAGTACGTCGGGCCGATCGACGGTCACGACGTCACGGCTCTCGAGAACGCGTTTCGCAAGGCGCGTGGCTTCGGTGGGCCGGTGATCATCCACTGCCTGACCGAGAAGGGCCGCGGATATCCGCCCGCGGTTGAGGACGAAGCCGACCAGTTCCATGCGGTCAACGTCATCGATCCGCTGACCGGCAAGCCGGTCACGGTGGGTCCGCCGACGTGGACGAACGTCTTCGCTGAGGAGATGGTGGCGATCGGGGAGCAGCACCCGGAGGTTGTCGCCGTCACCGCCGCGATGCTGCGGCCGGTCGGTCTGCATCCGTTCGCACAGCGCTTCCCGCACCGCGTGTACGACGTCGGCATCGCCGAGCAACACGCTGTCACCTCCGCCGCCGGCATGGCGATGGGTGGTCTGCACCCGGTCGTGTGCATCTACTCGACGTTCCTCAACCGCGCCTTCGACCAGGTCTTGATGGACGTCGCGATGCACCGGCAGCCGGTGACCTTCGTCCTCGACCGTGCCGGGATCACCGGCCCGGACGGTCCGTCGCATCACGGCATGTGGGATCTCGCGGTGCTCGGCCTCGTGCCCGGGATGCGCGTCGCCGCACCGCGTGATGCCTCCCGCCTGCGCCAGCTGCTGCACGAGGCCGTGGAAGATGATCGTGGCCCGACCGCGCTGAGATTCCCAAAGGCGTCAGTCGACGACGACATCCCTGCCGTCGACCGGCTCGGCGACATGGACGTGCTGCGCCGTGATGAGGACAGCGACGTGCTGATCGTCGCGGTGGGACCGCAGGCGGAGCTCGCGCTGGACGTTGCGGCCCGGATTGCGGCCCAGGGGGTCGGCGTCACGGTCGTCGACCCGCGGTGGGTGCTGCCGGTCGACATGGCCCTGCCGGCTCTTGCTGCTGCCCACTCACAGGTGGTCGTGATCGAGGACGGCGTTGCGACCGGCGGGGTGGGAACCGCGGTGGCGCGCGAGCTGCGCGCCCGGAACATCTTGGTTCCTGTCCGTCAGATCGCGCTTCCGCAGGAGTTCATTGCCCACGGCGAGCGGGCGGCCGTGCTCGCGTCATGTGGCCTGTCGGCACAGGACGTCGCGAGAACCGTCGTCGAATCGCTCGCCGGCGCTCACACCCGGTCGATCTCACCCAAGTGAGGTCCCCGCCTCTCGCCGCCGCTGTGGCGGCCGCAACACTCGCGGTGGCCGCCGGGGCGCTCGTCCCGACGGCCACCGCCGTGGCCGTGACGAAGACATCGGGTCCGTGTCATCCCGCCACCGGGAGGGCCTGGTGCAACACCGCCTTGAGCTCATCGCAGCGCGCTCGCCTGCTCGAGGCGCGGATGACGAACGAGGAAAAGATCACCTTCCTCAATGGGACGCCGCCAGGTCGGCACACCGGGGCGAGCATCGCGATCCCGCGGCTCGGCATCCCTGCCGTCTATTACACCGATGGGCCCGTCGGCCCGCGCCAGGGCAAGGCCACGGCAATGCCGACGCCGATGGCACTTGCGGCCACGTTCGACCCCGCCAACGCCTTCGCCTACGGGCACGTGGTGGGCACCGAGGCGCGAGACAAAGGAAACAGCGTCGTCTTCGGGCCGACGGTCAACATCATGCGAACACCGCAAGGCGGCCGCACGTTCGAGGCGTATGGCGAGGACCCGTTCCTCGTCGCCTCGACCGCGGTGGGATGGATCGACGGTGCGCAGCGCGCGGGGGTCATGGCCGACGTCAAGCACTTCGCCGCGAACAACCAGGAAGGCCAGTACGGCGCCGCCCCGATCGCGGGACTCGACGGTGCGCGATTTCTCGTCAACGCGAACGTCTCTCGGAGAGTGCTGCACGAGGTCTACTTCCCGCAGTTCGAAGCGGCGGTGAAGCAGGCGCATGTCGCGACGGTGATGTGCTCCTACAACCAGATCAACGGTGTCTACTCCTGCGAGAACTCGTGGTTGCTGCAGCGGACGCTCGAGAGGCAATGGGGCTTCAAGGGCTACGTGCTGTCCGACTACGGCGCCGCGCACAACACGGTCGCCAATCTCAACAACGGTCTCGACTTCGAGCCGTCGTTCGCGGTTCCGATCCAACAGGCCTCGTCCTACTACGCACCCGAAGTGGAAGCGGCCGTTGCGGCGGGAGCGGTGTCGATGAAGACCATCGACGAGCACGTCTTTCGGATCCTGCGGACGTTCTTCGCGTACGGCGTGTTCGATCGTCCGACGTACGTGTGGAACGACAGTCTCATCAATCGCAATGCCGACGCGCGGGTAGCGCAGCGCGTCGAGCAGAACGCGATCGTGCTGTTGAAGAACCGTGGCAACCTGCTGCCCCTCGACAAGCACTCGGTCGGATCGGTGGCGGTGATCGGCCCGTACGCGAACCGCTTCATCACCGGCGGTGGTTCGGGCGACGTCACGCCGTTCGCGCGGGTGACTGCACTCGGCGGGATCCGGCACGAGCTCGCCAAGACGCACACGGCGGTTCGGTACGCCGACGGGTCCAGCGTGGCCGCCGCGGTCGCTGCGGCCAGGGCGAGCAAGGTCGCGGTCGTCGTGGTCGGGGACGTCGAGTCCGAGGGCCAGGACAAGTCCTGCGTCGCGCTGAACTGCGCGAGCGATGTCACCGAGTCGACAGTGCCGACCGGCACCTACTCCTGCGACGGGTCCTGTCCGCCGAACGGCCATGACGAGGTCGGACTGATCCGCGCTGTGGCGGCTGCCAACCCGCGCACGGTCGTGGTGCTCGAGACCGGAGCGCCGGTGCTCACGTCATGGCGCTCGCAGGTGCCCGCGTTGCTCGAAGCGTGGTACCCGGGAGAGCGCGGCGGCGTGGCGCTCGCGCACGTGCTCTTCGGCGACAGCGACCCCGCCGGCCGGTTGCCGGTCACCTTCCCGAACAGTCCGTCACAGCTGCCGACGGCCGACAGCCCGGCCGAGTACCCCGGCATCGGCGTCGAAGAGACCTACAGCGAAGGTCTCGATGTGGGATATCGCTGGTACGCCGCCCACCAGTACGCCCCGGCGTACCCATTCGGATACGGCCTGTCTTACACCCACTTCCGGTACTCCGGCCTGCGGCTTGCCGCCGCCGGCCCCCGCCGGCGTGGGCACGGCACCATTGCGAGCGTCTCCCTCGACGTCACCAACTCGGGAAGCCGGACCGGACATGTCGTGCCGGAGCTGTACCTGTCGCTGCCGGCGGCCCCGTCGCGCGTCGAGCCGCCGCTGCAGCTCGCCGGTTTCAAGGGCGTCACCTTGAAGCCCGGCCACAGCGCGCGGGTGGTGTTCCATCTCGACGCCCGGTCGTTCGCGCACTACTCGGAGGCGGCCGATGCTTGGCAGGTGGCTGATGGCTGTTACCACGTCGGCGTCGGATCCTCCGCGCAGTCGTTGCCACTGACCGGAAGCTTCGAGCACGGCGCCCGCTGCGGCCGAGGGGCAGTGTCGTTCGGCGTGCCGGGCTCGTCCGCAAACCGCGCGGCGGTCATCCCGCAGCAGCCCGCGGTACGCCGTTAGGCCGAGTGGTACAGCACGTCGCGCACGTCGAGGGCCAGCGCAAGGCGGTCTTCGAGGGCGGACCGCACGGTGCCGCCCTCGTCTCGGGCGAGCACGACCTCTTCGCCGGTCACGAGCAGCGGGCGGTCGAAGCCGCGCTCCTCGGGGCTCGTCAGCTGCGCCGCCGCCGCGGAGAAGGCGGGATCGATCCGGTTGAGGTCGAGCCAGCCGCGGTTGCGCATCGGGACCGCGACGGTGCGCATGCCGCCGCCGTCGACCGTCCGGACGATCGCTTCCCGCAGGATCCGTGACGCGAGCAGTGTGACGACGTCGCAGTCGCCCATCGGCCGCAGCGGCGCCTCGGGGTGACGCAGGATCCGGTCCGCTGCCATCTCCCCCATCCGCTCGAGGTACACGAGCGCGGTCGGCCACCACGGCGACGGATCGATGCCGGCGGCACGCAGCACCTGCTGCGACACGGGGTGCACCGTGTCCGAGTCATTCGGGTCGAGGCCGACGAAGCCGAGTCCGACCTCGAGGGTGTCGCCCATGACGCGGCGGCGCACCCAGTCCATGCCGGGATGCAGCTCCGACTCGACGGCCACGCCGTACGGGCGGGCCAGCTCGGCCAAGACCTCGAGGGGATGGTCGGCGAGCCAACGCCGCCACCGCAGCCATCGTGCCAGTTGCCGGCGACCGCGCTCCGACTCGGGATCGGCCCCGCCGAGCGCACGGCGGCACTCCGCCCACACGATCTTGAGCGGTCGCTCGCCGCGCAGCAGGACGCCGCCCGGCGCGGGATCGAGGTCGACGTCGTGGATGACCGCGACCGCGAGGGCGGCGCGCCGGAGCTGTAGCGGGCCGGGCCAGCTCGGCATGAATTGAACGGTACCCACGGCCTGGCTACTTGATGTGCGTCGAATGGGTGAGTGCGAGCGTGTCGTCATCGTCGCTCGCGCTGCGCCGCTCGGCGGTATCTGAGATAGCCCTGGGCGGGGGGATCGTCGGCGTGGAAGCCGAGGTTCTCGACGACCCGCCGCGACGGAGTGTTCGACATGTGAACCTCGGCCTCGATCACCCGCACGTCGGGCTGCGCCTCGAGCCATGCGACCAGCTCGGCAACGGCCTTGCCGCCGAGGCCGCGCCCGCGGCTGGGCCCGGCCAGGCCGTAACCGATCTCCACGCTGCCATCGGGTCCGGGCCGCGACTTGGTCCCGCACTCCCCGGCGATGCGGCCGGCCTCGTCGACGACCAGGAACTGCACGCCGCCGCTGCGGATGAAGCCCAACGCGGCGCTCGTGTCGTCGTGCGGCCAGCCCGGAGCGATCGCGCGGCCTCCGGCGTCGCCACGGGCCAGCGCGTCCGTCTCCTCGGCTGCAACGGGAACGAGCATCAGCCAGGCTCGGCCATCGCCGCGGCCAGCGGAGCCGCGCACAGCTCCACCTGCCAGCTTCGCGCGCCGCCGGCACCGAGGTACGCCGCGACCGACGCGGCGTCCGTCCCTGGCGGCGACCAGGCGAGGCGGCGAAGCAGGTCGGGCGTGAGCAGGTTCTCGACCGGAATCCGGTGCCGCTCGGTGAGCTCGGCCATCACGGCTCGCGCCCGCGCCAAGCGCGCCGCTGCGACCGGATCGCGATCCGGCCAGCGATTCGCCGGCGGGGGGCCGTCGCCGGGCGGTGCCGGCCGCGGCAGCTCTGACTCCGGCAGGGCTCGGGCCGCCTGGATGACCGGCCACAGCGCGGGAACCAGCCGGCGGGTGGATCGTCCGCCCCATCCGGTCAGCCGGCCGAGGTCCTCGGGCGAGTCGGGCACGGACATCGCGGCGGCGACGATCGAGGCGTCGGAGAGGACCCGGCCCGGTGCGCTGTCGCGATCGCGCGCCAGCCGATCCCGCTCCTCCCATAGCGCCCTAACGACTGCGAGCTGGCGCCGGTTACGAATGCGGTGGATACCGCTGGTGCGCCGCCACGGGTCGGAGCGGGGTGGCGGCGCGCTCGCGCGGAGCACCGCGACGAACTCCTCGTGGGCCCACTCGAGCTTTCCCTGGCGGCGCAGCTCGGCCTCGAGCGCGTCGCGCAGGTCGAGGAGGACCTCCACGTCCAGCGCGGCATAGCCCAGCCAGGGCTCCGGCAACGGGCGGCGTGACCAGTCGACCGCGGAGTGCTCCTTGGCCAGCCGCAATCCGAGGAGCAGCTCGACCATCGTGGCGAGGCCGACGCGCTCGTACCCGGCAAGCCGTGCGGCGAGCTCGGTGTCGAACAGCTCGGTCGGCTCCAGGCCGAGCTCACGCAGCGAGGGCAGGTCCTGCGACGCGGCGTGCACTACCCATTCCGCGTCCGCGATCGCGTCGCCGACCCGGCGCAGGTCCCCGAAGGGGACCGGATCGATCAGGACCGTTCCGGCGCCGTCGCGGCGGAGCTGGACCAGATAGGCGCGTTGGCCATAGCGGTAGCCGGATGCCCGCTCGGCGTCGACCGCGACCGGGCCGGTGCCGCTCGCCAGGGTCGCTGCTGCGGATTCGAGGTCGGCAAGGGTGTCGATGACGGGCGGTACGCCGTCGCGGGGCTCCCGGAGCAGCGGAGCCTCGATGGCGTCAGCCTCGGTGCCCGCGGCCTCGCTGACGACCGCGGCGTCGTCGACTGCCTCGCTCACCGGACCGACGGTAGTGCGTCGGTGGGGGGCCGCGTCGAGTTAGCGGATCACGCCCGCGCGCATGGCCATCGCGACCATCTCGGCGCGGTCCCCGGTGCCGAGCTTGCGCGCGATCCGGGCGAGGTGGCTCTTGACGGTCAGCGCGGACAGGCCGAGGGACTCGCCGATCTCCTTGTTGGAGCGGCCGTCCGCGACCAGCTGCAGGACCTCGACCTCTCGGCCCGACAGCTCGGCCACGCCGTCATGCTGTGGCCCGCCGCGCAGGCCGGCGGCGAGGAGCGAGGCAACGGAGGGGTCGGCGTACACGCCGCCGTCAAGGACGCGGCGTACGCCGTCGGCGACGACGAGCGGGGACGCGGACTTCAACAGGTAGCCCTGGGCGCCCGCGACGAACGCCGCACGCACCGAGTAGGGGTCATCGGCGGCTGACAGGACCACGAGGCGGGGCCACCCGGCTGCCCGCAGGTCGGCGAGCAGGTCGAGCCCGGAGCCATCCGGCAGCCCGACGTCGAGGACACACAGGTCGCGGGTACCTCCGGCGTGAGCGCGAGCCCGCGCTTCCGCGACGCTCGCGGCTTCCACGACGTCTCGGGCGCCCATCGCGGTGAGGCGTGCGACCATCGACTCCCGCACCAAGGGGTGGTCGTCGACGACCATCGCCGTGAAACCCGCGACAGGATCCGGCGCCGGCACAGCGGGCCGGTCGTCGATTGCGGACACCGGGCCTCCTCGGTAGTCGCAGATCCAGCGATCCTGTGGGTTCACACCAGTTCTGGTGCTTGGTGGGGTTGTCGGCGCCGAATCCCGCTTCCTGTAGCCCGGCAGAGCGAGTGATTGCTCCAAACGGCTGACGGCCGGTCGCGTGGGGTTCAGTTGCGCCGAATGGGTGAATCGGCGGGTCCAAGCCACAGGTTCGGACCGTCGCGCGCCGACAATGCGATGTAGGCCGCGGCATCGCGCCGCCCACTCCAGGGGAGGCTCAGTGAGTCTGATGCCGCCCCGCGCCCGGATGCGGCTCCTCGTGCTCTTCGCGGCCTCGGCGGCCACCGCCAGCGGACTCCTCAACGGCTGGGGCGGCCCGGTCGGATACGCGGTCCCGGCCCTGGCAGCCGCGGTCCTCGCCGCAGAGCTCCTTGTCGTGGATCTGTCCTTCGGCAAGCAGCGCTGGGCATTCAGCCTGACCGAAGCCGCGATCGCGGCGAGCTTTCTCCACTCGCCCCGCGGCTGGTCCATTCTCGCGGTCGCGCTCGGTGTGCTCCTCGCTCACGTGGTCCGTCGTCACGACGTCATGCGTCTCGCGTTCGGCGTCACGCAGTATGCCGCGGGGACGGCGCTCGGTGCGGAGTTCGCCCACGCCGTCGGCGCCGACGTGTGGGGCGCGGTCGGTGGCATGGCGGTCTTCTGGTGTGTGAAGAACGGGCTTGCCGTCGTCGCGGAGGTCGTGATCACCGGCAAGGCGCTGCGCGGCGTGGTGTGGGAGAAGGCGCCGTTCGCGGCGCTGCACTCCGTCGGTGCGGCTGGTATCGGCCTGCTCGGAGCATGGCTGGCGGAGAACGCTCCGGCGGGCCTCGTCGCGCTGATCGTCCCGGTGGTGCTGCTGTGGATCTCCTACGACGAGCAGGCGACACGTGCCGCAGAGAC
>JAICMG010000202.1 GCA_025929365.1 Frankiaceae bacterium
GGTGAGGACCTCGCACTTGTCGAGCTCCCGTCGTAGCGGGACGACCATATGGCGGGGTTCGAGGTTGCCTGCTGCCGCCTCCGGCAGGAAGGGCTGATAGGTCATGTAGGCCTGCGCGCCGATCACCGTCACGGTTGCCTCGTCGCGATGCAGGCGACGCTGCAGGCGCAACGCCGTATACATGCCGACGTATCCGCCGCCAACGATCAGAATCCGGGTCTGCTCGGGCATGGACTCGTTCATACCCGATGGTGCGTACTCAAGGCCGCTATCGGTCAGTTAGGACGGTCACACTGTCCGCCCCACGCCGCGCGCGTGCGGTACCCGACTCCGCAGTCGAAGCGGCCCGACAGTCTCGGGCCTACGAGGGCCCCTCCGTGAGAAGGCTGTCGCTCACCGAAAGGAGGCGAGGGCCGGGCAACCCGCCTGGCCCTCGCCTCGCCGCCAAATGCCGCTTGGGATCAGCCCCAGGCGACGGTCTGGATGAGCGCTAGCAAACCGAGGAGCAGCTGCACCTTTCTCACCTCCGCACGACGCAATCGGTACTCGAACGGCAAGTCTTGTCACGACGGACCGTGTGTAACTAGACCCAATCGGCGAGGTGTGGATAACCCGGAGGGATTAGCCGGCGGCGATTTGCTCGGCCGCGCGCTCGAATACGGCATCGAGCATGGGCTCGGTCAGGCGACCCGTGAAGGTGTTCTGCTGGCTGGGGTGAAAAGACGCCACGACGAGGAGGCCTTCGGGTGTGAGGACTTCGACCTGGTGCCCGAACTTGGGTCGCGGCCGCGGCTGGGTGTAGCCGAGCTCGACCAGGACCGGCCACACAACTGACCACGCGAACCCACCGAGCGCAACGACCACCCGCAGGGTCGGTTTCAGCAAGGCAAGCTCGCGCTCGAGCCATGGCCGACAGGTGTCACGCTCGCCCGGAGTCGGCACATTCGCGGGCGGAGCGCACCGCACCGCCGCCAGCATCCGCGCATCGATGAGGTGCTGCCCATCATCGGCGCTCACCGAGACCGGCAGCCGCGCGAACCCGGCGCGATGCAGTGCCGCGAACAACCAGTCACCGCTGCGGTCGCCGGTGAAGACCCGCCCGGTCCGGTTTCCACCGTGAGCGGCAGGCGCTAGTCCCACGATGGCAAGCCGCGCATCCGACGCACCGAACCCCGAGACCGGCCTCCCCCAGTACGTCTGCCCGGCGTACGCCGCCCGGCCGGTCCTCGCCACCTCCTCTCGCCACGACACGAGGCGCGGACAAGCCCGACAGACCGTGACCCGAGCGCTGAGCTCCTCGATGGTGGCGGCGCTGGCGGCGAGCCGTGCAACCTCGATGGCCGAGCCGGCGACCGGGGTCCGCGGCGTCGCGCCGTCCCCCGGCCA
The DNA here is from genome assembly GCA_025929365.1 of Frankiaceae bacterium. Classification (GTDB taxonomy): domain Bacteria; phylum Actinomycetota; class Actinomycetes; order JAFAQI01; family JAFAQI01; genus DASZTV01. The sequence goes on from JAICMG010000202.1 coordinate 1,387, forward strand.
ACCGCTGCCCGGCACGACCGCCACTACTTGTCGACCACGCTGAACGCGATTCCGTCGAGGATGTCGTGCTCGCTTGCCACAACGTCGTCGAAGCCGGCTTCGGTCATGATCGTGTCAAGCACGAGCGCGCCACCACCGATCACATCGACCCGCCCCGGATGCATCACCGGCATCGCGGCCCGCTCCGCCCTGGTCGCAGCGAGCAGCTCACTGGTGATTCGGCGGACATCTGCCACCGCGACCCGGGAGTGATGGATCCGCTCCGGGTCGTAGGTCTCGAGGCCGAGCGCGAGGGCGACCACGGTGGTGACCGAGCCGGCGAGGCCGATCAGCGTCTTCGCCTTACCGATCGGTACAACGGACCGCACGCTGTCGATCGCTGCCACGATGTCGGCCCGCGCGGCCTCGACCTGCGCGGCCGTCGGTGGGTCATCCACCAGGTGGCGCTCAGTCATCCGCACGCAGCCGATGTCAACTGATCGCGCCGCAGCCGGCCCGGATGCATCTCCCAGCACGAACTCGGTGGAGCCACCGCCGATGTCAACGACCAAGAACGGTGCGGCGAGAGCCGCGTCGCTCGCCAGCTCTCGGGTTGCGCCGACGAAGGACAGCGCCGCCTCCGCGTCACCCGACACGACTTCGGGGTCGATTCCGAGCCGATCGCGCACGCCTGCGACGAAGTCGTCGCGGTTGGCGGCGTCTCGCGTCGCACTCGTCGCGACCATTCGCACTGCTTCAGCATCGAAGTGACGGATCTGGTCGGCGTAGTCATCGAGCACGGCGAAGGTCCGGGCCAGCGCCTCCGGCGCGAACTGTCCGGTCCGGTCGACGCCTTGCCCGAGGCGGACGATCTCCATTCGCCGCACCACGTCGGTCAGCGACGTGCCATCGACATCGGCGACGAGCAACCGCAGCGAGTTCGTGCCGCAGTCCAACGCCGCGACCCGCGTCACGTCGACCGGCCCGCGCTGATGTCGACGCACGGTCCGTCAGCGCCCCAGTCATCGAGCAACGCCACCGCCTCATCGCCGAACGGGTTCACGCCCGGCCCGACGGCAAGCGAGTGCGCGACAAGGACGTGCAAGCACTTGACGCGATGCGGCATACCGCCCGCGGTCACCGCCGTGCCCAACGGCTCAATCTCGTCGCGACGGGCGAGATAGGCCTCGTGCGCGGCCTGATAGCGCACCGCCAGATCGGGATCGGACTCGAGGCGCGCAGTCATCTCGCGCATCAGCCCGGACGCCTCGAGCCGACCGATGGCGCCCCTCGCCCGCGGACAGGTCAGGTAGTACAGCGTCGGGAACGGCGTGCCGTCGTCCAGGCGGGGCGACGTCTCCACGACGTCCGGCAAGCCGCACCCGCATCGGTGCGCAACGGCACGCGTTGCGCGCGGCGGTCGGTGCAGCTGGAGCTCGACGGCCGCCAGGTCGTCAGGACTGACCACTGCGGTTTGCAGCGGGATCGCCGGCGGTCTGCATCGACTGCCAGAGCTGCGAGTACCACGGACCGTCGGACACCGGTGGCGCCGCCGGGTGGGCGATCGCTGCCGCGATGGCCTGCTGCCGGTGCGTCGGCTTGGGCCCGAGGACCACGCGGTTGCTCTGTCCCGGCATGACGTAGTGCAGCCGCTTGTGGGCCTGTGCCGCGATGTAGGCCGGGTCATTCCATTTCTGGTCCTGCGCATGGAGCTCGGCGACACGTTCCTGCGCCCGCCGAATCTGCGCATTCAACGAGCTGAGGTCGCCTCGCTGGCTCAACCAGATCTTGAACGGGAGGGCAATCGCGACGATCACGAACGCCAGCGCAAGAGCGAGGATGGCGGCTCGCCCGGTCAACGCGGTACGACGCGGCGGAGCCGCGGGTCGCGCCGGAGCCCGCCGCGGTTGCGGCTTGCTCGTGCGTCGGTTGCGCGCCGGTGCCTTTCGGGCGCCTCGCGGCCCGCGGCCGGCAGCGGCCTTGCGGGTCATCCGTTCGCCCGCTGCGCTCTGGGGAAGGCGTGACGGCCGGCGTACCGTGCGGCGTCGTCAAGGACCGATTCGATCCGCAACAGCTGGTTGTACTTCGCGACCCGCTCGCTGCGGGCGGGCGCGCCGGTCTTGATCTGACCGCAGTTGGTGGCGACAGCAAGGTCGGCGATCGTCGTGTCCTCGGTCTCTCCCGAGCGGTGGCTCATCATGCAGCGGTAGCCGTTGCGGTGGGCGAGGTCGACCGCATCGAGCGTCTCCGACAACGTGCCGATCTGGTTGACCTTCACCAGCAGCGCGTTCGCCGCCCGTTGGTCGATGCCTCGCCGCAGCCGCTCCGGATTGGTGACGAACAGATCGTCGCCGACGATCTGCACCCGGTTGCCGATCGCCGCGGTGAGCGCAACCCAGCCCGACCAGTCCTCCTCTGACAGCGGGTCCTCGAAGGAGACGATCGGGTACGACGCGAGGAGCTCCTCGTAGTACTCCGTCATCTGCTCCGCCGTGCGGCTGCCGCCCTCGAAGCGGTACCCCCCGTCGCCGTAGAACTCTGTCGCCGCGACATCGAGTGCGATGGCGACGTCGGTGCCGGGCGCGAACCCCGCCTTGCCGATTGCCTCGATGATCAGGTCGATGGCCTCGCGGTTGGACGGCAGGTCCGGGGCGAACCCGCCCTCGTCGCCGAGGCCGGTCGACAGGCCGCGGCCCTTCAACACCGCCTTCAGCGCGTGGTAGACCTCCGCACCCCAACGCAGCGCCTCGGAGAACGTCGATGCGCCCACCGGCGCGACCATGAACTCCTGCACGTCGACATTGGTATCGGCGTGGGCGCCGCCGTTGAGGATGTTCATCATCGGCACCGGCAGCAGGTGGGCGTGTGAGCCGCCGACGTAGCGGAACAGGGGAAGGTCCGCCGACTCCGCTGCCGCGCGCGCCACCGCGAGCGATGCGCCGAGCACCGCGTTGGCGCCGAGCCGGCTCTTGTCCGGCGTGCCGTCGAGGTCGAGCAGCGCCTGGTCGAGGAGGCGCTGCTCGCTCGCTTCGCGGCCCACGTTCTCGGGTGCGATCTCCTCGAGCACCGCCGTGAC
>JAICMG010000174.1 GCA_025929365.1 Frankiaceae bacterium
CGACACGCATGTGACATAGGGGCGGCCTGTCACAACACCTATGTCACATGCGAGCGGGAGTGCCGGATATCGGGCGCGGCGCTAGTCGACCTCGCGGAGCAGGCCGGTTGCGACGTCGAAGACGAAGCCGCGAATGTCGTGCGTTCCCTTCAGGTACGGCGAGGCCCGCAGCGCGGCGACCGACTCCTTGACGTCCTGGTCGACGTCGGCAAAGGTCCTCGGCCGCCAGGACGGCCGCATGCCCGAGTCAGCGACAAGCTCCGCGATGAACTCGTCCTCGTCGAGGTTGAGCAGGCCACAGTCGTCGTGGTGAATGACGATCACCGACTCGGTCCGAAGCCGCCGCTGGCTGATCGCGATCGAACGAACGACGTCATCGGTGACGACGCCTCCCGCGTTGCGGATCACGTGCGCCTCGCCGAGCTCGAGGCCGAGCATGGCGTGAACGTCCATCCGCGAGTCCATGCATGTCAACACGGTCAGGTGGCGTGACGGAATGACCGGACGCGGGCCGTCGTACTTGTCCGCGTAGCGGACATTGTTCTCGATGAGCTCATCTGCGGCGGACATCGATCCGACGCTACTAAAGCGGCTTGACGGTGACAGCAGCGGAGGCGGCCGGACCGCGCCCGGCGGCACTCTTCGCTGCCACCGAGGCCGTATAGCTGCCGACAGGGATGCTCGCGAACGACGCCGACAACGTCGACGCCCGGGTGGTGGTGACGTGGCGACCGGGTGAGAGCTTCACGCGGTAGCCCGTCACGGCCGCGGCACCGGCAACCGGCTTCGGCGCCTGCCAGGTCACGGTAACGGTGCGTGAGCTCGCCGTCGCGGCCACCGCAGTCGGTGCGCCCGGCGGGGGCATCGGCCGGAACCAGACGCTCCGGAGTCCGAACGCGCTCGCGAACTCGGCTCCGGTGAGCGCCTTCGTCCCTGCGCTGCCGACCACCGACATCGACGTGACGCGGCCCCCCCATGCGCCATGCCCGTCACGACCGGAGATCACCAGCTGCTGCACGGTGCCGACGGACGGGTACGCCGCCGCGATTGCGCTGGCGGCCACGCTCGCCGTCCAGGAGTGCGCGTTGTTGGGCACCTCGCCGTCGTAGGGGTCGTGCTTGGCAGGGAGGTACGCCTGGCCTCCGGACACCGTCCATCCGCCGTCGGCCGAGAAGTACTGGGAGAAGATCGCCGCACCGGTCGAGTCGACGACCACCTCCCCGGCGGTCTCATGGATCGCGGCATCGGTCTGCGCGCTCTCCGCGCCGAATCCCCCATAGGCCTGGTCGCGCGTGTCGCCGTCGATGTCGTACCAGGACGCCTTCGGACTCGCGATCGCCCGCCAGGCATAGGTGCGCGCCGCGACCGCCTGCGCCTGCAGCGCCGCGGCCGTCCACGTGTACGGCATCTCCGACGGCACGACCGATCGCAGATACGACTCGACGAGGACGTCATTGACCGCTTGCAGCGCACCGGCCTGCAGCTCGGCGACCACCTCTCCGCGATATCGGATCGTCTTCGTGGCAGAGCGGTTCGGCTCGTCCACCGCGATGAGCGCAGCCGGGTCGCTGACCGTTGCCGAGGTGCCTTCATCCGGCGTCACGACCGACCAGCCCTTCGCGGTGTGAGCACGCAACGAGATGATGGCGGCTGACTTGCGCAGCCGCCATCGGTCGATCGGGTCCCCTGCGGCCGTCTCGGTCGGCAGGGTTTGCGCGGGACCCGTCGCGGGGGTGACGCTCAAACCGTCCGCCGGCTCGAACTCCACGTACCCCTTCGGCGGCGCGCCGGCGGCCGTCAGCAGCACCCGCACCTGCTGCGCGACCGAGAACGTCGCGAGGGTGGTGTGCGGGTAGTAGAAGTGCAGGATCTGGTTGCTCGAGAGGTTCGCGACCTTCGCCGCGCCGTAGGCGCCCCACTGGGACAGACCGTGGGCATGCCCGAATCCGCGCCCCTGGATCGTGTACACGCCGCTCGAGGGCACCGGATAGACCTCGTTGACGGCCGGCGGCGTACCAGTGCCGCGTGCCGATCCCGGGACGAGGATCGAGCCGACAACGGCGAGGAGGAGCGCCGGCAGTGGCGATCGGGCGAATCGCATCACAGTGCGATCAACCCTAGGCGCGGCTGCGCCGGATTCCGACAACCGACAGGCCCGAGAGCATTCCTTTAGAAACGCTTCAGCAACCGCGGCTTATGATCAACAGTCGCTGATCAGGTCGCGCGACGACCTGCGAGGTCGTGCTCCGCGCGCAAACTGGGTCGCGCTTCGCGCGCGAGTTATTAGGGAGCCTTCGCGTGACTACGCCCCCGGGCTCAGGCGACCCGGCGTCCGGCGATTCGTCGCTGCCCGAGGGCTGGGTGGCGCCGACGTTCACCGCGGGGCACCCTCGGCCGCTGTGGGCTCGGATCCTGCGGTGGACCGCGGGCTCGCTTGCCGTCCTCGTGCTGCTCGCGTCCGCGTTCGTGGTCGGTGACTACTTCTACCTCAACAGCAAGATCACCAAGCAGAAGATCATTCGTGAGGGGGCCGCCCCGCCGAAGCTGGTGGCGAAGGCCGAGAACTTCGTGCTCATCGGCTCCGACACCCGGGCCGGCGCAAACGGCGCGCGCACCGGCGGGTCGAAGATCTCGGGCGCGCGCTCGGACACGACGATCATCCTGCACATCTCGGCGGGCGGCAGGGGCGCGACGCTGATCAGCATCCCCCGCGACTCCTACGTGCAGATCCCTTCGTGCATCGTCGGACCCAACGGGAAGACGTCGGCGCCCGAGATGAACAAGTTCAACGCGGCGTACTCGATCGGCGGCGAGTACAACAACCGGTACGCCGCGAGCTGCACCATCCACACGATCGAGACCCTCACCGGCCTTCACATCGACCACTACGCCGTCGTCGACTTCATCGGCTTCGAGCACATGGTCGAGGCGCTCGGCGGGGTCAAGATGTGCGTCGCCCACCCGCTCTACGACCCGATCGTGAACGACGGCGGCGGCAACTTCCACGGCAGCGGCCTCAACCTTCCCGCCGGCAAGCACGTCGAGATCAACGGGGCACAGGCCCTCGCCCTGATGCGCGCGCGGTACAGCCTCGACGGCGGCGGGGATCTCCCGCGCATCAAGCGACAGCAGGAGTTCGCCGCCGCGATGATCCGCAAAGCGACCAGCACGAGCCTGCTGATCGACCCGTTCAAGCTGCAGAGCTTCCTCAGCGCGGCCGCCGGCGCCCTCACCACCGACGGCTTCGGGCTCAGCACCATGCGCAAGCTCGCGGGTGCGCTTCACCAGGTCGGCGCGAGTGGCGTCCGGCTCCTCACCGTGCCGAACCTCACCGACCAGCCGGGCCTGCCCTATGGCGACGTGGAGTGGGACCCCAGCAAGGCGCCGGCACTGTGGTCCGCGCTTCGCCACGACCAGCCGATACCGGGCATCGCCTCGCCCTCACCGAGCCCGGCGCCAAGCGCATCGGCGTCGCCCACACCCAGCGGCCCGGCACTCGTCGTGTCGCCCAGTGGCATTTATGTCGCGGTCAAGAACGGCGCCGGCAAGCCGGGACTCGCCCGCACGGTCGCGAGCCAGCTGACGGCGCAGGGCTACCACGTCGTCAGCGTCGGCGACGCCGACCGGTCCACCTACACCACCACCCAGATCCGCTATGGCGCCACTAAGGTGCAGTCGTCCCAGACGGTGGCTGCCGCCTTCCCGGGCTCGCAACGCGTCGAGGATCCCGCGGCGGGCTCGACGATCACTGTCATCGTGGGCAGCGACTTCACCAAGGTCGAGCCCGTCACGATCACCGGCGCGCCGTCGACCAGCCCTACCCCGACGCCGACGATCTCGTCGATCTCCGCCGCGCAACCGGGCTGTCTGAGCTGACCTCGCTATTCCTCGACCGGTCGCCACGAGGTCAGAAAGCCCGCCCCCCAGGACATGTGCATCGTCACGAGGACAACCGGCTCGATGACCTTCGCGCGCGGCGGCAGGCCCCGGCCCACAGCGACGGCACCTCCCACGACGAGCGCGAGATATCCGAGCGGAAGCGTCAACCCCCAGAGCGAGATGAACGTTGACACAACGATCCCGGCAACAACTCCCAGCAGGGCGGTCGGAGGTGCGAGATAACGCAGGTTGACCGACCCGCGATGGGTGCGTACGACGTGCCGCCGCCAGCGCCCGTAGTGGAAGTACTGGCGGGCGAGGGCGCGCAGCGAGCCGCGGGGGCGATACGAGACGGACAGCGTCGGGGAGAACCACACGAGGCCCCCGCTCTCACGGATTCGGAAGTTCATCTCCCAGTCCTGCGCGCGCGAGAAGTCCTCGTCGTACCCGCCGACGCGCTCGAGCGCCGCACGCCGGAAGACCCCGAGGTACACGGTGTCGGCCGGCCCCTCGGCGCCACCGACGTGGAAGGGCGCGTTTCCCACACCGATGCGGCTTGTCATCGCGTGCGCAACGGCCTTCTCGAAGTCGGTGACACCGCGCGCCGACATCAGTCCGCCCACGTTGTCGGCGCCGGTCTCGTCGAGCAGCTCGACGGCACGGCGCAGATAGCCGAGTGGCAACAGCGAGTGACCGTCGACTCGCGCGATGATCGGGTGCTTCGCCGCGGCGATCGCGAGGTTGAGGGCGTTCGGCGTCCGGCCAGTCGGGCTCGGCACGGTGCGCACTCGCGGATCGGCCTTCAGCGTCGCAGCGACCTGATCGGTCTTGTCGTGCGACGGGCCGAGGGCGAGCACGACCTCGATCTCGCCCGGATAGTCCTGGTCGAGCACGGAGCTGACCGCCGCGCGCAGGTGGCCCTCCTCGTTGAGGACCGGCATCACGACCGAGACACCGGGCCAGGAGTGCGCCGCGCTCGGTGCGGTGTCGGGCCCAGTCATCGCGCGGCACGTTACCGCGTGGCATGCCGCGACAGAACCCAACTCGCGCCTAGCATCGAGGAGCGGTTCGACCGCTTTGTCACGATCGTCGGAGGTTCGTCAGCGTGACTGAACCCCCAGATGGTCCGCAAGGTGGCCGTCGCAAGCTCCCGCCGGAGCTGGACCCTCGTCGGCCTTCGGCGAGACGCGCGCCGAAGGCGCCCCGGCCTGCCACGCCGGCGCCCGACCGGGTGTACCTCGACGGCGAGCACCGCCGCTGGGGCCCGGGCTGGTTACGACGTTGGACCCGGCGCCGGCTGGTCTCTGTCGTGGCGGGGGGCATGGCCCTCGTCATCGCAGGGGTCCTGGGCGCCGGTTGGCTGACGATCGCCTCGATCCTCGACCGGATCAAGCACATCAACCCGTTCTGCACGTCGTGCCACCGGCCGAGCGGTGGCGCGATCGGCGATCTCAACATCCTGCTCGTCGGCTCCGACAGCCGCGCGGGCCTGACCAAGGCGCAGCAGAAGCAGCTGCATGTCGGCCACGATCCCGGCCAGCGCTCCGACACGATGATCCGGCTGCACAGCCCCACCGGCGGCGGCAAGGCGGTGATGGTCAGCCCGCCGCGCGACTCCTACGTCCCAATCCCCGCGCACCGCTCCGGCGGGCAGCGGGTGCCCGCGCAGATGAACAAGCTCAACGCGGCGTACTCCGAGGGCGGCGCGGCCCTCACGATCCGCACCGTCGAGGCGAACACCCACGTTCGCATCGACCACTACATCGAGATCAACTTCTACGGCTTCGTGAAGATGGTCAACGCGCTCGGCGGCGTGAACGTCTGCACGGCGACCGCGATCAACGACCCGGTCCGCTACTCCTCCG
>JAICMG010000224.1 GCA_025929365.1 Frankiaceae bacterium
CTGAGGTCCAGCTGGTCAGCAGGTCGCTGTCGCCGGCCAGATCGAGCGATGTCCACGGGATCCGGCTGTAGAGCGCCAGCAGCAACGCGCTGCTCGTCCCCGTCGCGGTTGCCTGCGGCGCCTCGATGAGATCGCTTCGGCGCACGCCGTCGGATGAGAGCTCGAGCAACCACGAGTCACCGTCAGTGGAGCGCAGCGCGATGGCGCCACTCGGTCCGACGACCTGGTCGCGGCGGTAGACGCGGGGCACGATGATGTCGATCAGCTCGTCGATCCCATCGGCGGCGAGCTCGGCGTCGACCGGTTGCCGGATTCCGTGCGCGTTCTGCGCGTCGAAGTGATGAATCGCGGACTCGTGCGCCATCCGTCGTGCCCAGAAGATCGCGCCTTCCGGGGCGTCGCGGACCCACGTCCAGATCGGGGTGTCGGCTTGCGCCTCGCTCAACGCGGCAACGAGACGGTCGAGCTGGTCGGCAAGCAGCTCGACCGGCTCGCCGTCGGGCATCGTCGGCAGCACCTCGGGACGCGATGCGGCGCGCGTCGAGACGTAGAGCGTGACGTTGGCGTAGACCTGCCACACGTGACGCGCCAGGTCCGCGACCGTCCAGTCACCGCACGTGGGCACGGGGGCGTCGGCGCCCGACCGCGCTGCCGAGACAAGGCCCTCGCCTTCGCGGCGCACGGCACTGACGAGCTCGGCGTACGGCGGAGTGCGCACGATCGACGTGGTCACGTGTCGATCCCTGCCGTGAGGTCGAGGTCACCAGGCGGCGTGTCCGGGGTGACCCAGTGCAACCAGGGCTTCTTGTAGACGTCGTGATAGTGGTTCGCGCGTTCGACGAACATCGCGTACGCCGTGTCGAAGGCTGTTTGATCGCGCGCGCGAAGCGCCTCCCTCACCGGTGCGCAGTCCGCCTCGAGGAACGCCGCCATGTCCTCGGCGTACTTCGGCCGGCTCGTCGCGCACAGCCGCAGCTGCTTCACAGTGGAGGTGTAGAAGTACTCGGCGAGCTTCCAGTTGCTGGCCTTGGCGGCGTAGTAGAGCCGGTGGACGCGGTAGCCGACCTCGGCCATCAGCCGGTCCATGCCAGGTTGCATCAACGCGAGCTCGTCGATCGTCAGCTCACGCTTGCCGTTGTGCACGACGTGGGTGTGGTCGGTCGTGATCGGTGTCGGTCCAGAAGCGGAGTCAGAACTGGTCACGTCGAGGTCTCCCGGTGGACTTTGTGCGCTGCGGCCTGCGCGCGGGGCCGGACGACGAGAAGGTCGACGTTGACGTTCCACGGCCGGGTCACTGCCCACGCGATGCAGTCCGCCACATCGTCGGCGGACAGTGGGCCGGGCACGCCGGCGTACACAGCATCCGCCCTGTCCTGGTCTCCACCCAAGCGGTTTAGTGAGAACTCCTCCGTCGCGACCATTCCCGGCGCGACCTCGACTACCCTCACCGGCCGGCCGCAGAGCTCCAGGCGCAGCGTTTCGGAGACCGCCCGCTCGGCGTGCTTCGCCGCGGCGTACCCCGCTCCGCCTTCGTAGACACCGTGGCCGGCGGTGGACGTGACGGTCACGACCACGCCGTCCCCGCTTGCTTCGAGCGCGGGGAGAAGCGCGCGTGTGACGCGCATCATGCCGAGGACATTGGTCTCCCACATCTTGCGCCAGGCGATCTCGTCCGCCGATTCCACCGGCTCGAGACCGAACGCGCCGCCTGCGTTGTTGATCAGGACGTGACATTGCTCCAGCGAGCCAGCCAGCGCGCGCACCGACGTTTCGTCGGTGACGTCCAGGACCACGGGCCGTGCGCCGCACTCGGCGGCCAGCGCATCGAGCCGATCGCCGCGCCGCGCAGCCGCCACGACGTCGTACCCCTCGCGGGCGAGCCGGCGGGCAGTGGCGGCCCCGATCCCGCTGCTCGCGCCGGTCACCACGGCGGTACGTCGATCCACGCGCCAACCCTAGGAGTCCGCCCCGGAAGGCAAAGCAGGTGAGCCCGATACGGCGATCGGGCAGGATTGACGGCATGGGACTGCCGCGGCGGGTGGCGACGCTGTCCGTCCACACGTCGCCGCTCGACCAGCCGGGGTGCGGGGACGCGGGCGGGATGAACGTCTACGTCACGGAGGTCGCGCGGCGGCTCGCGGAGCACGGCATCGAAGTCGAGATCTTCACCCGTGCGACGACCAGCGACATTCCCGCCACGGTGGAGCTCGCTCCCGGTGTGACAGTGCGCCACATCACGGCCGGGCCGTACGAGGGCCTCGACAAGAACGACCTGCCGGCGCAGCTGTGTGCCTTCACCAGCGGCGTGCTGCGCGAGGAGGCGGCGCACGAACCGGGTTGGTACGACCTCGTGCACTCGCACTACTGGCTGTCGGGGCAGGTCGGCTGGCTGGCCAAGGAGCGCTGGGGTGTGCCGCTCGTGCACACGATGCACACGATGGCGAAGGTCAAGAACCTGTTGCTCGCCGAAGGCGATGCGCCGGAGCCGGCGATGCGGGCGATCGGTGAGGCGCAGGTCGTCGAGGCAGCAGACCGGTTGATCGCGTCGACGGTCGATGAGGCCGCGCAGCTGGTGGACCTGTACGACGCCGACCCCGCACGGGTCGAGGTCGTCGCGCCCGGCGTGGACCTCACGAGGTTCGCCCCGGGGCGGCGCATCGAGTCACGGTCTCGCCTCGGCCTGCCTGCGGACTCGGTGGTCCTGCTGTTCGTCGGGCGGATCCAGCCGCTGAAGGCACCGGATGTCCTGCTTCATGCCGCCGCCGCGCTGATCGAGTCCGATCCCGGCCTGCGAGAGCGGCTGGTCGTCGTCGTCGTCGGCGGTCCGTCCGGCACGGGCCTCGAGGCGCCGGAACATCTCGCCAAGCTCGCCGTCACCCTCGGCATCTCCGACCTCGTGCGATTCGAGCCACCGGCGGCGCAGGAGACGCTCGCCGACTATTACCGCGCGGCCGACCTGACGATGGTGCCGTCGTACAACGAGTCGTTCGGCCTGGTTGCGCTCGAGTCGCAGGCGTGTGGCACGCCGGTCATCGCCGCGCGGGTGGGCGGCCTCGCAACAGCGGTCGCCGACGGCGTCTCCGGCCTGCTGATCGACGGTCATGATCCGAGGGACTACGCGAAGGCCGTCCGCGACGTGATCGGTGCACCGGCGCGGCAGGCGGCGTTGGCACAAGGTGCCGTCGCGCATGCGGCGGCGTTCGGCTGGGACGCGACCGTCGACCGGGTTCTTGAGGTCTACTCGCAACTGTGAGCACCGAAAAGGCGGCCCTCGCGCGGGTGCTTCGAGACA
>JAICMG010000119.1 GCA_025929365.1 Frankiaceae bacterium
TCCCGCCGCAGGGCGGTCGCAAGCACCCGCACCAGGAGTTCATCCAGATCGACACCACCAACGTGCTGTTCATCGTCGGTGGCGCCTTCGCGGGCCTGGACAAGGTGATCGAGGCCCGGATCGGCAAGAAGGGCATCGGCTTCGCCGCCGACATCCGCAGCTCGCGCGATGTCGACACCACGGACACCTTCGCCGACGTCATGCCGGAGGACCTGCTCAAGTACGGCATGATCCCCGAGTTCATCGGGCGGCTTCCGGTCATCACGAGCGTGCACAACCTCGACCGCGAAGCGCTGATCCGCATCCTCACCGAGCCGAAGAACGCGCTGGTCCGCCAGTACAAGCGGCTGTTCGAGCTCGACGGCGTGGAGCTGGAGTTCAGCGACGACGCGCTCGACGCGATCGCCGATCAGGCCATTCTGCGCGGCACCGGTGCGCGCGGCCTGCGCGCGATCCTCGAAGAGGTCCTGCTCTCGGTGATGTACGACGTCCCGAGCCGCAAGGACGTGGCGAAGGTCCTGATCAACGGCGAGGTCGTGTTGAGCAACGTCAACCCGACCCTCGTGCCGCGCGATGCGCAGCCCGCCAAGCGGGAGCGCCGCGAGAAGTCGGCCTAGCCCCACAGTCCTACGCGGAACCTCAGTCCTCCCGAAATCGGGACGTTGGTCCCTCGGTTGGAGCCGCTCGGCCACCTACAGTCGGTGGCGCTATGTGCCCTCACCTCCCTCGTGCCGGGTATGTGCGGCCATGACCGAGGTGGTGACACCGGCGAGGCAGCCATCCCGGTTGCGCTACATCCCGGCACTTGACGGGCTTCGTGGCCTGAGCCTGCCGGGGACGATCCTCACCCATTTCGCCCTGTTGCTGACTGCTGCGCCGAGCGCGCCGCATTGGCTCAGCTCGGTCGGCCCTCTCACGCTGAACATTCAGATGTTCTTCGTGCTGTCCGGCGCACTGATCACCAGCCTGCTCGTCGCGGAACATCGTCGTGACGGCGACATGCAGCTCGCGAACTTCTATCTGCGCCGGTCCCGTCGGCTCGGGCCCGCGCTGGTGGCCGTACTCCCCGCGATGATCCTGCTCACGGTCTTCTGGCAGGGACACGGCCCGTTCTCCGAGCTCGGCACGACGCCATGGCGCAGCGTCATCGCGGTCGGCCTGTTCTTCGGCAACTGGGTGCTCTTCAGCGTCTCCGCCGGGATCGGCTGGCTGGGTCCGGCCTGGACGCTGGGCATCGAGGAGCAGTTCTACCTGACCTGGCCGTGGTTGCTGCGGCGCGCGACCAGACGGCGAGTGGACCGCCGGCACGTGTTGCTCGCGATGGCCCTGGTGATAACGGTCGCGCTCGCCATCACGCAGATCCTCTACAGCCACGTAGGACGCCAGCGCGCCTTCTACTCAACGCCCGCGCAGCTGCCGAGCATCGTCATCGGCTGCGCGCTCGGATACGAGCTGACGGCCAACCCCGCCAGCCGCTTGGCGACGCTCTTGCGGTCGCGGCTGCTTGCTCTGCTCGGCCTGGCCGGCATGGTCGTCGTCTCGATCGTCGCCTCCCACCACGTGCAGTGGGAGATCCGCGGCTACTACGTCATCTATGCGATCTTCGCCTGCTTGCTCATCGGGCACTGCTTCGTGCGAGCCGGCGAGCCAACAGTCGTCACGAAGTTCTTCAGCTGGCGGCCGTTCGTGATCGTCGGTCAGATCTCCTACGAGGCCTATCTCGTGCACATCATCGTGATGTTCGCGGTGGTGCGGGAGTGGCCTCACCTGCACGTCTATCCGATGATGGCGCTGGACACGGCGATCATCGCCTTCGTCTCGGCCACCTTCTATTACCTGGTCGAGCAGCCGATCCGGCGCAAGGGCTGGAAGGCCTTCGTGTTTCGCGGCAAGCCACGTGCACTGGGCAGCGTCGCCGACCCCCAGCGTGAGTTCGCCGCGTCGGGTCGAGTCGACGCCGTCGCGGAAGAAGGCTGACGATCCCCGTGACAGGCGCCGACGCAACATCGCGGCAACCGCGAAGGATGACCTACGTCCCCGCGCTGGATGGCATGCGCGGAATCAGCCTGCCCGGGACGATCTACACCCACTTCCAGATCTTCCTCGGGTTCTTGCCGACGGCGCCGTGGTGGGTGCGCAAGTCGGGTCCCTTCACGCTGAACATCGAGATGTTCTTCGTGCTCTCGGGTGCGCTGATCACGAGCTTGCTGGTGGCGGAGCACCAGCGGTCGAGCAAGATCGCACTCGACAGCTTCTACCTGCGGCGCTCGCGGCGGTTGGGGCCCGCGCTGCTCGCCGTGGTGCCGTTGCTGCTGACTGCGCAGTTCCTGCTCCCCGGCTCGAGCTCGACGCCGCTGGGCCACTCCCCGTGGATCACAGCCCTGTTCCTGTTGCTGTTCGTCGGCAACTGGCAGCTCGCCACAGGCGGCAACCTCGGCTGGCTCGGCCCCGCGTGGACGCTCGGAATCGAGGAGCAGTTCTACCTGACCTGGCCGGCGTTCCTCCGCGCATCGCTACGCCGCGGATGGAGTCGCCGCCACCTGATGCTCGCACTCTGGATCCTCGTCGTCCTCAGCTCCGCAGTGGGCTCAGTCCTCGCCCGCCACGAGGGCCCATCAGCCGCGGTGTACATGACGCCGTCGCAGATCGCCCCGATCCTGCTCGGCTGTGCCCTCGGCTACACGCTGACGACGAACGCCGACGGGCGCTTCGTGCGGCTGCTGCGATGGCGGATCACTGCACTCGTCGGCCTCGGCGGGATGGTCGCGATCTCCGCGCTGCTCTACACCCATCTCACGCTGCTCGTCGGCGGCGGCTACGTGCTGTACGGCGGCTCGGCCTGCTTGCTGATCGGCCACTGCATGGCGGTCGCGGATCGGCCGTCGCTGGTATCGCGCGTGCTCGGCTGGAAGCCCTTCGTCGTGATCGGGCAGGTGTCGTACGAGGCCTACCTCGTCCACTGCATCGTCATCCTCGCCGTGCTGCGGGTCTCGCCGCGGATGCCGGTATCGGACATGATCGTGCTCGACCTCGTGCTGATCGCGGCGATCTCAGGGCTCTTCTACTACTTCATCGAGCAGCCGATTCGCCGCTACGGCTGGCTCGCCGCGTTCCGGCGTCGCAGTGGGGTGCCGGTGAGGCAGGTTGCGGGGCCGGTTGTCCAGCCGGCGCGCTCACGTGCCGGCTGGCTGATCGGCGCCGCGTCGGCCGCGGCGGTCGTCGTCCTTGCTGTGGCGATGGTGGCGACGGCCGGGCACAGCCCGACCGGAGCCGGCCGATTCGCGGGGGCACAACCCGATGTCGCGCGGGTCGGCCTGCCGCCGGCGTCAGCCGGTTCGACTCCGAGGGGCTCGCAGCATGGTGCCGGCCGGGCGGCCATCGCCGGTCAGACGTCGCCGACGTCAACGACGAACGAGCGGGCCGCGGGCCGGGCGCCGCTCGCGCCGGCTCAGCCGCCGACGCCAGACCGGGCGCTGCCCGTGCCTCGCGTCGCCCGGATCGCGCCGGCCTCCGGTCCGATCACCGGCGGCACCCAGATCACGATCTACGGACGCGGCTTCACGCCCAGTGCCGTCGTGTCGTTCGGATCCGCCGTGGCGAAGCACGTCACGGTGCTCAACGCCACCACGGTGCGCGTGACGGCACCGCCGGCCAGACTGGTGGCGCAGCGAATGTCGGCGGCGCCGTCCCTCCACGGTCTCCGGGCCGCGGTCGTCGTGCGGACGGCCGGCGGAAGCAGCGACGCCGGTGCGACTGTGGTGCGCTTCACCTACGTCTGAGTCAGAGACTGACCTCGACGGTCAGCTCGCCCGACTCCGCGGGCTCGAAGCTGAGGTCGGTGATCCGGCCGGCTGCCGATAGGTCGGCCGCGGCGGCACGCAGCCGCTCGAGGTCGGCGGCCGGACCGCGCACGACGGCGCGCGCGACCTCTGCCTTCATCGAGACCTGGGCGCTCGACTTCGCCCCGCGCACCTGCGACAGCGCGGCTCCGACGAGCGCGAGCAGC
This sequence comes from Frankiaceae bacterium, assembly GCA_025929365.1. GTDB lineage: Bacteria > Actinomycetota > Actinomycetes > JAFAQI01 > JAFAQI01 > DASZTV01. The sequence goes on from JAICMG010000119.1 coordinate 4,007, forward strand.
TGTGGGTCTGCCTCGGGATCGGCGGCGAGCTCGTCACGGGTCGGCCACGCCGTGCGATGGACCGAACCCTCCTGCCACCACGACCACACCTCCTCGGTGACGAAGGGGAGGAATGGCGCGAACAGCCGCAGCAGCACTGCCAGGGTGGTGCGCAGTGCCGCCTTCGCCGACGTTGCCTCGGCATCGCCGCGGCTGCCGTAGGCGCGCTCTTTCACCAGCTCGATGTAGTCGTCGCAGAAGGTCCAGAAGAACGTCTCCGCGACGTCGAGCGCGCCGGTGTGGTTGTAGGCATCGAACGCCGCAGTGGCTTCTTCGACGACACGGTCCAGCGCGGCCAGCAGGGACCGGTCGAGCGGGTCCGTGACGGAGCCGGTGCCGGGTGCGGCGCCGAGCGATTCTGCACTCGACGACAGGGCGAACTTCGACGCGTTGAGCAGCTTGATGGCGAGCCTGCGGCCGATCTTCATCTGGCCGGTGTCGAAGGCGGCATCCGTGCCGAGCCGGGCCGAGGCGGCCCAATAGCGCACCGCGTCGCTGCCGAACTCGTCGAACAGCGCCATCGGCGTGACGACGTCGCCCTTGGACTTCGACATCTTCTTGCGGTCGGGATCGAGGATCCATCCGCTGATCGCGGCGTTGGTCCACGGCAGAGAGTCGAACTCGAAGTGCGAGCGCACGACCGTGGAGAACAACCAGGTCCGGATGATGTCCTGTCCCTGCGGGCGCAGGTCGTAAGGGAACACCCGCGACATCAGGTCCTCGTCGAAGGTCCAGCCGCCACCGATCTGCGGGGTGAGAGACGAGGTCGCCCACGTATCCATCACGTCGGTGTCGCCGATGAAGCCGCCGGGCTTCCCGCGCTGCGCCTCGTCGTACCCGGGTGGACAGTCACTCGACGGGTCGATGGGCAGCGTCGCTTCGTCCGGGACGATGAGGTTGTCGTAGTCGGGCTCACCCTCGGCGTCGAGCGGATACCAGACCGGGAACGGGACCCCGAAGAACCGTTGCCGGCTGATCAACCAGTCACCGGTGAGCCCGTTGACCCAGTGCTCGTAGCGGACCTGCATGTGCGGCGGGTGCCACGACAGCTCCTCGCCGCGCCGGATCAGGGCGGCCCGCAGGGCCTCGTCCCTCGCGCCGTTGCGGATGTACCACTGCCGGGTCGTGACGATCTCGAGTGGCCGGTCGCCTCTCTCGTAGAACTTGACCGGGTGCGTGATGGGCGAGGGCTCGCCCTCGAGCGCGCCGGCCTCGCGAAGCATCGCGACGATCTCCTCGCGTGCTGCGTGCACCGTCTTGCCGGCCACCCGGGCGTACGCCGCCGTGTCGACCTCCGCCGGGCCTTCAGGGAGCAGGCGGCCGTCCTCGCCGAGGATTGCGCGGGTCGGCAGTTGCAGCTCGCGCCACCACACGACGTCGGTGAGATCGCCGAAGGTGCAGATCATCGCGATGCCGGAGCCCTTGTCGGGTGCCGCGAGGTAGTGCGCGAGCACCGGCACCTCTGCGTGGAACAGCGGCGTGCGCACGGTCGTGCCGAACAGCGGCTGGTAGCGCTCGTCGTCGGGGTGGGCCACCAGTGCGACGCACGCCGGGAGCAGCTCCGGCCGCGTCGTCTCGATCGACACCGCCCCCTCGCCGTCGCTGCGTGGGAAGCCGATGCGGTGGTAGGCGCCCGGGCGGTCACGGTCCTCGAGCTCGGCCTGCGCCACCGCGGTGCGGAACGTGATGTCCCACAGCGTCGGCGCCTCGGCCTTGTAGGCGTTGCCGCGCGCCAGGTCACGCAGGAATGCCTTCTGCGAGATCGCGGTGGACCGCGCATCGATGGTGCGGTACGGCGCGGACCAGTCCACCGACAGCGCGAGGCGACGCCAGACCGCCTCGTAGGACTTCTCGTCCTCGGCCGTGAGCCGATCGCAGAGCTCGACGAAGTTGCGCCGCGAGATGGGGACCTGTTCCTTTGCCCCGCCGCCACCGGGCGGTGGGGTGAACTGGGCGTCGTAGGGGAGCGACGGGTCGCAGCGGACGCCGTAGTAGTTCTGGACGCGGCGCTCGCTCGGTAGACCGTTGTCGTCCCAGCCCATCGGGTAGAAGACCTCGCGGCCGCGCATCCGCTGGTAACGCGCGACCAGGTCGGTGTGCGTGTAGGAGAAGACGTGTCCGACATGCAGCGATCCGCTCGCCGTGATCGGGGGAGTGTCGATCGAGAACACCTCGTGCCGAGCGCGGCTGCGGTCGAAGCGGTAGAGGCCGCTGTCCGCCCACGCTGCGTTCCAGCGCTCCTCGAGCCCGTCGAGGGTCGGCTTGTCCGGGATGCTCACAGCGCGCCAGTCTAGGAACCGGCACGTAACCTCAGCACGTGAGTTCAGACCCGGACGGGGCGGCACTGCTTGCCAGAGTCGACAAGGCCCTTGCGGATCGCTATCCGGCTCGTATGGTTCCCGACCTCGACCGGATCGTCGACCTGCTCGACCTGCTCGGTGATCCGCAGCTGGCCTATCCGTCGATCCACCTCACCGGCACGAACGGCAAGACCTCCACCGCGCGGATGATCGACCAGCTCCTGCGCGAGCTCGGAATGCGTACCGGCCGCCACACCTCACCTCACCTCGAACACGTCACCGAGCGACTCTGCGTCGACGGCGAGCCAGTGTCGCCGGAGCGATTCGCCGCGCTGTACGACGAGGTGGCGCCGTACGCCGAGATCGTGGATGGGCGGCACAGCGAGCGCGTCACGTTCTTCGAGCTGCTGACGGCGATGGGCTTCGCCGCGTTCGCCGACGCGCCGGTCGATGTCGCCGTCATCGAGGTGGGACTCGGCGGTCGATGGGACGCGACCAACGTCATCAACGCACCAGTGGCGGTCGTGATGCCGATCAGCCTCGACCACGTCGGAATCCTGGGCTCGACGATCGAGGAGATCGCCGGTGAGAAAGCGGGCTTGATCCACCCAGGAGCGACGGTGATCTCGGCGCCCCAGCCGGAGGCGGCGAGACTGGTCCTCGCGCAGCGGGTCGCGCAGGTCGGCGCCCGGATCGTCCGCGAAGGCATCGACTTCGGCGTCCGCGCCCGAAGCATCGCCGTCGGCGGTCAGATGCTCGAGCTTCAGGGCTTGGGCGGCGGCTACGAGGAGGTGTTCCTTCCCCTCTACGGCGAGCACCAGGCCAGCAACGCCGCGTGTGCGCTCGCGGCCGTCGAGTCCTTCCTCGGCGCGCAGGACAGGGGAACGCTGGATGTCGACGTGGTGCGGGCGGCGTTCGCGGAGGTCTCCTCGCCGGGTCGGCTGGAGGTCGTACGGCGCAGCCCGACGGTCCTGATCGACGGCGCGCACAACCCGGCAGGAGCGGCAGCGCTGGCCGCAGCGCTCGAGGACGCGTTCAGTTTCGACCGGATGGTCGGCGTCATCGCGGTGCTCGACGACAAGGACGCCGAGGGCCTGCTTGCCGAGCTCGAGCCGGTCCTCAGCGAGGTGGTCATCACGACGAACAGCTCGCCACGCGCGCTGCCCGCTGAGAAGCTCGCTGCGATCGCGGTCGAGGTCTTCGGGGAGGACCGGGTCCAGCTGGTCGAACGGCTGGACGACGCGATCGAGGCTGCTGTTTCGGCCGCGGAGGCCGAAGGCGTGCTCGGCGGGTCCGGTGTCCTGGTCACCGGGTCGATCGTCACCGTCGGCGAGGCCCGCCACCTGCTGCACCGATGACCGAGGCGAAGGCTGCTCCGCGCGGCCTGTACGCCGTCGGCTCGGCGGGCCTCGCGATCGAGGCGCTGGTCGTGCTGCTCGCCGTACCGGCGGTCGCCACCTCCCAGCGGGGCCACGTGTCGGGTGCGGACGTCGGTTACCTCGTGGGGGTGGTCGCGTTGCTGGTCTTCGCCGCGGCGCTGCTGCGCCGGCGGGGCGGCAAGATCGTGTCCAGCGGAGTGCAGGTGCTCGTCATCGGCGCCGGCGTGGTCAGCTGGCCGATGTACGTCGTCGGCGGCGCGTTCGCCGGGATCTGGATCTACTGGCTGCGCCAGTGGCGCCTGCCGAGCTCCGCGGGTAGGTAGCCTCTGCGGGTGGCTGAACGCACCCTTGTCCTCGTCAAGCCCGACGCCGTCCGCCGCGGTCTGATCGGGGAGATCGTCGGTCGGCTGGAGCGGAAGGGCCTGGCGATCCTCGCCCTGGAGCTACGGACGCTGGACCGGGACACCGCGAGCCAGCACTATGCCGAGCACGACGGCAAGCCGTTCTTCGGCGAGCTGGTCGACTTCATCACCGGCGGGCCGCTGGTCGCGATCGTGGCCGAGGGCCACCGCGCGGTCGAGGCGGTCCGGGCCCTGATGGGAGTCACTGATCCGGTCGCATCGGCGCCCGGCTCGATCCGTGGCGATCTCGCGCTCGAGATCGGGCAGAACCTCGTGCATGGCTCCGACTCGCTGGAGTCGGCCGCCCGCGAGGTCAAGCTGTTCTTCCCGTCGCTGGCGTAGGTCAGACGAAGGTCGCACCGAAATCGGGCGAGGTGCCCATTTTCGGTCGGACCGGGATCGACGGTAGAGTTGTCCGCTGCCCGTCGGTGAGCGCTCGGATTTCGTTGCGAACGCTCGCTTTTCCCCCTCTCGGAAGGTTCGCGTCGCATGGCGAACAACAGCGCAGGGTTCCTTGGCCGTGACATGGCGGTCGACCTCGGGACGGCCAACACGCTCGTGTACGTGCGCGGCCGGGGGATCGTGCTCAACGAGCCGAGTGTGGTGGCGATCAACACCAACACGGCCGGCATCCTCGCTGTGGGGACCGAAGCCAAGCGGATGATCGGCCGTACGCCGGGCAACATCGTCGCGATCCGGCCGCTGAAGGACGGCGTCATCGCCGACTTCGAGACGACCGAGCGGATGCTCCGTTACTTCATCCAGAAGGTGCACAAGCGCCGTCGTACCGCTCGCCCACGGCTGGTGGTCTGCGTCCCGAGCGGCATCACCGGCGTCGAGCAGCGCGCCGTCAAGGACGCGGGCTACCAGGCCGGCGCCCGCAAGGTGTTCATCATCGAAGAGCCGATGGCGGCCGCGATCGGCGCCGGGCTTCCGGTGCACGAGCCGACCGGCAACATGGTCGTCGACATCGGTGGCGGTACGACCGAGGTCGCGGTCATCTCCCTCGGCGGCATCGTGACCAGCCAGTCGATCCGTACCGGTGGCGACGAGCTCGACGCGTCGATCATCGCGTACGTGAAGAAGGAGTACAGCCTGATGCTCGGTGAGCGGACGGCTGAGGAGATCAAGATGGCCATCGGGTCGGCCTTCCCGGCCCCCGACGAGCCGCACGCCGAGATTCGTGGCCGCGACCTCGTCACTGGTCTGCCGAAGACGATCGTCGTGAGCGCGGATGAGATCCGCAAGGCGGTCGAGGAGCCGGTCAACGCCATCGTCGACGCCGTGAAGACGACGCTGGACAAGACCCCGCCGGAGCTCTCCGGCGACATCATGGACCGCGGCATCGTGCTGACCGGTGGTGGCGCCCTGTTGACCGGTCTCGACGAGCGGCTTCGCCACGAGACCGGGATGCCGATCCACGTGACGGACAACCCGCTGGACTCCGTCGCGATGGGTGCCGGCAAGTGCGTCGAGGAGTTCGAAGCGCTGCAGCAGGTCCTCATCTCCGAGCCAAGGCGCTAGGTCAAGCCAAA
>JAICMG010000229.1 GCA_025929365.1 Frankiaceae bacterium
CAGCACGATCAAGGGCTCGTACGGCCCGTCGGGCACCCAGGAGCGCCAGGTCGAGGCTGGGCAGCCCGCGGACGTCGTCGAGCTCTCTCGCGCCTCGGACATGGCGAAGCTCGTCACCGCCGGGCTCGTGGCATCGAACTGGGACACGAACCACTACAAGGGCATCGTCACCGACTCCGTCGCGACGCTGATCGTGCGCAAGGGCAACCCGCTGCACATCACGACCTGGGACGACCTGGTCAAGCCCGGCGTGAAGGTTGTCACGCCCAACCCGCTGAGCTCGGGCAGCGCCTGCTGGAACCTCATGGCGGCGTACGGCGCGCAGGTCAAGGAGGGCAAGACCCCCACGCAGGCACTTGGGTTCGTCAAGGAGTTGCTGCAGCACACCGTCTCACTGCCCGACAGCGGATCGAGCGCGACCGCCGCGTTCGTCGGCGGGACCGGCAACGTGCTGATCGGCTATGAGAACGAGGCCATCGAGGCGCAGCAGGCCGGCGACGCGATCGACTACGTGACGCCGAAGGACACCATCCTCATCGAGAACCCGGTGGCGCTCACCACTCACGCGGCGGACCCGACACTGGACAAGGCGTTCGTCGACTTCCTTTACAGCGACCAGGGTCAGCAGATCTTTGCGAGCGAGGGTTACCGGCCGGTGGTCAAGGCCGCCTTCAGCGCCAATCAGTTCCCGACGCCGCCCGGCTTGTTCACGATCGACTCACTCGGTGGGTGGTCGACGGTGAACTCGACCTTCTTCGACCCGACCAACGGCTCGATCACGAAGATCCTCAACTCCCTCGGCGACGGTGCCAGTGGCTGACCTAGCGCCAGGTCGAGTCCGCCCCCTCCCCCGCGATCCGCGTCGTCCCGCGCGAAGGTTTGCAGAGCGTCGTCCCGCGCGGAAGTTTGCAGGGTCGCGTGCGTTGCGGCCAGTAGCGGCGGGGGTGGTCCCCGGTCTGTCGATGATCTATCTGTCGCTGCTGGTCGGGCTGCCGGTCGCGGCGGTCATCAGCCAGTCGGCGCACCACTCGTTCTGGTCCACGGTCACGCAGCCGCACACGCTGTCGGTGCTCGAGTTCACGATCGGGGTCGCGCTCGCGGCGGCCGCGATCGACGCCGTGACCGGGGTCGCGCTCGCGTGGGTGCTGGTGCGTGACGACTTCCCCGGAAAGCGCATCGTCAACGCGCTGATCGACCTTCCCTTCGCGTTGCCGACGATCGTCGCGGGCCTTGTGCTGCTCAGCCTGTATGGGCCGAGCAGCCCACTCGGCATCAACGTCGCGGGAACGCGGTACGCCGTCTTCTTTGCCTTGTTGTTCGTGACTCTGCCCTTCGTGACGCGCGCGGTGCAGCCGGTGCTGCTCACTCTCGAGCGGGACGTCGAGGACGCGGCGGCGTGCCTCGGCGCGCGGCCGTGGACGATCTTCCGGCGGATCATCCTCCCAGCGATCATGCCCGCAATGCTGACCGGCGCGTCGCTCGCGTTCGCGCGCGCGTTGGGTGAGTTCGGGTCAGTGGTGCTGATCTCGGGCAACCTGCCCCACACCGAGATCGCCTCGCAGGTCATCTTCCAAGACGTCGAGAACGGCGCGCCACAATCTGCCGCCGCGATCGGCGTCGTGCTCCTCGCGATGGCACTCGTGATCTTCGTGCTGATCGGCCTGCTGTCCCGGCGAAACGAGCGGCGTCATGGGTAAGCACGCGCTGCGCTATGGAGTCCTCGGTTACTTGGCGCTGCTGCTCGTCCTGCCGGTCGGCATGGTCGGCTACCGAACGTTCCAGCACGGCACCTCCCCGGTCTGGCGCGCACTGTCGAGCCATGACGCCGTTGCGGCGCTGAAGCTGTCGCTGCTCATCACGGCCATAGCGGTGCCGATCAACGTCGTCTTCGGGGTGGCGACCGGCTGGTTGCTCGCCCGCCGCAAGATGCCGCTCCCATCGCTGGTCAACGCGCTGATCAACCTGCCGTTCGCGATGTCACCGGTCGTCGTGGGGCTTGCGGTCTTCGTCCTTTACAGCCGTACCGGCTGGATCGGGACATATCTCTTCTCCCACAACATCCCGGTTCTGTTCACCTGGAAGGCCATGACGATCGCGACGGTCTTCGTCAGCCTGCCGTTCATCGTTCGCGAGGTCGTTCCGGTCCTCGAGGAGCTCGGCCGCGAGCAGGAACAAGCTGCGGCGGTCCTCGGGGCATCGACGTTGCAGGCGTTCTTCCGGGTGACATTGCCGGCAATCCGCTGGGCCATCGTGTACGGAACGATCCTCACGGTCGCACGGTCACTCGGCGAGTACGGCGCGGTGAACATCGTCTCCAGCAACATCGTCGGGCAGAGCCTCACGTTGCCGCTCTACGTCAACAACCGGGTCGGTCAGCTCGACCCGACCGCGGCATACAGCGCCGGGCTTCTGCTCGCCGTCATCTCCCTTCTCATCCTCACCGCCATGACCGCCTTCAGTGGGCGCCGCCACAAGGAGGCAGGAACCGAATGAGCATCCAGGTCCGCGACGTGAGCAAGTCCTACGGTGACTTCCACGCTCTTGTCGACGTCACCGTCGACATCGAGCCGGGCCACCTCACTGCTGTGCTCGGCCCGAGCGGCGGCGGCAAGTCGACGCTGCTGCGCATCATCGCCGGGCTCGAGACCGCAGACCGCGGCCACGTCCTCATCGACAACGTCGACGTCACCAGCGTGCCCGCCCGTGATCGCGGCATCGGCTTCGTCTTCCAGCACTACGCCGCGTTCACGCACATGACCGTCTGGCAGAACGTCGCTTTCGGGCTCAAGATCGCGAAGGTGCCGAAGCCGAGGATCAAGGAGCGCGTCGCCGAGCTGCTCGCCCTCGTCCACCTCGACGGCCTTGCG
>JAICMG010000081.1 GCA_025929365.1 Frankiaceae bacterium
CTCGCCCGCGGGATGGGCGTGCTGTGGTTCGGCGGCACGGTGCTGTTCGGCGCATTGACGTTCACGCGCTCGACCGACGCCGGACTGCGGATCACCGCGATCGTGGGGCTGTCCGGAGTCATCACTACCGCGGTCGCCTTCCGTTTCGCCGAGCTGCTGCTGCGCGAAGCCGCGGGCCGTGCGCTGTCGGCGTCCGAGCATCCGCAGAAGATCGCGCAGTCGGTCGCGGTGCGCTCGATCATGACGTGGGTGGCCGGCACGGGCGCACCCGTCCTCGGCGTCGTACTGCTGGGCGTCGCGAGCCTGGTCGACCATGTGGGGACACGGCGGGAGATCGCGATTGCGACCGCGGTGCTCGGCGCCAACTGCCTGCTCGCCGGCTTCATCACGACCGTCTTCGTCACGCGGGCAACCGCTGACCCGATCATCTCGGTACGGCGAGCCCTGGCGCGGATCGAGCGCGGCGAGCTCGACGTGTCCGTGCCCGTCTATGACGGCACCGACCTCGGCTTGCTGCAGGCCGGCTTCAACCGCATGGCGGCGGGACTGCGCGAGCGCGAGGAGCTCCGTGACCTGTTCGGTCGCCACGTCGGTGTCGACGTCGCCCGTCGCGCCCTCGAGCACGGCATCCACCTCGGCGGTGAGGTTCGCGACGTCACCGTGCTCTACATCGACATCGTCGGCTCCACGAAGATCGCGGCGCGCATGCCGGCCGAGGAGGTCGTCGACCTGCTGAACCGGTTCTTCGGCGTGGTGATCGAGGTGGTCGAGGCCGCGGGCGGCTTCATCAACAAGTTCGCCGGGGACGCCGCGCTCGCCGTGTTCGGCGCCCCGGCGCCGTTGTCGGACCGGGAGGCGAGGGCGTTGGACGCGGCGCGTGCCCTTGCCGGCCGCGTGTCGGCCGAGATTCCGGAGATCGACTTCGGCGTCGGCGTCGCCTGTGGCACGGCAGTCGCAGGCAACATCGGCGGGACGAGCCGCTACGAGTACACCGTGATCGGCGACCCCGTGAACGAGGCGGCACGGCTGGGCGAGCTCGCCAAGAGGCTTCCGGGGCGGGTAGCGGCGTCGGCCGCGGTGGTGGTGACGGCGCGCCGTGATGACTGGCTGCCGGCGGATGAGCTCACCCTGCGTGGGCGCGACGACCCGACTACGGTCTACGTTCCTGGGTAAGCGCAGGGAGGGACGAGTGCTGCTCGAGGTCGAGCACGTCACGGTGCGGTTCGGGGGCCTGACTGCACTTGCTGATGTGTCGGTGCAGGTCGACGAGGGCGAAGTCGTCGGCGTGATCGGACCGAACGGCGCGGGCAAGACCACTCTGTTCAACGTCGTCTGCGGATTCGTGCGGCCCGGGCAAGGGGAGCTGCGCTGGCGTGGCGCGGTGCTACGGCGCCATCGACCCCACCAGCTCGCGGACCTGGGCATCGCGCGCACATTGCAGGGCCTTGGGCTGTTCCCTCACATGACGGTGCTCGAGAACGTCCTCGTGGGTGCCGGCCGGCACTCCCGCGCGTGGTTCGGCTCCGGGCTGTTCGCGCTTCCGCGCAGTGATCGCGACGATCGAGCCCTTCGAGAGCGGGCGCTCGCGACACTGGACCGGCTAGGCGTCGCGGACGCAGCCAGGTCGCTGCCGGGGCAGCTGCCGTACGGCGCACAGAAGCGGGTGGCTCTCGCACGTGCGCTGGTCGCAGAGCCGGCGCTGGTGTTGCTCGACGAGCCGGCATCTGGGCTTTCGGCCAGCGAGATGGACGAGCTCGCTGACATCGTCCGTGGCCTCAAGCAGCACACCTCAGTCTTGCTGGTCGAGCATCACATGGACCTGGTCATGGCGGTGTGTGACCGGATCGTGGTGCTGGACTTCGGACGGTGCATCGCGACGGGCACACCGGAGCAGGTGCGGGATGACCCCAAGGTGCTCGAGGCATACCTCGGCGAGCAGGTCGACGCGACCACGCAAGAGGTGGCCGATGACTAGCGGACTCGTTCTCGACAACGTCGTGACGACGTACGGTGCGGTCCGGGCGCTCGATGGCGTGAGCCTCGACGTTGCCGACGGCAAGATCACGGCGGTGCTCGGTGCGAATGGCGCGGGCAAGACCACACTCTTGCGGACCGTCAACGGGTTGGTGCGTCCCGCCGCGGGCTCGATCCGGTTCGGTGGTCACGATCTTCTCGCCACGCCGGTCGAGCGAATCGTGACGCTCGGCATCGCGCATGTGCCCGAGGGTCGCGGCGTGATCACCGAGCTCACTGTCGAGGAGAACCTCCGCCTCGGCGCGCTGTGGCGCTCGGACCGGCGGCGCGAAACGGTCAATGGGCTGGCCACTGTGTACGAGATGTTCCCGCCGCTCGCCGAGCGACGAGACCGGGCGGCGGACACCCTGTCAGGCGGCGAGCGGCAGATGCTGGCGATCGGACGCGCACTGATGAGCCGGCCCAGCCTGCTGTTGCTCGACGAGCCATCGCTCGGGTTGGCGCCGAGGATCACCGCACAGATCATGGCGACGCTTCGACGGCTGAGCGCGGAGGACGGCCTGACGGTGGTGCTGGTCGAACAGAACGCACGCAGCGCGCTGTCGGTCGCCGACTCTGCCGTGATCCTCAACCTCGGTCGAGTGGTCGCCTCGGGAGCGGCAGATGACCTCGCCGGTGATGAGCAGCTTCGACACGCCTACCTGGGGTTCTGATGACGTTCCTCAACCTGGTGATCAGTGGCGCGGCGAACGGTGTCGTCTATGCCGCCGTGGCGCTCGCCCTCGTGTTGATCTGGCGCTCGACCGGGATCTTGAACTTCGCGCAGGGCGGGATGTTGATGTTCACCACGTTCATCGCGTGGGACCTCGTCCACCTGCATGGTGCGAACTACTGGGTTGGGCTTGTCGTCGCGTTGCTCGCAGGTCTGGTGCTGGGGGCCGTTGTCGAGCGGGTGCTCATCCGTCCGATCGAGGGTGGCCCGCCGATCAACCCGGTCATCGTGACGCTGGGCCTACTCCTCTTGCTGGAAGCCGTCGCCGGAATGATCTGGGGGAGTGGCGTCAGCTCGTTCGCGCCCGAGTTCTCACTGAACGACTACCACGTCGGTCACCAGCTGATCCTGTTCTCTCCGGACTACCTGTTCATCGTGCTTGCGGTTCTCGGGGTGATGGTTGCGCTGTACGTGCTGTTCCAACACACGCCGATCGGGCTGCGGATGCGGGCGTCCGCGTTCAACCCTGAGGTCGCGCGACTGCTCGGCGTACGAGTTGGCCGCTTGCTGACCTTGGGCTGGGGCCTCGCGGCAATGGTCGGAGCTCTCGCCGGTGTGCTGATCGCGGGCACGCAGCCTGGCTACATCAACCCCAACGCCTTCGACGGCCTGCTGATCCTCGGTTTCACTGCCGCCGTAGTTGGCGGCCTCGACTCCCCGCTGGGCGCGCTTGCCGGGGGCCTACTGGTAGGCGTGATCCAGCAGCTTCTCGACAACTACGTGAGCATCGACCTCGACTCGTTCTACACCTTCGTGGTCTTGCTGGTCGTACTGATGCTTCGGCCCAGTGGGCTGTTCAGCCGCACGGCGGTGAGACGCGTATGAGCCTGTTGCGCCGCTCGACGCTGCTCAGAAACGGACTGCTCGCGCTTTGCGGGCTCGGCATCATGCTCGCTGTTACCGAAGGTCTCTCCGACTATCGCAACACTCAGCTCGCGAACATCGCCGTGACAGTGTGTGCCGTCGCTGGTCTCACCGTGCTGACCGGACTGTCGGGCCAGATTTCGCTCGGCAACGGGGCGTTCATGTTCGTCGGCGCATACACCGTCGGCCTGCTGCTCATGCACAACCCCGGGACGAACAACGGCGAGCTGGTGCTTGTCCTCGCCGCATCCGCCCTGGTGGCGGCCGTCGCTGGGGGGCTGGTGGGGGTCGCGGCCGCCCGCCTGCGCGGGCCCTACCTCGCCGGCATCACCCTCGCACTGGCGCTGGGCCTGCCGGCGCTGCCGGAGTACTCCCACTTTCAGGGCAAGCTCGGCGGCCATGCCGGCCTCAACTTCCTCGCTCCCAACCCGCCCGGCGGGATGAACTTCTTCCGCTGGCAGGCGTGGGTCTGCCTGATCGGTGCGGTGGTGACGCTGTTCCTGCTCGCGAACCTGTCGCGCAGCCGCGTCGGGCGGGCGTTTCGCGCCGTACGCGACGACGAGATCTCGGCATCTCTCGCGGGGCTGTCGGTGGCGAGGGTGCAGATCCTCGCCTTCACCGTCAGCGCCGCATGCGCGGGCTTGGCCGGCGGTCTGTTCGCCGTCATCAACGGCAACGTCCTCCCGAGCGGCTTCCCGATCAGCTTGTCCCTGTCACTCCTGGCGGCAGCGGTTTTCGGCGGCCTCGGCACCTTGAGCGGCGCCGTCTACGGCTCGATCATCGTCACCTTGCTGCCGCAGTGGTCCTATGACCTGGCGCACGCCTTCTCGATGCCCGACCGGGTGCAGCTGAACCTGCCGCAGGCGGTGTACGGCGCGGGGCTCATCCTCGGAATGCTGCTGTTCCCGCTCGGGATCCAAGGCGGGGTCCGGCGGATCTGGGCCCTTGGTCGTAACGCCTTGAGAACGAAACCGGCCGGTAACTAGGCATCGAACCGGATTCGGAATAGGTTCCCGCCAGCAATCGCGTGATCAACATCGGAGGACAAATGGCAAAAGGCTCAGTGCGGCTGCTTGCACTCGGCGCGGTTGTCGCGCTCGGTGCGGCCGCGTGCGGCGGGGGCAGCAGCGGGGGCAGCACCAGCGGAGGCGGCAACGGCAGTCCGTCGGCGTCGGCGCCAGGTGTGACCGCGACGACGGTGACGATCGGAAGCCACCAGCCGCTCACCGGCCCGGTCGCGCCCGGTTACAGCGAGATCGCGCCGGCGTCTAACGCCTACTTCAAGTACGTGAACGCGCACGGCGGGATCAACGGCCGCAAGATCATCTACAAGTACCTCGACGACGGCTACGACATCGCCCAGCCGAACGCGACGGTCACCGACGTGAAGAAGCTGGTCGAGCAAGACCACGTCTTCGCCATCTTCGAAGGTCTCGGTACGCCGACCCACCAGTCGGTTGTCCAGTTCCTCAACCAGCAGAAGGTTCCGGACCTCTTCGTCGCGTCCGGATGTCTGTGCTGGAACAACCCGAGCCAGTACCCGGAGACCTTCGGCTGGCAGACCGACTACACCCGCGAGGGCAAGATCCTCGGCGACTACGTCAAGAAGCACTTCGCCGGCAAGAAGATCGCGATCTTCGCGCAGAACGACGACTTCGGTACCGACGGGATCAAGGGATTCGAGAAGGAGATTCCTGCCAGCGGTATCGCAACGGTGCAGCGCTACGTGCCGGCCCTGACCCCCAACATCGGCCCGCAGGTCGCCGCGCTCAAGCGGTCCGGCGCGGATATCGTGGTGAGCTTCACGGTCCCGGGTTACACCGTCGCGCTGAAGCTGGGCGCTGCGCAGGCCGGCTACAACCCCCAGTACGTGGTCAGCAACGTCGGTGCCGATCCGATCACGCTGAGCAACATCATCGGGGCGGCCACGAAGGGCAAGGTCAACGGTCAGCAGGCGATTCAGGGCATCATCAGCGACTACTACTTGCCCTCGACGGCGGAGACCTCCAACAGCTGGATGCAGCTGTTCAAGAAGATCCACGACCAGTACATCCCGAAGCTGCCGTTCGACGGCAACGTGGAGTACGGGATGGCGACGGCATACACCTTTGCCGAAGCGCTGGCCGCGGCCGGGCAGAACCCGACGAGGGCAAGCATCGTCGCAGCGGTGGAGAACCAGCACTTCGCCGGCCCGAACCTTGTGCCGTATGCCTTCTCGCCGACCGACCACTCCGGTCTGACCGGCATGCGGATGGATGTCATCAAGGGTCTCGCCGACAAGCCCCTCGGCACGCCAATGGTGACCGACGACGGCAGCGGCCCGGTCACGCCGTACACCACGCCGCAGGCAACGGCGCCGGCGGACGGCATCCCGACCGACTGAGGTCGAGCAGCTAGCGAGTGTGGCCGGTCCGGATCTGCGGGCCGGCCACATCCGTTGCTGCGGCAGACTGTGCGCCTGATGACTGAGCCACCCCGCATTTCTCCCGGTGAGCGCTTCGCCGACGCCGACCAGTGGGACCACGCCCGCGCGACGCCCCCGCACCTGTGGGCGACCCTCGGCTATCGCCGGCTCGCCTGGGAGCCCGGCGGTACGACGATCGCGTGGGATGCCACGCCCGACTACTGCTTTCGCACCGCGGGCGGTCCGATCGTGCAGGGCGGGCTGGTCACGGCGTTGCTCGATGCCGCGATGGGCGGTGCTTGCTGGACCGTCCTCGACAACGACCAGGCGTTCCTCACGGCGGATCTTCGGGTGGAGTTCCTGCGCTCGGCGCAGGTCGGCACGTTGTCGGCCAAGGGCTGGGTGGTGCGGCGTACCCGTCGGGTGGTCTTTTGCGCCGCGGAGCTCTATCGCGGCGAGACGGCGGGGGAGGTGCTGGCGACCAGCCGTTGCACCCAAGTCGTGCTGCCGGCGGAGGGACGGGCCGGGCGCTATCAGCAGGCGACGGAGGCGGGCAGCGATGCGCCGCCGGAGGATGCACGAGGATGAGCCGGTGACAGAGACGAGTGACCTCGAAGCGCTGACCGAGCAGGCTGCGCCGCGCGAGGCGGTGGGCCGCTACCTCGCGAAGCAGCTCGGCGACGAGGGCTGGCGCGACTGCCGGCTCGAGCTGATCTCGGGCGGAAAGTCCAACCTCACCTTCGGCGTCTCGGCCGCTGCCGGGGAGGCGGTGCTGCGGCGGCCGCCGCTGTCGAACCGGCTGCCGACCGCGCACGACATGGGTCGCGAGCACCGCGTCATGACGGCGCTCGGGCCGACACCCGTCCCGGTGCCGCCGACTCTCGCGATGTGCACGGACGAGGGCGTCATCGGTGCGCCGTTCTACGTGATGGATCGCGTGTCCGGATACATCGTTCGCGACACATTGCCCGAGGGCTATGCCGAGTCGCACGAGGAACGGTTGGCGATCGCGCACGGCCTGATCGACGTCATGGCCGACCTGCACTCGGTTGTCCCGGGCGAGGTGGGGCTGGGCGACTACGGCCGGCCCGAGGGGTACCTCGAGCGCCAGATCAAGCGGTGGACGACGCAGTGGCAGGCCACCCGCGACGCGCTTCAGGGGGAGGGAAGCGATCTCGACCGCCTCGCCGAGCGGCTCACCGCGAAGGTTCCTGCTGCTCCCACGGGCCCGATCGTCCACGGCGACTACCGGATGGACAACGTGATGCTCGACCCGGCCACGCCGGGTCGAATCGCCGCGGTGCTCGACTGGGAGCTGTCGACCCTCGGCGACCCCCTCGCGGACCTCGGGATGTTCTACATCTACTGGCAGGACGCCGGGGATGAGACCAGTGAGCTCACCGCGGGTGTCCTGCCGACGGTGACGACGTTGCCCGGATTTCCCACCCGTCGGGAGCTGCTCGACCGTTACGCGACGACCAGCGGCCGGGATCTGTCGGAGATGCCGTGGTACGTCGCGTTCGCGTGTTTCAAGCTGGCCGCGATCATCGCGGGTGTTGCCGCACGCGGACTGGCCGGCGCGATGATCGGCGACGGGTTCGTCGAGATGGCGGTGCGGATCGCGCCCCTCGTCAACGCCGGCAACGCCGCCCTCACGAACGGCCTGTAGCTAGCGGAGGCTCAGGCCGCCGTCGCTCCCGCTCGCATGTGACATAGGTGTTGTGACATGCCGCCCCAATGTCACATGCGTGTCGTGATTCACCGCCCGTATGTCACATGCGCGTCGCAATCCACGACACCGATGTCACATGCGTGCCTGCACAACCTGCCAGGTCACCGTTACCGCGAACGGTTCGGATCGAAGGCCACGGCAGAGGAGAGGACGGCAGCGCTGACGTCCGCGCGTGCAAGCGGAAGATGGGTCCCAGGGCAGGGACCGCCGCCCGTCTAGCGCAGGCTGAGGCCGCCGTCGATGACCCAGATCTGGCCCGTCACGTAGGTCGAGGCGAGCAGGGTCGCCACGACCTCGGCGACGTCCTCGGGCTGCGCGCAGCGCTGCATCGGTGCCATGACCTTGATCGCCTCGTGCAGGTCGCCCCAGTCGGCCGTCCACGGCGTATCGACCAGGCCCGGCGCGACGGCGTTGACCCGCACGGCCGGTGCGAGGGTGTTCGCGAGCAACAGCGTCAGGTGGTTCATCGCGCCCTTGCTGACCGCGTAAGGGATCGAGGAACCCGTGGCGCGCACGCCGGCGAGGGACGTGACGTTGACGATGCAGCCCGCGCCGGACTCCCGCAGATGCGGGACAGCAGCCACTGACATCTGCCACGTGCCGACCACGTTGACGTCGTAGAGCCGCCGGAAGACATCGGGGGACGCGGTCGTGAAGTCGTCGTGCGGGATCCGCACCGTCGTACCGGCGTTGTTGACGAGTACGTCGAGCCGCCCGAACCGCGCGACGCTCTCGTCGACGAGGCGCTGCGCGTCGGCGGCGTCGGCGATGTCACCTTGCACGTAGTGCGCGCGCTCCTCGCCGAGCTCGGCGACCATTGCGCGGCCGGCGTCGACCGACTTCGCCGAGTTGATGACGACCCGCAGGCCGTCGGCGACCAACCGCTCCACACAGGCCTTGCCGATCCCGGACGTCGATCCCGTGACGAGCGCGACTCGCTCTGCCATCTCAGACCCCGCCCGCCGTCATGATGCCGCCGTCGATGGCGACGGTTTGGCCGGTGATCCATGACGCGTCGTCGGACAGCAGGAAGGCGGCCAGCTTTGCGGTGTCAGTCGGTACGCCCAGGCGCTTCAGCGGATAACGGGCGGCGGTGGCGGCCTCGTCGTTCTCGTAGAGGGCGCGGGCGAACTGCGTCTTGACCACGGCGGGCGCGATGCCGTTGACGCGCACGCCCGGGCTCAGCTCGCCCGCCAGCTGCTTGGTCATGTGGATCAGCGCGGCCTTGCTCGCGTTGTAGGCGCCGAGGAACGGTCCGGTCCGCAGACCGCCGATCGAGGCGACGTTGAGCACGGCGCCGCCGTTGTCGGCGAGCCACGCCTTCCAGGCGCGCTGTGTCCACGACAACGCGGCGATGACGTTGACCTCGAAGATCTTGCGAACGGCCGCGAGGTCGTAGTCGATCATCGGACCGAAGACGGGGTTCACCGCCGCGTTGTTGACGACGTAGTCGATGCGTCCGAAGGCATCGATCGTCGCCTCGACAGCGGCTTGCTGGTGGTCCGCGTCGTCAGCGCTGCCGCGCGCCGCGATCGCACGGCCGCTGCCGTCCGGATCGAGCTCGGCGACCGCGGCGTCGAGTTCGTCGGGCTTCCGCGCGGTGATGCACACCGAGGCGCCCCGCGCGACGAGCTCGGCCGCAATGCCGAGACCGATGCCGCGGGTGCCCCCGGTGACGATCGCCGCCCGCCCGCTGAAGTCCTGAACCGAGCCTGAGTCCGTTGCCATGCGCCGACACGTTGCCACACCGCTGCGCACAGGTGGCGGCTGGGTGTTGATCGTCCACATCGTGAGAGGGCGAGGCGCGTGCGTGTCGGTGGCCTTTCGCACCGTGGTCCGGTCGGCGAACGCCGGCGACCGAGATCGACTGGAGCGAATGATGGACACCTACATGACCGTGCAGGGAAATCTCACGGCCGACCCGGTCGGGCGCACCACCGCCAACGGTGCTGCCGTCGTGAACTTCCGGGTCGCTTCGAACTCTCGCCGCTTCGATCGCGACAGCGGCGAGTTCCGCGACGGCGACCCTCTGTATATAGGTGTGACGTGCTGGCGGGGTCTGGCGGGCAACGTCCTCGCCAGCCTGCGGAAGGGCGACAGCGTCGTCGTGTTCGGCAAGTTCCTGATGCGCACGTACGAGGCCAAAGAGGGCGGGCAGCGCACGACCTACGAGATCGACGCGATCTCGGTTGGGCCGGATCTCAGCCGGTGGCCCGCCGATCTTCGCCGGCCGTCGCGGGCCCCAGCCGAGGTCGCCGAGGTAGCTGAGGTCGCCGAGGTAGCTGAGGCGCCGCCGGTCGCGGTGGAATCCGCTGCGTAACCCGCCCTGCCCGGCAGCCGGGTCGAGGCCGGTGCGCGCTGCTTCCGTAGCCTGGGCGCGTGGCTCAGTACATCTACTCGATGCGCAACGTCCGAAAGGCGCACGGCGACAAGGTCATCCTCGACGACGTCACGCTGTCGTTCCTGCCGGGCGCGAAGATCGGCGTCGTCGGGCCGAACGGCGCCGGCAAGTCCAGCGTCCTGAAGATCATGGCCGGCCTCGACACGGCGTCCAACGGCGACGCGATCCTCTCGCCCGGTTACACGGTGGGGATCCTGCTTCAGGAGCCGCCGCTGGATGAGACCAAGGACGTCCGCGGCAACGTGGACGAAGCGGTCGCGGCCACGAAGGCGCTGGTCGACCGGTACAACGAGGTCGCCGAGAAGATGGCGGTCGAGTACACCGACGAGCTGGGCACCGAGATGGGCGTGCTGCAGGAGCAGATCGAGCACGCCGGCGCGTGGGACCTCGACAGCCGGATCGAGATGGCGATGGATGCGCTTCGCCTGCCGCCCGGCGATGCGGACGTCACCGTCCTGTCCGGTGGCGAGCGGCGTCGGGTTGCGCTGTGCAAGCTCCTGCTCGAGCAGCCCGACCTGCTGCTGCTGGATGAGCCGACGAACCATCTCGACGCCGAGAGCGTCGCGTGGCTGGAGCAGCACCTCGCCGCGTATCCGGGCACCGTCCTCGCCGTCACCCACGACCGGTACTTCCTCGACAACGTCGCCGAGTGGATCCTCGAGCTCGACCGCGGGCGCGCCTACCCCTACGAGGGCAACTACACGACCTACCTCGACACGAAGGCCACCCGCATCAAGATCGAGGGCGCCAAGGACGTCAAGCGCAAGAAGGAGATCGAGCGCGAGCTCGAGTGGGTGCGATCCAACCCCAAGGCGCGGCAGGCGAAGAGCAAGGCGCGGCTGGCCCGGTTCGAGGAGCTCGTGGCCGAGGCGGATCGCGCCGGGCCGGTGGACAACGGCGGGATCCAGATCCCGCCGGGCCCGCGGCTCGGCTCGCAGGTCATCGAAGCCAAGTCGCTGCGCAAGGGGTTCGGCGACCGGGTCCTGATCGACGACCTGTCGTTCTCGCTGCCCCGCGGTGGCATCGTCGGCATCATGGGCCCCAACGGCGTCGGCAAGACGACGCTGTTCAAGATGATCATCGGTGATGAGAATCCGGACGGCGGCGAGCTCATCGTCGGCGAGACCGTCGAGATCTCCTACGTCGACCAGAGCCGGGCGGGCCTCGACCCGAAGCAGACGTTGTGGGAGGTCGTGTCCGGCGGGCTCGACCACATCATCGTCGGCAAGACCGACATCAACAGCCGGGCGTACGTCGCGTCGTTCGGCTTCAAGGGGCCCGACCAGCAGAAGCCGGCGGGCGTCCTGTCGGGCGGTGAGCGCAACCGGCTCAACCTGGCGCTGACGCTCAAGGCGGGGGGCAACGTCCTGCTCCTCGACGAGCCGACCAACGACCTCGACGTGGAGACGCTGCGCTCGCTCGAGGACGCGCTCGAGGAGTTCCCGGGCTGCGCCGTCGTGATCAGCCACGACCGGTGGTTTCTCGACAAGGTGGCCACCCACATCCTCGCGTGGGAGGGGACCGACGAGGAGCCGGGCCGGTGGTACTGGTTCGAGGGCGGGTTCTCCGACTACGAGCGCAACAAGGTGGACCGGCTCGGCGAGGAGGCCGCGAGGCCGCACCGGGTCACCTACCGCCGGCTGGCCCGCGACTAAGGGTGTGGCGGGCGGGTTGAAAGCTGGGACAGGAGCGACCGGGTGGGACCCGGCGCAGTATCTCCAGTACGCCGACGAGCGGTCGCGGCCGTTCTTCGACCTGCTCGCCCGGGTGCCCGCCGCGAGTCCGGCGCGGGTCCTTGACTTGGGCTGCGGACCGGGCAATCTGACCAAAACGCTCATCCGGCGCTGGCCGAATGCCGATGTGACCGGTGTGGACAGCTCGGCAGAGATGATCGCCGTGGCCGAGTCCGACGGGGGTTTCGCTCGTTTGAAGTACGTGTGCGCCGATTTGCGCTCCTGGCTGCCTGACGACGCCCCGGACGTGGTCGTGGCCAACGCCGTCCTCCAGTGGGTGCCGGACCATCTCGACCTGCTGGAGCGGATTGCCGGGTGGCTCGCTCCGGGGGGGACTCTCGCGTTCCAGGTCCCGGCGAACTTCGACTCGCCCTCGCACACCGTGATCCGGGAGCTGCGCGAGGCGCCGCGCTGGCGCGACCGGATCGGTACGGGCGCCAACCGCGAGGCGGCGGTCGAGGCACCCGAGACCTACCTGGCTGCGCTCGCCGGCGCCGGGTTGGACCCCGACGTCTGGCAGACCACGTACCTGCACCGGCTGACCGGCGACGATCCCGTTCTCGCGTGGGTGAAGGGGACGGCGTTGCGGCCGGTCCTGACCGCGCTCGCCGACGATGAAGCGGCAACGTCTGAGTTCCTGGCGGAGTGCGCGGACGGGCTGCGTTCGGCCTATCCGGCGGGTACGGACGGCACCACGGTGTTCCCGTTCCGCCGCACCTTCGCCGTCGGCACAGCGAGGGCGGCGGCATGAGGACCAGGCTGCTGGCCGCCGGCCTCGCGGTGGTGGCGATCCTGCCCGCGACCGCGGCGGCGAGTGCTGGCGCCCACAAGGCATCCGTCGCCAGCCGGCAGAGCCGCACCAGCGGCGTCTCGATCGCGGGCGGCAACGTCTACATCTGGAGCAGCCACGGGACGAAGTACCGCGGGACCGGCTGCACGGTCGCGTTCGCGGTGCGCTCGACCCACACCGGCACCAAGGGCGCGCTGACCGCGGGCCACTGCGTCGCGAGCGTGTCGGGCGGCCCGTCGTACCTCGTTCACCAGACCGAGAGCATGCCGGGCAACGACACGGCCCCCGGGGACCTGCTCGGGAAGGTCACCAGGACGAAGTACACGATGGGCGAGAACGGCGACAGCGCGTTCGCGGCTCTGGCGCGCGGGCGCAGCGCGCAGCCCCTGGTCTTCACCGGGGGGCCGCACTCGAGCTCCGCGATTCCGGTCGTGGGCCTGAAGGATCCGTCGCAGGACATGCAGGTCTGCTACTCGGGCGCGGCGACCGGCGAGCATTGCGGGTTCACCGTCGTCGGCGGCTCGCAGCAGGTGAACTTCCACTCCGGAAACGGCACCGTGACGATCGGCAACGAGTGGCGCGCGACCGGCGCGGACTGCACCTCCCGCAAGGGCGACTCGGGCTCACCGGTCTACGAGCTCGACGGGGGAGTGGCGTACGCCGTCGGCATCCTGTCCGGCGGACAGGTCAAGGCGCACCAGTGCCCGTTCTACTTCACCCCGGTCAGCCTGGCGTTGCGGATGTTCCACCTGACCCTCATCACGTCGAGGTCGAGCGCTACGAGTTGACGAGGACGTCCGCGCCGAGGGTCAAGTAGGACCAGATCGTGGCGTCCGCCTCGGCCGGCAGCTCGAGGTCGTCGAGCGCGGCGCGCATGTGCGCCAGCCAGTGGTCGCGCGCCTCGACGTCGATGCGGAACTCGGCGTGCCGGGCACGAAGCCGCGGATGCCCGCGCGTCTCGGAGTAGGTGCGCGGACCACCCCAGTACTGCTCGAGGAACATCAGCAGGCGTCGCGCGGCAGCGGCCCAGTCGTGGTCCGGATAGATCGAGGTGAGGACCGGGTCGTTGGCAACTCGGGCGTAGAAGCCGCTGACCAGCTTC
Organism: Frankiaceae bacterium; assembly: GCA_025929365.1. Lineage (GTDB taxonomy): Bacteria > Actinomycetota > Actinomycetes > JAFAQI01 > JAFAQI01 > DASZTV01. The sequence goes on from JAICMG010000081.1 coordinate 13,773, forward strand.
TCGAAGGTGTCGTGGCCCCCGACAGCGTCGTAGAACGTGGCCGCCGAGTCGATGCCCTCGATCGATATCGGCTGCGGGCCCGGCGGCTGCATAGCTCCAAAGTACGGCCAGGCGCGCCGTCTGCTGGGTACGCTCATGCCAGCAGAGGAGGCAGCAGTGGCTCACGCGCTCGTGTTGAACGCGACGTACGAGCCGCTGTGCGTGGTCTCCCAGCGCCGCGCGGTGGTGCTGGTGCTCACCGGCAAGGCGGTGGCCATCGAGTCAGCCGACGAGGAGCTGCACAGCGAGCGAATGTCCTTGCACATTCCCCTCGTCGTCCGGCTCGCTCGTTTCGTGCGCGTTCCCTATCGCGGCGCCGTGCCGCTCACCCGCCGCGCGGTGTTCGCCCGTGACGGCGGCCGATGTGTGTACTGCCTCGCGCCCGCCACCAGCATCGACCACGTCATCCCGCGCAGCCGCGGGGGCGGGCACGTGTGGGAGAACGTCGTGTCGTGCTGCCGCCGCTGCAACCACGCCAAGGCCGACCGCGCCATCTCCGAGCTCGGCTGGCGCATGCCTCGCCAGCCGGTCGCGCCGACCGGGATCGCCTGGCGAGTGCTCGGAACCGGTCGGATGGCTCCGCAGTGGCGGGCCTACCTCGGTGAGGATGTCGTCGACGACACGGAAGCCGCCACCGCCTAGGGTCCGTGTCATGAAGGCACGTGTTGCTGTCTTGGGCGTGATCGCGCTGACCGCCGTCGCTTGCAGTAGCTCGTCGGGTGGGAGCAGCAACGCCGCCTCGACGTCGCCGCCGGCGGTCCCACCGTCGAGCGCATCGCCGACCGGGTCGGCCACCCCGAGTCCATCGGCGACGCCGACCCCGTCGTTCTCCAGCACCGTGCAGGC
>JAICMG010000187.1 GCA_025929365.1 Frankiaceae bacterium
CCACATTGCTTACCCAAGGGTCGCGCAGGTCGACGGTCGACAGCGCTCGCGGACGGGCCTGTTCGTGCAATACCCAGGTGTGATCTTGGGTATCCGCGCTGAAGGAGGGGTACGGCCAAGGGAGATGACGGTGGCGCCGGACGACGACCTCGGACCGATCGACGACGCGAACCCGGCTGACCAGCTCGAGCAGACGGTTGCAGCCGGCGAAGAGGTGGACGACGACGAGGTGGACGCCGAGGCGGAAGCGACCGACGCCGACCTTGCCGAGCAGGTCCGCGTCGTTCCCGACAGCGAAGACGACTATCCGCACGACTGACTGGCCGGCCCGCACCGCCGGATTGGGGCGGTTCGTCGTGCGGTGGATTCTGCGGCTCGGATTCCCGCTGGTCGGGATTGCGGCGATGCTGTCCCTCTTCCCCTACCGCCTCACCGCCGCAGGCACGCGCTTCACGGTGCAGGGCAGCCTGTTCACGCGCCGCGGGTTCTCCGCCGACACGTCCTTCGGCAGCTGGACGTTTCCGCATGTGGACTGGCTGCCGGTCGGCGTACACATCGCGCCCGTCAACCTCGACTTGGTACGCCTCGCGTCTGCGGCCTCACCCCGTCCCGCGAGGTACGCCGGCCGGTTGCGTCGCGACCTGGTCGACCAGGTGCCGCACATCGCGGCGTGGCTGATAGGCGAGGCCGTCATCGGGATCCTGCTGGGGTTGGTCGTCGCCACGATGCTCAACCTCGCACTCCGCCAGGTCCGGGGCTTGCCGCACCTCGGCCACGAGCTGCGCCGTCGCGGCCGGCTGTTGCTGGCCGGCGCCATCGCCACGGTGCTGCTCGTGCAGATCGGTGCGGTGACCTACGACCCGGGCTGGGCCCGCCGTTCCCGGGTGAGCGGGACGATCGCCACCCTTCAGCTGTTCCCGCACCAGCTGCAGCGCTACTACCTCAAGCACTCGAAACCGTTCGACGTGCTCAACGCGGTCAGCGCGATCCAGGCGAACCTGCAACAGCGCATTACGCGTGACAACGTGCCGCCCACCGCGTTCAACGTGCTGTGGGTGTCGGACATGCATCTGGCAAGCACGTATCCGATCGTCACCGAGTACGCGAAGAGCTTCCACGTCGCGCTGATCGTCAACACCGGTGACGAGGCGGAGTTCGGCACCGCGGCGGAGATGACCCCGACCTACCTCAAGCAGCTGCGCGGTCTCACGGCCGTCGCGCCCATGATCTGGCTGCCCGGCAACCACGACTCGCCGGCGACGGTGCGGATCATGCGCAAGGTGCCAGGCGTCACGGTGCTCGGCACGAAGGTCTCCGACGGCGCCGGTGGCTCGGTCGTCACCGCCCAGGAGATGACCGCCGACGGGCTCCAGATCGCCGCCATCCCAGATCCGCGGGTGTACGACGGTGCGGGCGCCTTCGGATCCAACGACCCGCGCGTCGTCCACGACCTGGAGGTCGGCACCGTCAACGAGGCGCTGGCCGGCGTGTCCCCCACCGCGTCGTACGACATCCTCGCCAGCCACGAGCCGGCCGCGGCCGGCCAGGCGGCCAGCGACCTTCGGGGCCGGGTTCGCCAAGTCGACGCCGGCCACCTGCACACCCAGAACCCGGACTCCTCGCTGCAACAGGGTTCGCTGATCAAGCTGATCGAAGGCTCGACCGGCGCCGGCGGCTTGGACAACCTCAGCACCGGCCTGCCGCCGCCCCCGGTCGAGTTCAGCATCGAGTCGGTTGCCGCCAACTGCCAGTTCACGAAGGTGGTGCGGTTCCAGATTCAAGGGACAGCACCGACGTCGGCCACGGCGGCGACCGGTCGCCGCCCGCCCCAGGTGGCCGCCACGACGCACTACTTCCTGCCGCAGACGGTGGCAGCCGGGCGGGCCTGCAACCCGGCAGACGGGCTGTCGCCGCCGGCCCCGGTTGCGGGCCCCTAGCCGCTACTGCGATCCGCCGGGCAGCTTGTCCTTCACGTGCTCGGTGACCTCCGACAGCTTGCCCTTGAAGCCCTTGGTCGCGATGCCGGTCGCGTCCTCGTCGCCGCTCGCCAGGCCCTTCGCCACCTTCTTGAACATCGTCGGCTTGACGTGCGGAGGGAGGGCGACGATCTGCGGGTCGGTGCGGAACTCCAGGAGCACCGGCAGGTCGGCGGCCATTGCGCGGTCCCACGCGGGGCCGACGTCCTCGGGCCGCTCCACCTTGATGCCTTCGAAGCCCAGCAGCCTCGCGTACTCCGCTGCCGGCAGGTACGGGATGGTCTGGGTGTCGGGGTTCTTCGGGTCGCCGCTGAGCGCGCGCTGTTCCATCGAGACCTGGTTGAGGTCGTCGTTGGCCAGGACGACGAACACGAGCGTCTTGTTCTTCGCCGTGAGCTGCGGCAGGTACCGCTTCACGGTGAGCAGCTCGTTCATGCCCAGCATCTGGAAGGCGCCGTCGCCGGTCAGGCCGATCACCGGCCGGTCGGGGTGGGCGAACTTCGCGCTGATCGCGTAGGGCACGCCGGGAACCATCGTTGCGAGCGTTCCGGACAGCGAGCCGCGCATGCCTTCGCGGAGCTGGCAGTGGCGCGCGTACCAGTTGGTCGCCGAGCCGCTGTCCGAGGTGATGATCACGTTGTCGGGCAGTCGCTTGTTGAGCTCCCAGAAGACGAGCTCCGGGTTCACCGGGTCACCCTTCTGGTGGGCCCGGTCTTCGAGCACCCGGTCCCAGATCTTGCGCTCCTCGATGATGTGCTCCTGCCAGGACCGGTCGCTCTTGTGCTCGAGCATCGGCAGCAGCGCCTTCAACGTGTCCTTCGCATCGCCCACCAACGACACGTCGTTGGGGTAGCGCACGCCGATCAGCGAGCCGTCGATGTCGATCTCGACGCACTTCGCCTTTCCCTCAGCGGGCAGCCACTCGGCGTACGGGAACGACGTGCCGATCATGAAGAGCGTGTCGCAGTTCATCACCATCTTGTGGCTGGCCTCGGTCCCGAGCAGGCCGATGCCACCGGTGACGAACGGCAGCGTGTCCGGCACGGCGTCCTTGCCGAGCAGCGCCTTGGCGATCCCGGCGCCGAGGACGTCGGCCGTCTCGATGACCTCACGTGAGGCGTTGCGGGCGCCGGCACCGATCAGGATGGCGACCTTCTCGCCGGCGTTGAGGATGTCGGCGGCCTGGCGGAGCAGCGTCTCGTCCGGTACGGCGTGCGGACGGTTCCAGCCGACGCTCGTGAACACCGATCCGTGCTCGCGCGGCGGGTCCGCGTAGTCCATCTCCCCGACGTCCTCGGGGACGATCACGACCGCCGGGCGCTGCTCTTCGTACGCCGACTTGATCGCGCGGTCGATGACGTGGCGCGCCGAATGCTCGTCCATCACGGTCGAGACGAATCCGGCGACGTCCTTGAACAGCGTGGTGAGGTCGATCTCCTGCTGGTAGTGCGCACCGACCGACTGCCGCTTCTGCTGCCCGACGATCGCGAGCACCGGCTGATGGTCCAGCTTCGCGTCGTACAGCCCGTTGAGGAGGTGGATCGCCCCGGGTCCGCTGGTCGCGATGCAGCACCCGATCTCACCGGTGAACTTCGCGTGGGCGCAGGCCATGAACGCCGCCATCTCCTCATGACGCACCTGCGTGAAGAACGGGTCCTTGTCCTCGACCCGCGCGAAGGCGCCGAGGAAGGCGTTGATGCCGTCGCCCGGGTAGCCGTACACGCGATGGATGTCCCACTCCTTCAGGCGAGTCAGAATCCACTCGGCGACCTGCATCACTTTCTCCTTTTCGTTGCTTTTCTTGTTGATGCCCGATCAGGCGACCCGAAACCGCTCGGCATCGGTGCGCCTGAAGGCGAGACCGTGGCCAACACGTGAGCGGTCCGGTCGAAGAACGCCGCCCTCGGGCTCGAGGACGCCGTCGAAGAGCATGGACTCGATGCGCACGTGGTCGTGGAAGTACTCGAGGTGCCGCAGCCGCCGCGCCGCGGTGCTCACCTGCGCGGAGATCTGCGGCGCGCAGTGGGCCGACAGGTCGATCTGGTGGGCGTCGGACAGGCTCGCCGCGGCGATGAAACCCGTCACGCCGAGACAGCGCGTGACGTCGGCTTGCAGGCAGTCGACCGCGCCGGCCGTGAGCATCGCCTCGAAGTACCAAGGGTTCCACCCGTACTCCCCGGCCGCGACATCGATGCCGCCGGGCGCCCTCTCGCGCACCAGCCGCAGGCCGCTGAGGTCGTCGGAGCTGACCGGCTCCTCGAGCCAGCGGACGTCGAACTCATCGCGGTAGCGGTTCGCCCACTCGATCGCGGCGCGTGGGCCGAAGCCGCCGTTGGCGTCGACGTAGAGCTCGACGTCGGGGCCGATTGCGCTGCGAGCTGCCGCGAGCCGTTTCGGGTCGTCGTCCGGCTCGCGCGCGACCTTGATCTTGACCCGGGGGATGCCGGCGTCGACCCAGCCCGCCAGCTGGTCCGCCACCTGCTTCTCGTCGTACGACGTGAAGCCGCCACTGCCGTAGATCGGGGTCGCGTCGTGGACCGCGTCGAGCGCGACGACCAGCGCGACGTCGAGCAGTCGCGACTTGAGATCCCACAGCGCGATGTCCACCGCGCTGATGGCCATCGCCGCAAGGCCGGTCGCGCCGAGGTTGCGCACCGCCTGCACCATCTGCGCGTTGGCAGCGGCAACCTCGAAGGCATCACCGCCTTTGACGACATTGCCGAGCTTGTCCTCGATCAGTGACACCGCGCCTTGGTGGGCGTAGCTGTAACCCAGCCCGGTCTGCCCACCGCCCGTGACCTCAGCAACGACCAATGTCGTCGAGTCCCACTCGAGGGTGCCGTCGGACTCCGGCTGCTCGGTCGGGATCTGGTAGGCAGCCGCGCTGACGCCGTCGATCGTCGCGGCCGGCGCGCTCATGGCCTCGCGCGACGCCGCAGCGCGAATCCGGCCGCGGTCGCACCCAGAGCCGCTACCCCCAGCACCGCCGCCGCTTCGCGTTTCCCGCCGGCCGGCTGCGACGTCGTCTCGCCGAACCGCTCCGGCCGCTCGGCCGGCAGACCTTC
>JAICMG010000014.1 GCA_025929365.1 Frankiaceae bacterium
CCCGGCTCGGGCTCGGCACGAGGGCGATCCCGTCCTCGGCCCGGCCGTGTGCCCACGCCGTGAGGAAGGGCGCGAGGTTGATGACGAGCTGGGTCTTGGCCGCGTCGTACTGAGGCACCGCGGAGACCAGGCAGTCGGTCCCGGGCGGCGGCTGGGTGGACCCGGCGGCGTCCGGCGCGAACGGCTTCGTGACCAGACATGCGAGCAGCTCGGCGGCAGTGGCGTTGAGCGTGCCGTCGGTCGGGCTCGTCGCGACCGGCAGCGTCATGGTGCCGCCCGTCGCCTTCGCGCCGGCAGGCAGGCGGGAGAGGTCCGGTTGCAGGTAGCTGCGCGAGATCTCCCCGCCGACCACCACCCCGACGTGCAGCGTCCCCGCCGGAAACGGCGAGACCGCGGGCAGGGAGGGCGCACAACCGACAGGTGAGGTGCAGGTGTTGATCGGCAGGCTCGAGTACCAGGCTTCGGCGGCGTCGGGCACCGTCACCGAGTGAGCGCTCGCGTGCGCGTTGCCGGCCACGGCGGCGGGGGCGAGCCAAGCGGCCGCCGCGAGCGCCAGCCCGAGCGCGGGCAGCGCCGTACCCCGCCGCATCGGCCGTCGCTGCGCCACACCCACCTCGTCATCCTGCACCGCGTCCGTCCAGGATGGCCGCAACGGCGGGACGCCGACATCGTCCGGCGGCACGAACGCGACCCCCCGCTGTGGTCGCGACGCATGACGCCTCGACGAGGTCATCGCGGATACCGTCGGCAGCGTGAAGCTCAGTGCGGTCGAGCTGCGCCGGATCTCGCTGCCGCTGGTGGCGCCGTTCCGCACGTCGTTCGGGACCGAGACGACCAAGGACGCCCTGCTCATCCGGGCAGTGACCCCCGACTCGGAGGGCTGGGGCGAGTGCGTCGCGATGGACGCCCCGCTGTACTCCGCGGAGTACGTCGACGGGGCGATTGACGTCATCCGCCGGTTCCTGCTGCCGCGGCTGTTCGCCGCCGGCGGTCCGACGGCCGGACAGGTCGCCCACGTGCTCGAACCGGTCAAGGGCCATCCGATGGCGAAGGCGGCCCTCGAGATGGCGCTGCTCGACGCGGAGCTGCGCGCGGCAGGTCTGCCGCTCGCGACGTTCTTCGGCGCGACGCGCGACCGGGTGCCCTCCGGCGTGTCGGTCGGCATTCACGAGTCGATCCCCGCGCTGCTCGACACGGTCGCCGGCTACCTCGCCGAGGGATACGTCCGGATCAAGCTCAAGATCGAGCCGGGCTGGGACGTCGAACCGGTGCGTGCGGTGCGCGAGCGGTTCGGTGACGAAATCCTGCTGCAGGTCGACGCGAACACCGCGTACACCCTGGGCGATGCGCGGCAGCTCGCCTTGCTCGATCCGTTCGGGCTGCTGCTGATCGAGCAGCCGCTGGCCGAGGACGACCTGCGCGGCCACGCCGAGCTCGCGCGGCGGATCGCGACGCCGGTCTGTCTCGACGAGTCGGTGACGTCGGCGCGAGCGGCCGCCGATGCGATCGCGCTGGGCGCGGCACAGATCATCAACGTCAAGCCCGGCCGGGTCGGCGGGTACCTCGAGGCGCGGAAGATCGCGGCAGTCGCAGCCGCGAACGGCGTACCAGTGTGGTGCGGCGGGATGCTCGAGACCGGACTCGGCCGTGGTGCGAACGCCGCGCTAGCCGCGTGCCCGGAGTTCACGCTGCCCGGCGACGTCTCGGCATCGGGCCGCTTCTACGCGCAGGACATCACCGCGCCGTTCCAGCTGGAGGCCGGCCACATCCGGGTGCCAACAGGTCCGGGCATCGGCAGCGACGTGATCCCGGACGTCCTCGAAGCCTGCACGACGTGGACGGAGACGATCCGCCCCTAGCCGCGCGCCAGCCGCGCCGGGTAGGGCGAAGCAATGTGGCATTGCATACCCAAACGCCGCCGATTCCGGGCCAATCGGGTAGGCAATGCCACATTGCTTCACCCCCACCCCGATTTGAGTGGTGAAGCGCCGACCGCGACGCGTGGTGCGCGGAATAGCGTTCAGGCGTGGAGCGGCGGGCTGCCATTCGTCACGCTGAGCTGAAGGACGCCGCCGCCATCGCGCAGGTCCATGTGGATGCCTGGCGCACTGCCTACAAGGGCCTGCTTCCCCAAGCACTTCTCGACGGGCTGTCGGTGCCCGACCGCGAAGCGATGTGGTCCAGGATGTTGACCGAACAAGGCAGCGAACTCTCGTCGCCGTCGAGGCCGCGAGCTTCGACGTCGTCGGGTTCGTCAACGTCGGCCCCTGCCGCGACGAGGATTGCGGCGCCCACGTCGGTGAGCTCCGCGCGATCTACCGCGCGGCGAAGCAGGAGACACGCGGCGAGGCCGTCCTTCCAGAAGTTCGCTACCGACGACACCTCAATACGAGTTCGAAGTAGCACACAAAGTGGGCCCTCGCTCCTGTATGCACGCTCAGCTGCGCGCGTCGCGGACCACTTTGTGTGCTACTTCGAGGAGGGAGCGGCTAGGTGCCCGTGTTGTCGGCGAGGACTCGCAGGGCATTCTCGCCGGTGAGGCGGCGCAGGTCCTCTTTCGACCAGCCGCGATTCACCAGCTCTCCGATCAATCGCGGGTAGCCGCTGACATCGGTGAGGCCGTCCGGCAGCTCGGGACAGCCGTCGAAGTCGCCGCCGAGCCCGACGTGGTCGATGCCCGCAACGTCGCGCACGTGGTCGATGTGGTCCGCGACGTCACGGACGGTGACGGGCGGCGGCGGCCCTTCGCGATCGCGGTCGTGCACCCATTGGCGAAACGACTCGTTCACGAACTCCGCCACGAACGCGACCATGCAGACGCCACCGTTGGAGGCGAGCCGGGCGAGCACCTGGTCCGGGACGTTGCGCACGTGCGGCGTCAGCGCCTGCGCACTCGAGTGGGTGATGAGCACGGGCTTGCTCGTCGTATCGAGCGCGTCGTTCATCGTCGTGGCCGCGACGTGAGCGAGGTCGACGATGATGCCGAGTGCATTCATCCGTCGTACGACGTCGCGACCGAAATCGCTCAACCCGCCACTCCGAGGAGAATCGGTCGCCGAGTCGGCCCACGCGGTGTTGTCGTTGTGCGTCAGCGTCATGTAGCGGACGCCGAGCTCGTACAACCGGTCGAGGCCGTCGAGCTCACCACCCATGCTGTGACCACCTTCGGCGCCGAGCAGCGACGCGATCCGTCCCGACGTCACGACCGCGTGCGCTTCGTCGACCGTGGTCGCGAGCGAGAGGTACTCCGGGTACGCCGCGACCATGCGATGCACCAGGTCGATCTGCTCGAGCGTCTGTGTCACCGCCTCGTCGTCGGGCAGCGTCGACGGGACGTACACCGACCACCACTGCGCGCCGACTCCCCCGTGGCGCAGCCGATGCAGGTCGGTGTGGAACCGCGGCTGCGTCGTAAGATCGACGCCGTCGAGGGTGCTCAGCCCTGCTTCGCGCAGCGCCCACGGCAGGTCGTTGTGCCCGTCGAAGACGGGCGAGTCGCGCAGCACCTCGGCGACGAGGTCCGGCTGGGGCGCCGTCACTTCGCCACGGCTTTCCGGCTGCGCCGCCCGGAACGCTCGATCGCCTCGACCTTGCCGCCCAGGTAGGCGTCGACGACCGCAGGATCGACGCGGACGACGTCGGGCGAGCCTTCGGCGATGACCACGCCGTCGGCCATCGCGATGATCCGGTCCGAGATCCCCATGACCAGCGGGATGTCGTGCTCGATCACGACCAGGGTGAGGTCCAACTGGTTCTTCAGGTCGGTCAACAGCTCGCCCAGCGCCTCCGTCTCGCGCTGGGCGATACCCGACGACGGCTCGTCGAGCAGCAGGCACACCGGGTCCAGCGCGACCAGGCAGGCGATCTCCGCGATCCGGCGGGTGCCGGTCGACAGCTCGCGGATCTGTTTGTCGCGATAGGCACCGAGACCCAACGCGGCCACAAGATCGTCGGCACGCTCGCGCTTGATGCGCTCCCTCGGCGACCAGCCGGCCAACGATGAGAGCAGCCGGGTCGGGTCCTTGCGCTCCAGCGCGAGCATCAGCGTCTCGTGCACCGTCATCGTCGGGAACAGCGCGGCGTCCTGGAACGAGCGAATCAGTCCGAGTTGAGCACGGGCCTCGGGGCTGCTGGCGCTGATGTCGCGGCGGTTGAACACCACCTGGCCGCCATCGGGTTGTGTGAAACCGCCCAGCAACTCGAACGTCGTGGTCTTGCCCGCGCCGTTCGGACCGATCAGCCCGACGGTCTCCCGCGCGCGGACGGCGAATGACACCTCCTTGACGGCTGCGATGCCGCCGAATCGCTTGCTGAGGTGGCGCGCCTCGAGCAGTGTCGTCGTCACCGTCGCCGTCCGCTGCTCGGGGACGCGCTCACTGATGACCGGGCGTCCTGCCGGCTGAGCCGCTTCAGCATCGGGCACAGCTCCGCCGGCCAGGAGCGGACGGGCATCGACACCGTGCAGCCGAGCCAGCGCCGTGATGAGTCTCAGTCGCACCGGGTCGACCAGCTCGATCAAACCGCCGGGCTTCCAGAGAATGACGCCGACCATGCCGAGATAGCTGCCGGCCAGCGCAAGGTTGCCGACGTTGAGCAAAGGGAGACCCTGCACCCACAGCACGCCGAGAATCGGACCGACCAACGTAGCGATCCCGCCGAGCACGGTCATCACGACGACGTTGATGCTCGCCGACACGGGAAACGTCGAGGTGTCGATGTGCGTCAGTGAATGTGAGTACGTCGCGCCGGCAACGCCGGCGATGAGACCGGCCACCAGGTAGCCCTGGAGCTTGACGCGACTGGCTCGCACGGTGAAGGCGCGGGCGTTCTCCTCATTGTCACGGACCGCGACAAGCAGGCGGCCGAAGCCGCTGCGTCTGACGTTCCAGGCGAGGACGAAGACGAGGGTGAAGACCGCGAGCGCGAAGTAGTAGTAGCGGTGACCGGTGTCGAGCGCCCGCGAGAACGGCCATCCCTTTGGCGCGCCCGGGTCGCGGCCTGTGCTCCCGAGCATCCACGGCTGGGTCAGCAACCAGGCGGACGTTGCAAGCGTGAAGCCGAGGGTCGTCACGGTGAGCATCAGCCCGCGGATCCGCAGTGCCGGAAGGCCGATGACCACGCTGACCGCGCCGGCGCCGAGCCCGGCGTACAGGAAGGCGAGCGGGAAGTCGCCGATCCGTCGTGAGACCTGGAAGGAGATCACCGCGCCGATCGCTGCAATCGCGAACTGCCCCAGCGTGAGCTGCCCCCCGAGACCGGTGAGCACACCGACCGACAGGCCCACCATCGCGAAACACATCATCTGCGTGAGGTTCTGCGAGGCGCCATTGCTGATGAGCGCCGGCAGCACCGCCAGTCCGCCGACCAACAGTGCGGCTGAAACCGGACCCGCCATCCGTACGGCGGCGAGGTCGCGCACGCCTTGCGGCAGCGGACGCAATGCCTGCACCGCGGCCCAGCTGCCCTTGTCCTCCTCGCGGCCGCCGTGCTGCCGCTGAAGCAGCAGAGCGATCAGGATGACGACGAAGAGCACGACCTCGACCAAGCCCGAGTTCGTCCCGTAGTTCCACAGCAGCAGCTGCTCGACGACGCCGATCCCGACGCCGGCGGCGAGGGCCACGGGCAGGTTCTGCATCCGGGCGATGACCCCCGCGGTCATGGCGCGAAGCAGCAGGCCCGGCCCGAGGACGTCACCGCCGACGAACCCGAGCGTCGGCGCGGTGAGGATCGCGGTGAACGCCGACAGCCCACCGGCGATCGCCCAGGCGAGCGACGACATGCGCCCGGCGAATATTCCCGCCATGCGCGCCGCGTCGGGATTGGCGGACGCCGCGCGCATGGCCAGACCGAAGCGGCTGCGCTTGAGGAACACCGCGATCACGACCACGACGACCGGCGAAAGGATCAGCATTCCTGAGTACGCCGGCGTCACCCGCAACGCACCGACGTTGAAGACCGGCAGCCACGACGGCTGCGGGAACAGCGATCCGGCGGAGGCGGTCGGGTCGATGATCGCCGCGAACAGCAACAGAAACTGACCGATGCCGAGCGTCACGACGATGCTCATCAACCGGGGCGCGTTGCGAAGCCGCCGCACCGCCGCGGTCTCGGTGAGCGCCCCAGCCGCGCCGGCCACCGCAATCGCAATCGGGAACGCGACCCAGTACGGGAAGTGCCACTTGACGTCGGCCAGGACGAAGAACGTGGCGCCGAAGACCCCGATCTGGCCGTGCGCGAAGTTGATGATGCGGTTCGTCCGGAACACCAGGACGAGGCCGACCGCGAGCAAGCCGTACGTCATGCCGAGGATGGCGCCGAGCAGCACCGTCGGCCACGGCGTCGCAGCTCGAATGACGCCGTGGTCGGCCAGCTCCGCGGTCACGATCTTGGCGAGGACAACGGCCGTGACGATCCCGGCCAGGTGCAGCCACTGCCGTCGGCCGACCGACCAGCGCGACGCAACGCTCGTGATCGCGCTCACTTCTTCGCCACCACCTGGCTCGCGCCTTGCAGAAACACGGCGCGCAGCAGGTCGTCGCGCGCGAGCAGGTCGCGCGCGCGACCGTCGAAGCGCATCTCGCCCTTCTCCATGAAGTACGCGTGGTCGACGAGGTTGAGCGCGATGTTCACTGACTGCTCGACCAGCACCACGGCGGTCCCGTCCGCGTTGATACGGCGCACCATGTCGAGCAGCTGGCCCACGATGACGGGAGCAAGACCGAGCGAAAGCTCGTCGATGAGCAGCAACCGCGGCCGGAGCATAAGGGCCTTCGCGAGCCCGAGCATCTGCTGCTCGCCGCCGGACAACGTCGCGGCGAGCGACGAGCGCCGTTCGGCGAGCCGCGGGAACGCCTCGAAGCACTCGTCGATCGCGCGTTCGAGGGCCGCGCGGTTGCGGCCGAGCGTGTACCCGTAGCTGCGCAGGTTCTCCACGACGGTCATCGGCCCGAACACCGCACGTCCGCCGGGGACCTGGGTGACGCCGAGCTTCAGCCGGCGTTCGGCGTCGAGGAAGGTCACGTCGTGCCCCTCGAACCGCACGCTGCCACGGCTCGGCAGCCCGATTCCGGAGATCACCTTCAGCAACGTTGACTTGCCGGCGCCGTTGGTGCCGAGCAGCGCCACCATCTCGCCGTCGTCAACGGTGAAGTCGACGTCGAACAGCACCTGCAGCTGCCCGTAGGAGAAGTCGACGCCGCGGCAGGCGAGCATCGGCAGCCTGCCTCCATCAGAACGCAGCCGCTTGATCTCCTCTTCCTCGATGATCTCGTCGATCATCCGATCGAGGTCGCGATCGATCAGCTCGCCGGCGCTGAGGAGGATGCCGCCGGCAAGCAGCCCCGGGAGGAGGAGCGACACCATCGCTACTACGACGCCGTAGGTGGTCTGGATGCTGCCGAGCAACAACGAACCAATGACGCCGCCGACGGAGAAGAAGATCACCGCCAGGCCCTGCGCATGCGGCCGCATCCGTGCCGGAATGATTGAGAGCACGCAGACCGGCACCAGCGCACTGGCAATGGAGATCAGCGCACCAGAAACGGTGAAGCACAATCCCACCAACCAGAAGACCGGCGCCTCGCCGCCGACAGCGACCAGCACGACAGAGATGGCGTAGAGCCCGCCAAGTGCACGGAGCACGAACTTTGGCGATCTCCGGAACTGCTTCTCGCCACGGCTCCCATAGAGCAGCAGCGCGAGCGTGCCCGCGCCGTAGTAGAAGGCGAAGAAGACCCCGCGTCCGCCCGGCCCGATGTTCCAACGTTGGTCGAGAAAGTACGAGATGAAGACCCCGAGCGGCACCCCGAGGAAGCCCGCGATTCCGAACCCCGCGAACAACCGCTTGTTAGTAGGGATGAGGAGCACGCGCCGACAGATCTCCCAGAAGCCGAGCGATGTCTCGGCGGTATCGAGGACCTCTGCGTCGCCGTGTGCTTCATGCACCGATGCCCGGATCTGCTGGGTATCCCACTTTCCGAAACCTGGGTCGCGCAACGCGATGGTGTAGAACGTGAGCAGGATCGCGGTGCCACCCATGACGAGGAACACACCGCGCCACGTAAAGCCGAAGACGCCGGCCAGCAGGGCGACAAACAGCGGCGCTGCAACATAACCGATCTGCCCGATGCCGTTATAAATCGCGACCGCACGGACTCGACCTTGCGGCGGATAGGCGTCCATCACGATGGGCGTGTGAAGCGACAGCCGGCTCCCCGTGGTCAGACCGTCGAGTAGCAGGATTCCGATCAGGCCGGCCAGCGAGGTGATAAAGCCGGTGAACAGCGTGACCGCGGCCCACGCGAATCCGGTGAGGACACAGAGCAGCGCCCGGCGTGGCTTGCTTTGGCTCAACCACGCGACCGGCATCGGTCCCGCCGCAATCGCGAGGTACTGCAGCCCGAACGCGGAACCGATCGCGGCGACAGAGATGCCCAGCGTCCGGCTGATCTCGGGTGTCAATACGACGAACCCGTAGGCCTGAAAGGTATCGGTGACGGTGAGCAGGCCAAGCGCGATCATCGGGTAGTACGACAGACCGTGCGTCCGCAGGATTTCACGAAACGGCACGGTGTGTTCATCGCCGGCCACGCCCGCCCGGGCACGCGCCTCGGCATGCAGCTCCTCGCGCGTGCGGTCGATGTCGCGCAGCGCTGCGTCGTGGTTCGGTCCCGACACGCCCACGGGCGTCCTCGTCATTGGGATCCGATCCGGTGCATCTGCAGGTCGAGCTCCCACGCGCTCTCGCCGATCCGATGGCCGCCCGTGTCCATGAGCACGATGGTGAACGTGTGGAGCTGGACGCTCTGCCGGTTGCCCACGATGTTGGTGACGTCGGACAGCGTCAACGACTCACCGGTCGTCGTGTAGACGCCTTGGTTGTGGAGGTACGACGTCGTAAGGCAGCTCGCCGGGTCCTGCCGGCAGAACGGGTTGCCGTGGCCCACCGAACGAAGCGTGTCGCCCGGCTTGATCGGTGCTCGGTCGACGAAGAGAGCGAAGTAGCCGGCGTCGCGGCCTGGTGGCTGCGAACCGGCGGCGGCGATTCGGAAGTCCCGCATCGTCCAGCGAATCGTGACCGGGTTGCGGACCTCACTCCGCGACTTCGGCGCGACGAAGTGCAGCCGGTGGTCCACCCGGAAGGCCAGCTCATTGATGTGCTCGATGCCACAGCCGGTCAGCACGACGCCCGACGCGACAACGGCCACAGCCGCGGTGGCACGCCGGCCCAGCCGCCGGAGCCGCAACGCCACCTCCCTGGTCCAACGCTGCCTCGCCCGAGCTCCCATCCTCGGCGAACGGCCTGGCGGGCGTCGTCGTACATGCCGACAAACTGCGCTCCGCATGCTGTGGTGACCGTACAGCCGCGGTCAGGACGATGGCGGCAGAAAGCGCAGCTGCAGCTCCGCGACCAGCCGCTCGTCCGGGTCGGTCAGATCCAGCCCGAAAACCTCGGTGATCCGGCGCAACCGGTAGCGGAAGGTGTTGGGGTGCACGTTGACCTGGGCCGCGGCTGCCGCCATGTCGCCGAACGCGTCGAAGTACGCCTTGAGCGTCGCGACCCACGCCGTGCCTTTCGCCGCGTCCTGCTCGGCGAGCGCGCTGACCCGGCCGGCGGTCAGGAACGGATCGGTGCGCGCGACCGCGGCCAGGCGGCGCAAGATCACCTGGGACCGCATCGCCCCGATCGAGGTCACACGGGTATCGGAGCCCGGCTCGATCGCGTCGAGCACCTCGTCGGCTTCCCGCCGCGAGGCCGCGACCAGCTCGAGCCCGCTCACCACCGACCCCAGCCCGGCGCGAACCGGCAGCCGCAGCGCATGGCGGGCGCGGTCGACGACGGAGCCTGCCAGCGCCACCGCGGCGGCATCGTCGCCTTCCGCGTCTAGCGGGACGAGCGCGTAGACGCGCGACCGGTCGATGGCGCACGCGGCGCGGCGCCGGAAGGACTCGCAGTAGACCGCGACCAGATCGGCCAGCCGTTGCGCCGCGACGACGAGTGTCGCCTCGTCGCTGTCGCCCAGGTCGAAGGCGGCGACGACCGCGGGCTGTCCCGGGTCGAGGCCGAGCAGCCCGGGTGCAGCGCCATTCGTGCCGCCGCCAGTCAGCAGGCCGACCAACGCATCGGCCCGCCGCTGGCGGTTGACGTCCGTAGCAGTCCGATGCCGTAACAGATGGAGCGCGGCCAGGCCGGCGGCGTCACGCAGCGCCCGCTCGGCGCCCGGCCCGAACGGCTGGTCCCCCTCGATCACCCAGATGCTGCCGAGCAGCTCACCGCCGGCCCGTACGGCGACCGCGATCCGTGGCAGGTAGCCGGCGTCCTCGGCGGCGAAGTCGGCGATCCGCACGACCTCGTCGGTCTGCCAGAGCCGCCGAAAGACCCCCGAGTCGTGCAGCCGCTGGATCCACGTGGACGGCACCTGGCGCCCGAGGATCGTCTCCTGCCGCGCCGGATCGATGCGGTGGCCGAGGTTGGAGTACGCCAGCACCCGGCTCGCCGCGTCCTCGATCGTCGTCGCACCGCCGACCGCGGCGGCAACCGCATCGGCGAGGGCGAACAGGTCGCCGAGCGGCGTCTCCGCCGCGGCCGTTGGGCTCGGGCCCGAGGCTCGTGACGCGGTGAGCAGCAGGCTGTAGAGCTGACCCCACGACAGCTCGGGCGGCGTGCGAAGCAGCGCGATCCCCGACTCCTCGGCGGCCCGCCGTACCGCTTCATCGACCACACCGTCGTGCTTCACGACTGCGGCGGCCGCGCCCGATTCCCCGAGGCGGTGCAGCAATGCGACGAGCTCACGCTCCCCCTCGATGCCGACCGCGAGCACGATGGCCGCGGGGGGGAGTCCCTCGGTCAGCAGCGGGTCGAAGATCACCGGATCGCCGACCTCGACCTCGAGCCCGTGCGGGGCGACCGCGACGTCAAGCACCGCGGGCCGCAGCCGATCGACCAGCGCCGAAAGCGGGGGCCGGCGCGCCTCGTCCGTGGTCGGCGGCGCCTCCGTCGTGGTCATGGCCGCCATGGTCGCAGCGCCCGGGCTTCGAGGTGGCCGAACCGGTCTTGCCCAAATCCGTCAGTTCTGCCAAGGTTCCGTCTATGCTCCTCATGGATTCCAAGCGGCATACGTCAGGAGACCCGGTGGAGACCGAGAAGGTGTGCGTGAACCTCGCCGCCGCCGAGCTGGGCAAGATCGACGTCCTGGTGGCGGAGGGCCTGTACGCCAGCCGCACGGACGTGATCCGGCACGGGCTCCGCTACGTGCTGGACAGCAACGAGGACGCGGTACGCCGGGTCACTCACGGCGGCGCGCGCATCGGCTACCAGATCCTGAGCAACACCGAGCTGCTCGCGGCGCGGGCGGCGAAGCGCCGCCTGGCCCTCTTCGTCGTCGGCGTGCTGCGGATCCAGGCCAGTGTCACCCCCGAGCTGGCCGACGAGACGATCGAGCGGATTCGCATCTTCGGCGCGGTACGCGGCCCCGCCGACGTGCTCAAGCTGATCGACGACCGGATCCTGCGTGGCGGCGAGAACCTGGACCACTGAGGTGGCGCCGGCGAACGCCGCCACGCTGGCGATCTCGAACCTCACCAAGTCCTACGGCACGGTGCGAGCGAACGACGGCATCAGCCTCGACGTCGCGGCCGGCGAGGTGTTCGGGCTGCTCGGTCCGAACGGCGCCGGCAAGACCACCCTCGTCAAGCAGATCCTCGGGCTGCTGAAACCGGACACCGGCACGATCACGATCGGCGGCGTGGATGCGGTCGCCGACCCGGCCGCCGCGCGTCTGCTGTGCAGCTATCAGCCGCAAGCCTCGGCGCCGGTCGATGGAGTCTCGGCACGCGAGGCGGTCGAGATCGTCGGCGCGATCCGAGGTGGATCGCGCCGGGCCGTTCGCGAGCGGGCCCAGGTGCTCCTCCAATCACTCGACCTCAGCGACATCGCCGACCGCACGATCCCCATGTCCGGTGGCATGGCGCGCCTCACCGGCTTCTGCATGGCCGCCGTCGTGCCGGGCCGCGTCGTCGTCCTCGACGAGCCGACCAACGACGTCGACCCGCTGCGCCGCCGCGCGCTCTGGCAGCAGATTCGCCGGCTTGCCGACGACGGCGCCGCCGTCCTTCTCGTCACCCACAACGTGCTCGAGGCCGAACGCTGTGTCGACCGCCTCGCGATCGTCGCCGGCGGAGCTGTCCTGGCCGCCGGGCCGCCGGGGTTGCTGAAGGCACAGCTCGGTGCCCCGCTTCGGCTCGAGTGCACCCTGGACGCGGAGGCGGTGATTCCGCCGCTTCCGTCGGGAGTGACGCAAGCCGCTCGCACCGGTCGCCGGCTGCTGTGTTCGGTGCAGCACTCCGACGTCTCGAAGGCCGTCGCGTGGGCACAGGCGGCGCAGGCCAACGGAATGTTGACGGAGTTCAGTCTCACGGCCGCATCGCTCGAAGACGTCTATGCGAAGTGGGTCGACAGCCAGCCGAGTGCCGCATGAGCGCGGTACGCGGCTACGCCCTGCTGCTGCGGTGGCAGCTGCTGCGCTATCGGAAACAGGTCGTCCTGTTCGCGACGATCCAGGTCGCGCTCGGCGTCGGCGTGATTTTCGGCTTCAGCTTCCTCGTGCCACACGTCACGCCACAGGTTGCGCTGTACTTCGCGACGGGCGCCCCCACGCTCACCTTGATCCTCATGGGGCTCACCGCCCTGCCACAGGACACCGCGCAAGCGCGCACGAGCGGCCGGTTCGACTACATCGCCGCGCTGCCGGTACCGCGACTCGCCCCGATGCTCGCGGACGTCACCCTGTGGCTCCTCATTCAGGTGCCCGGCACCGTCCTGACCTTGCTGATCGCGTGGCTGCGGTTCGGCATCGCGCTGCACATCGGCGTGCTCGTCGTACCCGCGGTGGTGCTCGTCGCGACGACGTCGGCGGCGGTCGGCTATGCGATCGCGGTCGCGCTTCCACCCGCAGCGACGGCGCAGGTCGCGTCATTCGTGTCGATCGTGTTGTTGCTGTTCTCGCCGATCAACTTCCCGCTCGAGCGGCTGCCGATGTGGTTGCAGGACATTCACCGGGGCCTTCCCGTCACCTACATGGCCGACATCATGCGCGGTGGCCTGACGGGCCACTACGGCGTCAACGCAATGCTGGCGTTCACGATCGTCGTCGCGTGGTGTGCCGCCGGGCTCGCCGTGTCAGCCCGAGCCGCCAACCGACGCGGGTAGACCGTCAGCCCGAAGCAGCGTGGTCACTCGTCGGCGAGTGCGTACAGCCGCCAACCTCCGCTGAGACCCTTGAGCTCGTATTCGCCGGCATCCCGAAACCGCAGACCCGAGCCGACGAGCAGATCGCGGACCGTCGATGACACCAACAGCTCGCCCGGAGTTGCACTCGCGCACACCCGCTGGCCGATGTGCATGGCGAGCCCACGCATCGCGCGACCCTGCTGCTCGACCTCGCCGGCGTGCACGCCGATTCGCACCTCGAGGTCGAGCTCTCGCGCGTGGTCACGAATGGAGCGGCCACACTGAACGGCTCCGGCAGCCGTCGGGAAAGCCGCGACCACCTCGTCACCCTTCGTGAAGACCTCGTGACCGCCACACGCGCTGAGGTCGGACTGCACCACCCGCTGGTAGGCATCGACGAGTGTGTTCCACGCCGCGTCGCCCACCGTGGCGGCGCGCTCGGTCGACTCGACGATGTCGACGAACAGCACCGTCGTCACGACCTGCTTTGAAGGCTGGTCCTCCATCGTCTCGGAGGGATCAGGGATCGGCGGCGGAGGGCCAGTCGTCGCGAGCGGATGGTGCGTGTGCCGGCCCGCCGCAACGAGCGGGATCGTGGTGCCCAGCAACACCCACATCGGCCAGAAGTAGGAGACGCCGCCAACACTTGTCGCAGCCCATACGGCGATGCAGATTCCGTTGACCCGCAGCCACCATCCGCCCAGCCGAAGGCGCCGGCGGCGCCGTCGTCGAACCGCCGGGCCCGCGTCCGGGACGGCTGGCAGCTCCCGAAGCGCCCGGTTGAGGCTGGAGACCGAGCGCGCGCCGTAGGCCTCCTCGACGCGCTCCTCGAACTCTTCGAAGGTCAGTCGGCCCTCGGCATGGCACGCGCGGAGCCGGGCCACGACACGCTCGCGCTCCGCGTCGGAGACGCGGTAGTCGACTTCCGCCGCATCACCGGCAGGCATGGCCCAACAATCCCACCAATCCGCAGGCCCGTCGACCGTCGCTGCGGTGGCGGCGCGCCGTCCTACCCGGCTCGGTTCAGGACGTAGTGGCCGTCACGGCTCACCCCGACGACCTCGAGCCCGTCGGCAAACGCGGCGACCAGCACCTCGCGGAGCGCCATCCGCCAGGCGAGGGCTTGCTGCGGGTCGCGATGCCGCAGCTCGACGACGTCCGTCGGGAGCTGCACGATGCGGCGCTCCGCCGTGCTCGTCGCCACCACGGGGCGGCCGTCCTTGTCGGCGCGCAGCACGTCCGCTGTGCCGGCCTCCAGCTCGGTTCGCGCGTCGGCTGCCACGAAGACGCCCGCCGCGGCGGAGACCGCGCGGTCGCTCCGCAACCGCCAGGTCACGAGGCACCGGTCGGTTTCGTCGCCGGCGTTGACCGTGTCGTCCATCGAGCCGTAGAAGTCGACGAAGTAGTCGGTGAGCTCTGCGCCCAGCTTCACGACGTTGAAGTAGGCGTTGCGTGCCACCAGTGGGTCGAAGGTCCAGGTGATCCGATCGAGCCCTTGCGCGAGCGCCCATCGGCGTTGGTGCTGTTTGAGCTGGTAGCCGACGCCCGCGCTCTGCCAGGAAGGAACGACTCCCGCGATGTGGCTGTGCAGGAACGCGCCCTCGGCGTCCATGCCGCGAAAGCCGATCGTCGCGCCGACGACCTGATCGCCGGCGCGAGCGACCGCGACATAGTTGCCCGAGTGCGCGAGCACCCAAGCGAGCTCGGACGGAAGCGGCGCCTGGCCGTCATCACTCACCCAGATCTGACCGAGAGCATCCACAGCAGCGCGGGTATCGGGCTCGCTGTGGATGAGGTCGACCGTGACCTGCTCCGCAGTCCGGCGCGGGCGGCCGACCCGCTCGGTCTGCGTCATGGTTCGTACGCTACGGGCGCCCACTTGTGCATTGCGACGTTCGAGCGCACGAGACATTCGGCCGGTCATCGTCCGCTGGCACGAAGTCGCGCGAACCGGCCGGAGTCAGCTGTCGGTGCAGACTCTCGGGGTGGCGCGAGCGCCGGTGTGAACGTGGGTGAACCCGGACTTCGGGTCACCCACGAACACCAGCAGGACGTGCTGCCCGAGCCGCTCATCCTCCTCAGCGGTGAGAAGGCGGCGGTCGTCGAGCGCCACCAACCGCTTCGCGGGCTCCGCGGGAAGCAGCGCGGCAAGGGGGCCGAGCGGGGTGCTTCGCAACCACAGCGCACCGTTGTCGTCCGCCTCGATGTCGAGTCGCACCGAGGCGCGCTCGTAACGGCCGACGAACGGAGCGAGATCGACCTCGACCGGTGACGCGGATGGGGTCAGCGGCCGGCGGGGACGTACACCGGCGAGCTCGCTCAGCAGGTCATCGAGGACGTCGTGCGCCAGCGCGCCCATGTTGCCGCCGTTGGTCAGCAGCGACACCGCGACATCGGCGTCAGGCACGATCCGCAGGTACGCCTGCTGCCCCATCGTCGAGCCGTCATGGCCGATGACGGCGGGCGTGCCGCGACTGAAGAGGATCCAGCCCAGACCCCACGCCTCGGCAATGAGGTGCGGGTCGGGCAGGCGGATCTGCTCCTCGGTCATCGCGGCAGCACTCTCCTGCGAGAGCAACCCGCGGCCACCGTCGAGGTGCGCACGAGCGAACGCGATCACCTCGCGTGCCGTGGCGACGATCGCACCCGCCGGGCCGGTCGCGCGCGCCAGGTGCCACGCCTTCGCGGGCTCCGCGCCGACGGTCTCGTCGTACGTCGCATGGCCGACGGCCGCGCTGCGCAGGATCGCCTCTTCGGGCAACGTCACCGTGTCGCGCAGGCCGAGCGGTTCGCATATGTGCCGGGCGATCGCGCCGTCCCAGCTCGAGCCGCGCATGACCTCGACCAGCCGGCCGAGGATCACCCAACCGGCGTTGCAGTAGGAGAACAGCTCGCCGGGCCGGCTGGTCTGGCTGACGTCGGCCAGCGCAGCAACGTAGCGCTCCACGCATTCGTCGCCCCGGCCGTGGTCGTCGAAGATGTCGCCGTCGATGCCGCTCGTGTGGGACAGCAGCTGGCGGGTCGTGATCTGCGCCTGGGCGTCGGGATCGGCCAGGCGCAGCTCCGGGAGGTAGTCGCGGATCGGCCGGTCGAGGTCCACGTTGCCCTCGTCGACCAGCTGCATCACGAGGGTCGCCGTGTAGACCTTGGTGATCGACCCGATCTGAAACACGGTGTCCGTCGTGACGGCGGCCCCGGTGCGGAGGTTGGTCACGCCGTACGCCGCCTCGGCGGTGCCGGCCGAGGAGTGCACCGCGATGCTCGCCCCGACCACCTCGTGCTTCGAGGCGAGGCCGGACAGCCGGTCGCTCAGCTCTGCTTGGTCGATTCCGGCCATCCGCGCGACTCCCTCCGAACCCGAGTTGGCGTCGATCATCTGCCCCGACCGTTAGGCAGTTCTTCATCGGGGCGCACAGATGCGCAGCGCTCCCTTCTCGCGAAGGTCCATAGCGGGATCGCAGCCGAGGCGCCAGCATGTCCGGCGTGAGCGCATCGCACCGGCAGGCGATCGAGGACCTGATCGCCAACCCGAGCCGGCAGAGCTACCGGTTCGAGCCGATCGTCGCGCTGGGCTCCGAGGAGGTCGTCGGGTACCGGTCACGCTCGGCGGGCCAGATCGGAACCGGCTTGCACACCACCTCGGCACTCATCGACTCGGCGGTGGCGGCCGGGCTGTTGGACCGCCTGGACTGGTCGATCCGGACCTTTCTGATGGGGTACGCGCTGGAGCGCGGGCTGCGGCAGCAGCTGCACTTCACCCCGGAGCCGGCGACGTACGGCCATCCGTGCCCTACCGACCTCTCGTTGCCGTTCGTGCGCGCGCGACAGGAGCTGACGCTGGCAGCGGAGATCCCGATCGCGGCGTTCGACGACGAATGGCAGCTGCGCAGTGGCGTGAACCAGTTCCAGTCATACGGGTGGCTCATCGTCGTCGACGACGTGGCCGACCATCCGAGCGGCTTGAAGCTGGCCGAGCAGATCCGGCCCAGCTGGCTGCGGCTGGACATGGACCTTCCGGGGCGAATACCGCCGGTGAGCCCGAATGTCGAGCGCATGCTCGAGTGGGCGACCGCGAACGACGTGGCGGTGCTCGCTCACGGGGTCAACTCGACCGCGCGCATGGATGCTGCCGTCGCGCTCGGTGCGACCTTCGCTCGCGGGTCACTGATCGGCACTGCGCAGGACCTGCCGGAAAAGGGATAGCGGCTTCGCTGCTCCCGGGCGGTGTGCCGCCCTAGTCCATGAGCGAGCTTGCCGAGTCGTCCTTGCGAGCTGCGGAGTACCCGGCGAAGACGGCGGCAGCCGCGATCAAGATCGCCGAGATCGTCAGTGCCGAGGCCAGCCCGTCGTGGAATGCGGCGTACGCCGCGACCTTGATCCGGTCGACGATCGAGCTGAAGATCTGACCCCCGAGCGTGCTCTTGTCGGGCGAGCTGCCGTGCTCATAGGCGTGGATGATGTAGTCCTGAAAGATCCGCGGGATGCCGAGCTGGTCGAGGCGGTGCTTCAGATCCGTTGTGAGATGTGCGTTGACGAGCGCGCCGAGGATCGCGACACCGAAGACCACACCGAGCTGGCGCGCGGTGTTCGTTGCTGACGCCGCCATCCCCGAGTGCTCGGCCGGCACCTCTTCGAGCGCCACCGACGTCACCGGCACCATCGCCGTACCCAGCCCCAGACCGGTCAACGCGAGCGTCGCCATGAGCCCGCCGAAAGACGGATGCGGGTTGAGCAGCGGCTCGCTCGCTGCGATGCCGGCGGCAGCGAGCATCGCGCCGAGCCCCATCGTCCATCGACCGCCGCGGCGCACGACCAGCCATCCGCCGGCGACGGCACCGGCAACCATGAAGACGGTCATCGGCAGGAACAACAACGCCGTGCGGTAGCCGCTGTACTTGACGACCTCCTCGAGATAGAGCGCGCTGAAGAAGAAGATCGAGAAGGTCCCGAAGTACGCCGCGAAGGCCACGCCGAGTGCCGCGCGAAAGCGACGCCGCCGGAAGTACCGCAGATCGAGCATCGGGGCAGGCGTCACGAGCTCGCGCCAGATGAACCCTCCGACGCAACCGGCGCCGACGGCGAACAGGGCGACGATGTGACCGGCCGCGTAGCCGGACCGCTCACCTTCGATCAGCCCGACGACGACGGTGGCGATGCCTCCGACCGCAAGCACCTGTCCGGGCAGGTCGAGCGCGGCGGCGGCGGGATCAGCGCTCTCCGGCACGTACCGGTGGGCTGTCACGAGCAGAACGAGGCCGACCGCGACGTTGAGCCAGAAGATGCCGTGCCAATCCCAGACCCCGACCAGCAGGCCACCGATCAGTGGACCCAGCGCAAGGCCGAGGCAGGACACCGCGGCCCACACACCGAGTGCACGGGCCCTCCCTCGCTGCTCCGGAAAGATGTGGCGAAGGACGGACAGCGTTCCCGGCTCCGACGCGGCTGCTCCGATACCCATCAGCCCGCGCGACGCGATCAGCATGTTCCCGGAGGTGGCGAGCGCGCCCATCAACGACGCTGCTGCGAAGATGGCGACGCCCGTCAGCATGACCCGCCGCCGGCCGTACCGATCTCCCAACGTGCCGCCGGTGAGCATCAAGCTCGAGAACGCGACGGCATACGCGTCGACGACCCACTGCAGTCCGGTGACACCGAGGTGCAACGAGGTCTGAATGCTGCCGAGCGCGACCGCGACAACCGTCGTGTCGAGGAACGTGAGCGCGAGGATTCCGCAGACCACGACGAGCGCGGGGCGCCGGGACACTCGCGAAGCCTACGAGCCCAGTACGCGCCGGAGTCGTATCGTCGGCCTCATGCGAGCCGGCGTCGTCGCGGAGATCGCGCCTGCAGAGCGTCGGGTCGCCCTCACCCCTGAGGCCGTCGGGCGACTCGCCAGCTTTGGATTCGATGTCGTCGTCGAGTCAGGGGCTGGTGCCGGCGCATGGTTCGCGGACAGCGAGTACGCCGACGCCGGCGCGACAGTCGCCGACGGTGCCGCGGTTCGCGCAACCTCGGACGTCATTCTCTGCGTTGGGCCGCCCGACTACACCGCGCTTCGATCCGGCCAGGCGGTCGTCGGGCTGTTGCAGCCGCTGCTCTGGCCGCGGGTGATGGCCGATCTCGCCGAGCGCGGCGTCACAGCCGTCAGCCTCGACGGACTTCCCCGCACGCTCACCCGCGCCCAGGGGATGGACGCACTCAGCTCGCAGGCCAACGTCGCGGGATACAAGTCCGTCCTCGTGGCGGCGGAGCACTTCGACCGGTTCTTCCCGCTGCTCATCACTGCGGCGGGCACCTCGAAGCCCGCCGAGGTGCTGGTGCTCGGCGCCGGAGTCGCCGGGTTGGCAGCCATCGGAACGGCACGACGGCTCGGCGCGATCGTCCGCGGGTACGACGTCCGGCCGGCGAGCGTGGACGAGATTCGCTCGCTCGGCGCTCAGCCGATCGAGCTCAAGTCGGTCGCGTCCGGCGCGGGCGAGGGTGGCTACGCGCGCTCGCTCACCGATGAGGAGCAGCTCGCGCAACAGCATGAGCTCACCGCGCACATCGCCAAGCACGACGTCGTCATCACCACCGCCCAGATCCCCGGGCAACGGCCACCGTTGATGGTGACGTCCGCCGCGATCGCGGCGATGCGCCGAGGCTCGGTGGTCGTCGACATGGGCGCGTCGGACCTCGGCGGAAACGTCGAGATCTCGCGGCCGGGCGAGGTGGTCGTATCCGCCAACGGCGTGACGGTCGTCGGTGCCGGCGACCTCGCGTCTCGCATGGCGACCGCGGCGTCGGCGGCGTACGCCCGCAACATGAGCGCGCTGCTGAAGCACCTCGTCTCCGACGGCGCGCTGTCGATAGACCTCGAGGACGAGATCACCGCCGGTGTCCTTGTCACGCACGACGGCAAGGTGGTCCATCCCGCCACCGCCGCCCTCGTCGCCAAAGGAGGAGCACCGTGACCGGCTCGTTCGTCGGCGACATGACGATCTTCGTCCTCGCGCTGCTCGTCGGCTTCGAGGTGATCAGCAAGGTCCCGGCGACCCTGCACACACCGCTCATGTCGGGCGCCAACTCGATTCACGGCGTCGTTCTCGTCGGGGTCGTCATCCTGTCCGGTGAGACGCACGGCATCCTCGGCTATGTTCTGCTGTTCATCGCGGGCGCGTTCGCCGCGGCAAACGTGATCGGCGGCTACGTCGTGACCGACCGGATGCTGCAGATGTTCAAACGCCGGCCGGTCGTCCCCGGGGCGCACTCCAAGGACGATCAGCCGTGACGCACTGGGAGACCGGGATCCGCTTCGCCTCCCTGTTCGGCGCGGTCTGCTTCGTCATCGGCCTGCACCTCATGAACTCGCCGGCGAGCGCGCGCCGCGGCAACCAGGTGTCCGCGTTCGGGATGACCGTCGCAGTCGTCGCCGTACTGCTCAACGTCGGCCACGGCGACGGCGGCGCCGTGATGAACGCGACGCGGTGGATCGTGCTGTCCGCCGGCGTGCTCGTCGGCGGCGCCTACGGCTTGTACGCCGCGCGCACCGTGCAGATGACGTCCATGCCGCAGCTGGTGTCGCTGTTCAACGCGGTCGGCGGCGGCGCCGCAGCACTGATCGCCATCGCCGAGTACGACATCCACACCCATCCTTCGGGAGGGACCGCTACCGCCACGGTCCTCGATGTGGTCATCGGTGGCATCACCTTCACGGGCTCGCTGCTCGCCGCGCTGAAGCTGCAGGGACATCTGTCTCATCCCGTGTCCTTCCCCGGATCGCACGCGGCCTCTGGTCTGTTGTTCGCCGCCGCCCTGGCCGGCAGCGGCTGGGTGATCGCCGGCGCGGACCGCAAGGTGGTGTTGCTCGGCGTCGTCGTCATCGCGATGGTGCTCGGCGTACTCACTGTCCTGCCGATCGGCGGCGCGGACATGCCGGTCGTCATCTCGTTGCTCAACGCGTTCACCGGCACTGCGGTCGCGATGGCGGGCTTCGTGCTGTCGAACGCGACGCTGACGATCGCCGGTGCCCTCGTCGGAGCGTCCGGGTCGATCCTCACCAAGCTGATGGCCGACGCGATGAACCGCTCGGTGCTGAGCATCATTGCGGGCGGGTTCGGCACCGGGGCGACCGGCGTGATGGCGGCTGCGAGCGCGGGCGGGCCGGTCAAGGCCATCGCCGTCGACGACGCGGCGCTGCAGCTCGCCTACGCGAGCAAGGTGATCATCGTTCCGGGCTACGGCCTGGCCGCCGCACAGGCGCAGCACGAGTGCCGCCAGCTCGCCGAGGTGCTCGAGTCGCACGGCGTCGATGTCAGCTATGCCATCCATCCGGTCGCCGGCCGGATGCCGGGCCACATGAACGTGCTGCTCGCGGAGGCCAACGTGCCCTATGACCAGCTGAAAGAGATGGAGGAGATCAACTCGGAGTTCGAAAGAACAGACGTCGCGTTGGTGGTCGGCGCGAACGACGTCACGAACCCGGCGGCGCGTCGACCCGGCAACGCGGTGTCAGGGATGCCGATCCTCGACGTCGACCACGCCAAGTCGATCATCGTCATCAAGCGGTCGATGGCGTCGGGGTACGCCGGCATCGACAACGAGCTCTACACGGATCCGAAGACCTCGATGTTCTTCGCCGATGCGAAACAGGGGCTGGCTGCGCTCGTAGCGGCGGCAAAGACCCTCGTCGCCTAACTCGGCGTTCACCTAACGACGTGAACACGGCACATGCGCATTGCTACAGCCAGACGGCTGCCTGTAACAACATCCACGAACCCATCCCGCCCGCGCCTAACCTGTCAGAGTGACGACTCCGGGCGAGGTCACGCCTCCGCGCGACGCGACAAGCGCCGCCGCAAAGGCCGACGCGGGGACACCGCCGCGCCTTCGCACCGTCACATTGATGTTCACCGACATCGAGGGCTCGACCATGCTCGTCCGCCGGCTTGGCGATGCCTGGGGAGATGTCCTCGACCGTCACCGGCAAATAGTGCGGCGAATCCTCGCTGACACCGACGGCCGCGAGGTCGGCACCGAGGGTGACGCGTTCTTTGTCACCTTCGACGACGCCCGCCGAGCCGCCACGGCAGCGCTAGGTATCCATGCCGCTCTCGCCGCCGAGGTCTGGCCGCAGAATGCACCCGTCCGCCTGCGGATCGGTCTGCACACCGGCTCGGTCGAGGAGCGCCACGGCAACTACGTCGGCCTCGACGTCCACAAGGCCGCCCGGATCGCCGCGGCGGCCCACGGCGGGCAGACCCTGGTCTCGGAGACCACTGCCCTCCTCATCACGACGGACCTTGCCGACCATCACCTCTACGACGTCGGCGAGCATCGCCTCAAGGACATCCCCGGTTCGGTTCGTATGTTTCAGATGGGCCCCGGCAGCTTCCCGCCGCCCCGTGCCCTCGACGGGCGGGTGCTTCGCCTACCGAGCCGGTGGTCGCACCTCGTCGGCCGCGATCTCGATCTCGCCCGCGTACGTAAGGAGTGGGAAGCCGGCGCCCGGCTCGTCAGCCTCGTGGGACCTGCCGGCGTCGGCAAGAGCAGCCTCGCGCTGGCGCTCGGACACGAGCGCGCCGACGCCGGCGACGGCGCGGCCATGATCCCGCTCGCTGCCGTGCGCGATCCCGCCGATGTCGCCCCGGAGATCGCCCGCGTCCTCGACGCTCCGGACAGCGACGTCGTCAGCATCACGGGGTGCCTCGGCGGTCGACGGACGTTGCTGGTCCTCGACAACTTCGAGCAGATCCGGGCAGCGGGCCCGACTGTCCTGTCCCTGCTCGAGACCGCACCCGGCTTGCACGTCCTGGTCACCTCACAGGCACCACTGCACGTCGCGGGCGAACGCATTGTCTATGTTGAGCCGCTGGCGGTGCCGGTCAGCAACCGGTACGACGATGTTGCGACCTCGCCCGCCGTCGCGATGTTCCTGCAGCGCGCGTTGGAGGTCGATCCGGACTTCGCCCTTGACCTTGCCAACGCGGCGGCGGTTGCCGGCATCTGCCGGCGACTCGACGGCAACCCCTTAGCCCTCGAGCTCGCCGCTGCCCGCTGCCGATCCATGACACCGCAGCAACTGCTCGACCGGCTCGACAGCAGCTTCACGTTGCTGCGCTCACGTCGGGGCGACGATGCCGGCGACGCAGCCGCCGCCCGCCATGCCAGCCTTGAGAGCGCGCTCGACTGGACACTCAGCCTGCTGCCGGACGAGGCCCGCGCGCTCGTTGATGGGCTCGGAGTCTTCGAAGGCGGTTGGACACTGGAAATGCTCGAACAGGTCGCGGCCGAGGCGCTGGCCGACCAGGTGACCCCGGTCGACGTGGCATGGGCGCTTGATGACCTCGTGGACCTCTCCGTCGTACGCCGCTCCTCCGAGGATGCAAGCCGCTTCACCTGGCCACCCGCGCTGCGCGATCTGGCGCGGACGAGACTTGCCGCAACTCCCGAGCAGGAGCAGCGCTGGTCGCGTGCCCACGCAGTGGCGTATGCCCGCCTCGCCGAGACGCTGACCGAGCACCACCCCTCCGTTGAGGGGGACCCGATCCGCCCCGAGACCGCGAACCTCTGGCGGGCGCTGGAATGGGCCAGCGTGGCAGATGCGCAACTGCACGCCCGGCTGGCATCCGTCACCCATGGCATGGTGCTGAGCAACCGCGCCGCGCTCCGGCCGCACATCGTTGCAGCCCTCGCCACGACCGACGACGATGTGCTGCAGGGGCGGCTGTATTCGATCCTCGGCTACCTCCATCATGCGTCCGGTGAGCATGCCCCCGCGCTGCGCGCGGTCGGCGACGCCGTGGATGCCTTCATGCGCGCCGGCCGACCGGTCGACGCGGCCCGCCAGCTGGTAGAACGCGCCTACCTGCTGTGCTCGGCCCATCCGGACGACCAGCAGGCTGACGCGTGGCTCGACCAGGCGGACGCAATGCTCGCTGACGCCGGAGTGCAGGACAACCGTGCGGTGTTCATGCGGGCACAGCTGATGGTGATTCGCCATGACGCGCACGGTGCTGCCGAGGTGCTGGAGCGGTTGTCCAGCATGCTGCAAGAGGCGCCCATGACGCTCGATGATGCAACGCATCACGCCCACCTGTCGGCCGACTGCCAGCTGTTGGTGGGTGACTTCGAGGCAGCCCGGCGGACCTACGGCGTTTCCCTGCGAGCCGCGCTGGAGGAGAACGCGCTCGCGCAGGCCAGCATCGAGATGCAGGGGGTCGCCATGGCGCTGGGCGGCCTCGGTCGCCACCGTGAGGCCGCCTGTGTGGCGGGTGCCGCCGACCACGTTCAGAGTGAGCTCGGCTTCACACCGGACTACGCCTGGTGGAAGGCGCTCATCGAACAGCTGGTGACACGACCGGGCATCGCAGCTCTCGGCGAGGCCGGCCATGACGAGGCACTGGCCGCCGGCCGCGCGTTGGGTGTCGACGGAGCTCTGGATCGCGCACTGGAGCTCTCGGACTGAGTCGGGTCGTCCCGCGACGCTCGCGATCGAATGTGACATAGGTGTTGTGACACGGCGCCCCTATGTCACATGCGTGTTTGTCATAGCGACACCAATGTCACATGCGTGCAGCCCAGAGTTGCCGTTCTCCAGCTTGATCGGGCCGGCGGCGGATCCCTACTTGCCGACTTGTTGTGCGAGGTCGTTTCGAGGTGGCATGACGTCGCGATGCAGCACGCCCGCCAACGCCTCCACTCCGTCGACGAGTCGTGGTCCAGGGCGGACGTACGCCGCGTCGGCGTCGACCGCCCACACCGGCACATCCGCGGGGATGAAGCCCTCCTCGATCGCCTGCTCGGCCAGGGTCACCGCGCCCTCGAGGCGGTAGCCACATGGCGCGATGACGACGAGGTCGGGGTTGGCTGCCGCGACGTCCTCCCACGTGATCCGGTGCGAGTCCTCGCCCGGGCGGCCGAGCAACGCCCTGCCTCCCGCGGCTTCCACCATGTCGGGCACCCAGTGGCCGGCGCAGAACGGAGGGTCGGTCCACTCGACGACCGCGACCTTCGGCCGAGCAAGTCCGCCGACCGCGTCACGTACCACCGCGAGTCGCCGTCGGCACTCAGCCGCGAGCTCCTCGGCGGGCGCTTCGTGACCGGTCGCCGTACCGATCGTCACGATCGACTCGATCACCTCCTCCAGCGTCTGCGGGTCGACGGTGAGGACGCTGCCGTCGCAGCCGAGATGCGCCATCGCCGCGTCGACCGAGCCGACGTCGACCGCACACACCGCACACAGGTCCTGGGTCACCACCAGATCGGGTGCGAGCTCGCGCAACGCGCCTTCGTCGAGGCGGTAGAGGTCCTCGCCGCGCGCGATCCGCTCCCGCACCTCGGCGTCGATCTCGGCCGGCGTCATGCCCGGTCGTAGCGCCGACGTCGACACGATCCGCCGGGTGCGAGCGGCCTCCGGGAAGTCGCACTCGAAGGTCACTCCCGCGACGTCGTCACCTGCGCCGACCGCGAACAGGATCTCGGTCGCCGAGGGAAGGAGGGAGACGATCCGCACGCCCGCACGGTACCCGGGTGGCCGGCTTGTTGCGACCTTGTCGCAAGTAGGCTAGGAACGAAGCAGAGGTACGCCGAGCCAGCAGGAGCCTGCCGAGAATGTCGA
Organism: Frankiaceae bacterium; assembly: GCA_025929365.1. GTDB lineage: Bacteria > Actinomycetota > Actinomycetes > JAFAQI01 > JAFAQI01 > DASZTV01. The sequence goes on from JAICMG010000014.1 coordinate 25,827, forward strand.
TCGCCGCCGTCTCCGCCTCGGCGCGGCTGCAGGCGATCCGCGAAGGCCTCTCGCCCCAGGAGTGGACGAGGCTCGGCGCGATGGTCGCGGTCATCGTCGGCCTGTACGTCGCGGGCTTCGGGCTGCTCGCCGCGGCGATTCCCGGCCACTACGTCGTGTCACACCACGGCAACCACGTGCAGCTGTTCGGGCTGGGCACCGGCATGCTGGCCCTGACGCTCGGCATGCGCCACGCCTTCGACGCCGACCACATCTCGGCGATCGACAACACGACACGCAAGCTGATGGCCGACGGCAAGCGGCCGATGAGCGTCGGGTTCTTCTTCTCCCTCGGCCATTCCTCGATCGTCCTCGTGATGTCGGTGCTGCTGAACCTCGGCATCCGGGCGGTCGACAGCCAGGTGAGCAACGGCGGGTCGAGCCTGCACACCATGACCGGGATCGTCGGCACGTCGATCTCGGGGACGTTCCTGTACCTGATCGCCGCGGTGAACCTGGTGATCCTCGTCTCGATCGTGCGGGTCTTCCTCGCTCTGCGCAACGGCCAGTACGACGATGCCGAGCTCGAACGGCAGCTCAACCACCGCGGGCTCATGAACCGCTTCTTCGGCGGTCTCGTGCGGCGGGTCGACCGGCCCGCGAAGATGTACCTCGTCGGTCTGCTCTTCGGGCTCGGCTTCGACACCGCCTCCGAGGTCGCCCTGCTCGTCCTTTCCGGCACCGCCGTCGCGAGTGGGCTGCCGTTCTGGGCGATCCTGTCGCTGCCGCTGCTGTTCGCCGCGGGCATGACGACCTTCGACATGCTCGACGGCTGCTTCATGAACTTCGCCTACGGCTGGGCGTTCTCCAAGCCGATCCGCAAGGTCTACTACAACATCACGATCACAGGCCTGTCCGTCGCCGTGGCCTTCGCCATCGGCAGCATCGAGATCCTCGGCCTGATCGGCAACCAGCTCAGCTTGTCGGGCGGCTTCTGGCATGCGATGTCCTCGTTCGACATCAATAGCGCGGGCTACGTCATCGTCGGGGTGTTCGTCGTGACCTGGCTGCTCGCGCTCGGCGTGTGGCGCTTCGGCAACGTCGAGGCGCGATGGGAGGACGCCGCAGTGCGGTCTCGCGCTCGCGCGCACCTCGCCAACGCGGAGCGCTGAGTCAGCCGCTTCGCGGCGAGAACGTCACCGGCATCGACTCGTAGCCGGACACGAAGTTTGCGGGCCGGTACGCCGGCTCGGTCTCATCCACCAGCTCCATGTCGGGCAGCCGCCGCAGCACCGTCTCGAAGAAGCACCGCAGCTCGAGCCGGGCAAGGTTGTTGCCGAGGCAGAAGTGCGTCCCGATCCCGAACGCCACGTGATCGTTCGGGCTGCGCGCGATGTCGAACCGGAAGGGGTCCGCGAACACCGCCGCGTCGCGGTTCGCCGAGGGGTACAGCAGCAGGAGCTTGTCCCCCGCCTCGAGTCGCTGCCCGCTCAGCTCGGTGTCCTCGACCACCGTCCGCGCCATGTTCTTGATCGGGCTGACCCACCGCAGCATCTCCTCGACCGCGCACGGGATGCGGTCCGGGTCCTCGATCAGCGCCTGTTTCGCAGCCGGGTTGCGCAGCACCTGATACAGCCCGCCGCTGATCACGTGGCGGGTGGTCTCGTCGCCGCCGATGAGGATCAGCAGCGCGTCGTGGATGACGTCTTCGATGTTGACCTCGTCACCGTCGGTGCCGCCGGCGATCAACAGGCTGAGCAGGTCCTCGCCCGGCGTACGGCGTCGATCCTCGATCGCCTCGAGACAGAACTCCCGGAAGCCGACGTACGCCGTCGTCGCCTGCGCGACGCTTTCGGGCTTGCCGTCCAGCGCGCACATCAGGTCGTCGGACCACTGCATCAGGCTGCCGCGCTCCGCCTCGGGAAACCCGAGCATGTCGCCGATGACGTGCATCGGCAGCCACGCGGCCAGGTCCCGAACCGCATCGCATTCGCCGCGCTCGATCACCGCATCCACAAGCTGGTTGCAGATCTCGTTGATCCGGTCGACCGAGTCGGTCAGCCGACGCGGGGTGAAGCCGCGGTTGACCATGTTGCGGCGCCGCTTGTGCTCGGCACCGTCCCGGTCGATCATCTGCGCGACGGGCCCGTTGTCCGGGCGGATGCCGCCGCCGTTGCAGAACAGCTCCGGGTGCAGCGAGACCGTCTTCAGGTCGGCGTGCGACGCGATGCCCCAGACCCGGCCGTCCCAGTAGACCGGCGCGTTCTCGCGCATCCAGGCGAGCTCGTCGTGCGGGTTGCGGCCCCAGAACTCGCCACTGACCAGGTCGACGGCCGGGTTGACCGGGTGATCGCCTTTGACCGACTGTTCAACCGTCATGTCATGCCCCCGGCCTGGGCAGGAAGTGGCCATCGCACCGGTATCCGGTCTTTGGATCGTCCACGCGCTCGAACGCCCCGTTCTGCAGTTGCCAGAGGATGTAACAGTGTGGTCCACCAGCTGACGGGTCGGTGGGTGCGATCAGTCCGCCGTCGTCGAAGGTCTTGATCTTACGAAGCGAGGTCATCAGGGACTGGCGGGTGAGCGGCCCGTGGACGGCCTCGGCGGCTTGCTGGAACAGCCGGTCGTCTGCCCAGGAGAACATCCCGTACAAGTTGATCGGCACGCCCGGATAGGTCCGCTCGTGCCATTCCTGGAAGAGCTTCACCTCGGGGATGCCGGCCGCCTCGTCGGTATTGAAGAACAACGCGTACTCGTTCCAGCCGAGGATGCCGTCCAGGTCGGACTTCGGGCCGCCGTAGTCGCCGATGAACGCCTGGTCGTAGGCGATCGGGATGATGTTGAGCAGGCTCTTCGGGCAGCCGGCCTGGCGTTCGTTCTGGACCATCGTTGCGGCGTTCGCAGCCGTCTCGGTCAGCTCGAAGAACGCTTGGATGTGCTCGCGCTGGCACAGCTTCACGAAGTCGCTCTGAAAGTTGCTGTTGGTGGGCTGCTCGAGGATGCTGTCGGTGAAGTGCCAGCCCTGGCTTTCCGCGGCGTGGACCTGGTCCTTCTGCTTCTGAACCGCTGAGGGAATGTTCTCGACGATGGTGCCGACATGGTCGAGCTTCGTGCCGAACTTCTGCTTGTAGTAGCGAAACATCCCGGTCGCGAAGCCCTCCTGCTTCGACGAGACGTCGAAGTGGTTGGCCGGCTTGTCCGCCTCCGGGTCGAGTGCCACGTGGATGTCTGCGACCGTGGGGTGTGCCTTGATGACCAGTGAGCCGCAGCCGTCGTACAACGCGAAGGTTCCCGACATCGCAAACGTCCGGCCGATGAGGCTCTGCGTCGCGTTCTCGTCCTGCGTGCAGTTGGTGCCGTCATCGGCGACGTCGATCTTGACCTGGCGCCCGCAGATGCCGCCCGAGGTGCTGTTCACGAAGTTCGCGAACGCCTCGCCGCCGTGGACCGCGCCGTCGAACAACCCGGAGACCGGCCCGCTGAGCGATGCGACCTCGCCCAGCGACAACGTCGTGGCGGACAGCCCGACGTCGCGGCCCCCCGAGCACGTCGACGCGCCTGACGTCGGACCTGACGACGACGTTGCGTGCGTGGAGCGGCCCGGTACGACGGCGGCTGAGGCCATGCCGGTCGGGACCGGGGGCTGGGTCTGGCCGCTCCCGCCCGGCTGGGTCGGCACCGGAAACAGGTTCGCGTCGTCGCTCGGCGCCGGCCCCGGCCTGTCCCCGCCGCCTTGCAGCGCCACCCGTGACGCCTGCGCCTGTACGGCGCCCGGCAGCCGCGCGCCGCACGCGACCCCGCCGAGCGCGAGAGCGGCGCCAAGCGCAACGACGCGCGGTCTCACGACTCGGAGGCCTTCGGCCCGGGGAACTCGGGCTTGGATTCACCACGCTTGCGGTGTGCGGAGATCCGCTCCTCCACAATTCCGTTGAGCGTCGATCCTCTTGGCCAGCCGACGTAGTGGGTGAGGAAGATCGTCACCTCACGAAGCTCCTCCGCCGCGAGCTCTTCGTTGGCGAGCACGGCGTCGAGCTGGATCGGCAGCACCTTCCACTCACCGAGCGCCGCGACGACGCCGAGCAGCAGCATCCGGCGGTCCCGCAGCGACAGCCCGTCACGGCTCCAGATGTCGCCGAACAGGTGGTCCGCCGTGAGCCGGAAGAACTCCATCGGAAGGTCCGGAACCTCCTTCCAGGCGTAGACCTCCGCCATCTTCTTGATGCCCCGCTCGTGCCGGTCCTCAGCCACGTGGCGCCCCCTCCTCACGCGGTACGCCGAAGGCGTAGGCGAGGTCCGCGAGTGCCTGCCGTGCGAGCGGCGCACTGACGCCGAGATCCTCACCCATGGCGATGGCGAGCGACAGGTCCTTCTCGCCGAGCGCGCACCCGTGCTCGAAGATCGGGCGCGCCGGGTCGTCGGTCGGCAGCGGCGCGACCGTCCCGCGCATGATCGACGCGGCCGAGCCGACGCCCATGCTCTCGGTGTGCCGGACGACCGCGGCGAGCTTGGCGAGGTCGATGCCCGCGGCCGCTGCCAGCCGCTGCGCCTCTCCGGCACCGGCGTAGCTCACGAAGGAGATGAGGTTGCGCGCCAGCTTGCACTGCGTACCGGCACCCACGGGACCGACGTGCAGGACGAGTTCGGCCCAGTACTCGAACACCGGCTTGGCCGTCTCGTAGGCAGATCGCTCGCCGCCCACCATCACTGCGAGGCGGCCTTCGGCGGCACCGACCGGTCCGCCGGAGATCGCCGCGTCGAGCACGTCGATGCCCCTGGCGGCCGCGGCGACAGCGAGCTCTGGTGCCGTGCGGATGTCGATGGTGGAGTGGATGGCGATGACGGTGCCCGACGTGGCGTGCTCCAGAAGCTCCCCCACGACCTCGCGAACCTGCTCGTCGGTCAGCACGACGATCGAGATGACGTCACACTCCATCGCCAGGTCCTTGAGCGACCCGAACCGCGCACCCTTCTCGACGTACGGCGCGGCAGCTTCCTCACGAACGTCGTGCACCAGCAAGGACTCATGAGGCAGGCGCGCGGCCATCGCGCCGCCGATGTTGCCGAGCCCGACGAAGCCGATGGTCATCAGACGGGCGGCCAGAGGGGGGCGGGACGATCCGCGGGACGGAAGTGGCCGGGCAGCAGCTCGCCCTTGGCGGCCTTCTCGATCCGGCTGCGCATGCCGTCCGAGAGAACGCCCGCGGACATCATCTCGAAGAACAGCGTTCCGGCGTTCATGTGGTCGAAGAAGTCGCGCTGCCACGCCCAGGCGCCGTCGGCGTAACCGAACCAGCTGGCGCCGAAGCCGGCAACCTCGTACGCCGAGCCGTCCGGTCGCTTCGCGTCGGCGACCTGCTTCCAGAATCCGATGATCATCCCGGCGCGGTCGTCGATGAGGGTCGCCTGATACGGGTAGCTCCAGCCTTCGAGCCCCTGCATCTCGTAGCCGAGCGCGAGCTCGCGGATCTGGTCGCGGCCGACCGCCATGAAGTCGTCATTGGCACCGCAGTTCCAGCCGTAGGTCGCCTCCGGCGCGAAGAACTCCGCCAGAGCCGACCAGTCCCGCCTCGACTCGCACTCCTTGTTGGCATCGAGCCACCGCTGCCAGAAGGCTTCCATCTCGGCGCGGTCGGGCATGTCAGCTCTCCTCTTTGATCGACAGCGCGTGGGTCGGGCAGTACTTGACCGCCATCCGGACAGCGTCGTACTGCGCTGCATCGGGGGTGTCCATGAGCACCTCGACCTGGTCGGACCTGCCCACCTTGAAGACCTCGGGGGCCTCGGTTTCACACACGGCGTGACCCTGACACAGATCGCGGTCGACCGTGATCTTCACGAGGCGCTCCTCGGCCGGACCAAGACGGCGCACGGTTGCTCCAGCTGAACCACCATCTTCGAGTGGTCGTTGCGGTAGGACTCCGAGGGCTGCGCCATCTCCCAGCTGTAGTCGCGCAACAGGATGGAGAAGATCGCCTTGAGCTGCATCAGGGCGAACGCCGCGCCGACGCAGCGATGCTTGCCTCCGCCGAACGGAATCCACGTCCACGGGTTGAGGTCGTCCTCGCGCCGCGGTTCGAGGTAGCGCTCCGGGTCGAACGCATCGGCGTCGGGGAAGTCGGGGGTGAGCCGGTTGGAGATCGCCGGCGTGGCCGCGACGAGGTCGCCCTTTCGCACGGCGTATCCGCCGACCTCCAGATCCTCGGTCGCGACGCGGAGCAGCAGGATGAGCGGCGGATGCAACCTGAGTGCCTCTTTGATCGCGGACTCGAGGCGTGGGATCTCGCGCAGCGCCTGGAAGCTGACCGCTGAGCCGTCGGCGTAGAGCGCGTCGAGCTCGGCAACAACGGCCGCCATCTCGGCCGGGTGGCGCAACAGCTCGATCAGCGTCCACGCCGCGGTGCCTGACGTCGTGTGATGGCCCGCGAACATCGTCCCGATGAACATGCCGGTGATCTCGTCGGCCGTGAACCTCGGCTTTCCGTCGTCGGTCACCGACATCAGCAGGTCCAGGAGGTCAGCGTCACCCGCAGGCGGATCGTCGCCCACGCGGGTCGCCATGATCGCCTCGACCAGCGTCACCAGCTCCACCCGTGCGGCGTCACGGCGCCGGAAGCTCTCGATCGGTGCGTAGGGGTCGACGTATGCCAGGGCATCGGTCCCCTGCTCCAGGTCGTGGTAGAGCTCCGCGAACCGCCCGTCGAGCTGATCACGAAACTTCTTGCCGATGAGGCACGCGGATGACGTGTAGATCGTGAGCTCGGCGAAGAAGTCGAGCAGATCGATCTGCCGCTCGCCGTCCCAGCCTGCGACCATCCGCGCGACCTCCGCGGCGATGACCTCGGCGTGGCCTCTCATTTGCGGGCCGCGCAGCGACTGGTTCTTCAGCATCTCGGCCCGACGTTCGGGCGGCGCGTCGAAGACGACGCCTTTGCCGAAGATCGGTGTCATGAACGGATACGCCGCACCCTGGTCGAGCAGCTCGTCGGGGCTGCGGAAGTACCACTCGTTGACGTCCGCGCCACTGAGCAGCACCACGCGCCGTCCGGCGAGGTCGAAGGACCCCACCGCGCCGCACTCCTCATGAACCCGCCGCATCAAGCCGATCGGGTCGCGGCGAAGCTCCTCGAGGTGGCCATGCTCGTGCTCGCCGCCCGAGACATAGGGCGGCTGCGGCAGCGTCACCGTTGTCATCCGTTCTCCCTCACCGCAGCGTGACCGAGGTCGGAAGATGCGCGAAGCCGCGCACGTTGACGGAGTGCACGCGCCGAGCGCCGGCCTCGTCGACGTCGTACGACGCCACCTTGTCGAGCAGCTGCTCCAAGACCACCCTCGCCTCCAGCCGGGCAAGGGACGCGCCAAGACAGAAATGGCGACCCGAGCCGAAGCTGAGGGAGTCCGCCGTGTCGCGGTCGAGGTCGTAGCGATCCGGATCGGCGAAGACCCGCGGATCACGGTTGGCCGACCCGATGAGCAACAGCACGCGAGCCTTGGCCGGGATGACGCCGTCGGCCAGCGCCACCTCCGTCGTCGTCGTTCGCGCCAGCACCTGCGTCGACGCGTCGTAGCGAAGCGTCTCCTCCACCCATGCCGCGACCGCCGCGCGGTCGGCGAGTGGCTTCGCGAGCTGGTCGGGACTGCGCCACCCCCAGAACCAGCAGTGCCCGAGCAGCTTCGTCGTGGTCTCGTTGCCGGCGACGACCATGAGAAACAGAAACGCGCCGAGCTCTTCATCGGAGAGCCGCTCGCCGTCGATCTCCACCTCCAGCAACGCCGAGGTCAGATCGCCACGCGGCTCGCGGCGGCGCTCCGCGATCAGGTCGAGGTAGTAGAGGGCCAGATCGATCGCGGCGCTCGCTGCCGCCGCCGTGACGTCGAACACGCCGTCCTCGCGGTGCACCACGATGTCGGCGAGACGGCGAAGCTCCGCACGATCAGCCTCCGGCACGCCCAGCAGCTCCGACACCACGTCCATCGGCACTTTGCCGCCGACGTCCTCGATGAAGTCGAAGGACCCCTGCTCGAGCGCCGGCGCGAGGTGGGCGTCCGTGATCGCGCGCACCCGCGGCTCGAGGTCGGCGACTCGGCGCGGCGTGAAGCCACGCGAGACGAGCCGGCGCATCCGGCCGTGCCGGGGCTCATCCATCGCGAGGAAGGACATCACCTTCGCCGCCTGCGGTCCGGTCGCCGAAGGGTCGAGTGACACACCGTCGGCGTTCGAGAACCGGATGTCGTCGCGGAACGCGGCGACCACATCCGCGTGACGGGACAGCGCGAAGAAGCCGAGGTCTGAGTTCTCGTAGATCGGCGCGTTCTCGCGCAACGCGGCGTACGTCGGATACGGGTCTTCGTGGAAGGCATACGAGTACGGGTCGAGGACCGGCATCGCGGGTGCGTCGGTCGTCATCGGCGCTGCGCCTTTTCGCGGCCCCGCCCGAGCATCCGGTCGGCCGCCTCCGACATGACGTCGGGCAGCGCGGCGTAGGTCGCGTAGCCCATCCCGGCTGACAGCAGCGCACCGATGAACGTGAAGGTCAGGATCTGCAACACCTTCGGGTCCGGGTTCGGACCGATCGCCGTCGCCAACCGCGCGCTGATCGCCGTACCGATCCGGTCGCGTGCCGCCTGCACGTCGGTGTCGTGGGCCAGCAGGGCGGTCGTTACCCCGGCTGCCAGCTCGGGCTCGTCCGCCACGAGCAGCGCGACCTCCCGCACGGCGTCCGCGACCCGTTCCGACACGGGTTGCCGGCGAGTGGGACGCGGCGCCTCGAGCGCGGAAAGCCGGCGCCAGAACACCTCGGTGAGCAGATGCTCCTTGCTGGCGAAGTAGGTGTACGCCGTGGCCGGCGAGACGCCGGCGCGGCGCGCAACCCCGCGAATCGTCAGACCGTCGAACCCGGTCTCGGCCACCTCGCTGACGGCGGCGTGAACGAGCGCCGCGACGGTGTCAGCCGGCCGTCCCGACAGCGTCCGGCGAGCAACCACCGCGACCGGGCTGGACATGTGTCCAGACAGTAGACCATCACGGTCGCCTTGTCAGAACCTCAAAGTGCTGGGGCGCCTGTGTAGTCCTGTCAGACTCCCGACGCTGATGTCCGGGGACATCGCCGACAGTTGACCGGTCCGGTGCTCAGGCTTGGGCATGGGGCGGAGAGCAGTCGGTGTGGATCTGAAGTTGGCGTTGGCGGTGAGCTCGCCGTTGC